>CAVPLE010000141.1:0-24552 GCA_963705865.1 uncultured Holophagaceae bacterium | reverse complement strand
CAGGGCGCTGTGGTGGGTGTGGCGACTGATCCCGTGGGCGACCAAGTGGAAGGGCCTCGCACAGATCAACAAGATCCGGCGGGAGTATCGTGTTGTAGAGTAGGCACTGCCGCCAAGGCGCACCGCGTGCGCCGCACGGCGTACGAGAATGCCGGAACGGCGCGTGAAGCACGGCACCACAGTTGCACGTAGAGGGACCATGGGGTGCCTCGTTCCTCGTCCCGCCCCTCGTCCCTCTGCACTACGCCTCTACCTCCTCCCCGTTCCGAAGCCGTATGCTCAGCCCCGACCGCCTGACCGTAAAGTCTGCCGATGCTCTCAACGACGCGCTCGCCCTCGCGCGCCGCCACGGCAATCCGCTCGTCTACGACGCGCACCTCCTCGCCACCCTGCTCGAACAGGACGAGAGCATTGTGGTGCCGGTGCTGCAGAAGCTGGGCGTCAGCGTGCCGACGCTGCGCGAGATGCTCGAGCGCGAGATCGGCCGCTATCCCAGGCAGAGTGGGGCCACCCCGTCGCTCGCGCGCGAGCTCACCGCCGTGCTCGACCGCGCCGAGAAGGACGCCAAGGAACTCGGCGACCGAGCCCATCCTTGAGGCAGGGCGAAGTCGGCGAAGATGCCCGCCTCGAGCACGCATTCCCGCCCGTTGAACGGCCGGGTCTCCTTGCCCTCGGCGACCTTCGTTCCCGCGCCGGTGGGGGTGAAGAAGGCGGGAATGCCCGCGCCCCCCGCCCGCATGCGTTCGGCCAGCGTGCCTTGGGGCACCAGCTCGACCTCCAGTTCCCCACTGAGGAACTGCCGAGCGAACTCAGCGTTCTCGCCCACATAGCTGCTGACCATTTTATGGATCTGGTGGTTCCCGAGGAGGATGCCCAGGCCAAAATCGTCCACCCCGGCGTTGTTGGAGTAGCAGGTGAGACCCTTCACCCCGGTCCGGGCCAGGGCCGCGATGAGGTGCTCGGGGATGCCGCAGAGGCCGAAGCCCCCCACGGCCAGGTGGGCTCCATCAGGGATGTCCTTCACGGCTTCCAGGGCGGTGCTGATGCGCTTGTCGATCATGGGTGGAACCTCAGAACGGCCCAACAGTGTGCCATCTCTGGCATCCTGCTCCAGTCCCTGTTTGAACTGGAAGGAGATATCCATGAGGCCGGCCGTCTTCCTCGATCGTGACGGCACCCTCAATGAAGAGGTGGACTACCTCAGCGATCCCGACCGCCTGGTGATGATCCCCGGGGCAGCGGGGGCCGTGGCGAAGTTGAACGCCAAGGGCATTCCCGTGGTGGTGGTCACCAATCAAAGCGGCATCGGCCGGGGCAAGTACGATTGGCAGGATTTCTCCGCCGTCATGAGCCGCATGGGCACCCTGCTGGCTATGGAAAACGCCCACATCGACGCCATCTACGCCTCGCCGCACCACGAGAAGGGGCAGGGGGACTATGCCGTGGCGGACCATCCGGAGCGCAAACCGAACCCGGGGATGCTGCTGAGGGCGGCAGCGGAGCATGATCTCGACCTCGGCGGATCCTGGATGGTGGGTGACAAGGCCATTGATCTGGAAGCGGGGCGTCGTGCGGGATGCCGGGTGGCCCTGGTCCGCACGGGTTATGGGGCCGAGGTGGAGGGAACCGCGGCCGACCTGGTGGCAGCAGATCTGGCGGAGGCCGTGGGCCGCATTCTGGCCCAGTGGCTATGATTCTGATCGAGAAGACCGGTCTTGTGCCAGGCACGCTGCTCCAGCGGTACAAGCGGTTCCTGGCGGATGTGCGCCTGGCGGATGGCTCCGTCGTCACCGCCCACACCACCAACACGGGCTCCATGAAGACCTGCTGGGAGCCCGGCGATCGGGTGCTGCTGGAGCCAGCCGCCAACCCGGACCGCAAGCTGAAATTCACCTGGCTGGCCGTGGAACGCCCCGGCGGCTGGGTCGGGGTGGAGACGGGCATGCCGAATCGCGTGGTGGCCGAAGCTGCCAGGCGGGATGCCCTTCCGGGCCTGCCGGGTCTGCAGAGCGTTCGTACTGAAGTGAAATATGGCGCCGAGAACAGTCGCATCGACGTGCTGGCCTTGGATGGGGACGGGCGCCAGGTCTACCTCGAAGTGAAGAACACCACCTTGAAAGACGGGGCCTGGGCGCTGTTTCCGGATGCGGTCACCGAGCGCGGCACCAAACACCTGCGGGAACTCCAGGCCATGGTGCGCGAAGGCCACCGGGCGGCCATCGCCCTGTTCGTCCATCGGACCGACGTGGATCGTTTTGACGCGGCCCGGGAGATCGATCCCGCCTATGCGGCGGAACTCGATCGTGCGGCGGAGACCGGCGTGGCGGTCCTGCCCCTGGCCGTGCGTCTTCTCCCAAGAGAGGAACCGGGCGGTCTGTGGAGCCTGGGCTGGGAATTACCGGGCCTTCTGCCTTGGGTTCCCCGGCGATAGACTGGGGTTTCGCACTGGAGATTCCCATGTCCACTTCCGCCACCGAGCTGATGAAGACGCCGCTGAACGCCGCCCACCGCGCCCTGAACGCCAAGATGGTGGATTTCGGCGGTTGGGACATGCCCGTGCAGTACCCGGGGGGCATCCTCGCGGAACATGAGGCGGTGCGCACCAAGGCGGGCCTCTTCGACGTCAGCCACATGGGCGAGATCCGCGTGAAGGGACCCGGCGCCCTGGCCCTGGTGGAGCATTTGACCCCCAATGCGGTCTCGCAGCTGGCCATCGGGCAGGTCCACTACACGGCCTTTCTCTACGAAAACGGAACCTTCGTGGATGACCTGCTGGTCTACCGCGAGGGCGAGCAGGAGTTCCTGCTGGTGGTGAACGCCGGCAACTCCGACAAAGACTTCGCCTGGGTGCAGCAGAACGCCAAAGGTTACGACTGCACCGTGGTGAACGAAAGCCCCGCCACTGGTCAAATCGCCCTGCAGGGCCCGCTGTCCGTGAGCATCCTCCAACCTCTGACGAAGACCCCGCTGGAGCCCATCGGCTACTACTTCTTCACCCACGGCGAGGTGGCCGGGGTCAAGTGCCTCATCAGCCGCACGGGCTACACCGGTGAAGATGGCTTCGAGCTCTACTGCGCCACCGGAGATACCGAGACGCTGTGGAACGCGGTCATGGCGGCCGGGAAGCCCAAGGGCTTGCTGCCCGCGGGTCTGGGTTGCCGCAACACCCTGCGCCTGGAATGCAAGATGGCCCTCTATGGCCACGAGATCGACGACACCATCCATGCCCTGGAAGCTGGCCTCGGCTGGATCGTGAAGCTGGACAAGGGCGACTTCATCGGCCGCGACGCCCTGCTGGCCGCCAAGGCCGCGCCAGCACCGCGCAAGCTGGTGGGCTTCAAGACCCTCGAGAAGCGCGACATCGCCCGGGATCACATGCCCGTGGTGCGAGACGGGAAGCAGATCGGCTTCGTCACCAGCGCCGCGCCCTCGCCCACCTTTGGCATCAACCTCGGCCTGGCCTATGTCCCGACGGACCTCGCCAAGGTCGGCGGGCGCATCCAGATCGAGATCCGCGGCCGGGCCGTGGACGCGGAAATCATTCCCACACCCTTCTACAAGCGGGCGAAATAGCCGCCAACTCTCAGCCATCAGTCAACAAAGACCCCACTGGAGGATCCATGTTCCCTGCCGACCTGAAGTACACCAAAGACCACGAATGGCTGAAGCCTGCGGGCGACGGCACCGCGTTGGTGGGGATCACCCACTATGCCCAGGACGCGTTGGGCGACGTGGTGTTCGTGGACCTGCCCGAAGCCGGTGTGGCCTTCGGCCAGGGCGAAGAATTCGGCACGGTGGAATCCGTGAAGACCGTCTCCGAGCTGAACATGCCTTCGGCCGGTGAAGTGCTTGAGGTGAACGCGACCCTGGCGGATCATCCGGAGGCCGTGAACGAGGACCCCTACGGCAAGGGCTGGATGGTCAAGATCAAGCTGACCGGCGCCCTGGCTGGCGATCTTCTGGACGCCTCCGCCTACCAAGCCCTGGTGAGCGCGGAAAGCCACTAGGCCCATGCCGCTGCCGCTTCTGACAACCCTGCTCTGGGGGATGGCGGCGGTCCTGGGACCGCCGCCATCACCCCAGCCCCAGCCCCAGGTGGCACCCCAGGTGGCGGTCGCTCCCGCCCGGGCACCTGAATCGGATGCGGCTCGTCTCGCCCGCCTACGGACCCTCGTGGAGTCGGCAGAGAAGGCTCTGGAAGCGGAGGACGAGGATGCGGCCCAGGCCCGCGCCGACGAGGCTGATGTCCTCACGGCCGATTGGTCGCCGGAGCTGCTCCGCAGCTTGGCGGTGCAGGACCTGCTCCAGCGGTTGAAGGAGGTCCAGGACCAACTGTCAGCAGCGGAACCGGAGGCACCAGGGGAAGCGGAACCGGGTCTGAAGGCCCCTGAGGAGGTCATCTCCATCAGTGGCGAGGAGCTCCGGAATGAGCTGGAAAAGGTCCGGGCGGCCGAGCATGGCGCGACCTACGATTTCCCCATCGATCTGAACGACAAGGTGCTCACCTGGGTGAGTCTCTTCACCACCACCAAGCGCGGCTTCATGGAGAACGCGCTCGGTCGCGCCTCGGTGTTCATGCCTATGATCCGCCAGGTCTTCGCGGAAGAAGGCGTGCCGCAGGATCTGGCCTATCTGGCAGTCATCGAATCGGGCTTCCGGAACGAAGCCAAGAGCCGGGCCAAGGCCGTGGGCATGTGGCAGTTCATCCGTTCCACGGGGCGGATCTACGGGCTGACCGCCAACGCCTGGATCGAGGAGCGCCGGGATCCCGTCAAGTCCGCCCGGGCCGCCGCCCGCTATCTGAAGCGGCTCTATGAGGTCTCCGGCGATTGGTACCTGGCGGCTTCGGGCTACAACGCAGGTCCCCTGACCCTGGAGCGCGCCATCCAGAACATCGGCACCAGGAACTTCTGGGATCTGGCGCGTTCCCGCTGGCTGCGCACCGAGACCAAGAACTACGTGCCCGAGCTTTGCGCGGCGATCCTGGTCGGGCGAAACCCTGAGCGGTACGGATTGAACATCGTGCCGCTGGCACCGTACGTCTACGAGACGGTGACCGTCTCGGCCATGACCAGTCTCACGGTGCTGGCCCGCTGCGCCGGCACCGATTCCGCCACCCTGAAGGCCCTGAATCCAGAGTTGCTCAGGGGCTCCACGCCTCCCGGCAGCTACACCCTCCGCGTGCCCCCGGGCAAGGCGCTGGAATGCATGCGCCAGCTCGCCCGCATGCCTGCCGGCCGGCGACTGAACTTCCAGCATTACACCATCCGCAGAGGGGACACCCTCGCCAAAGTCGCGAAGCGCTTCAAGCTCACGCCCGACGATTTGCTGGACGCGAACGACATCACCGTACGGCAATTCAGACCCGGGAAACGCCTGGTCGTGCCGCCCGCGTCCAGTCTCGCCTTGGACGCCCGTGACCTCGCGCCCAGGATCGAGCGCGTGAAGCTCCTGGGGGATCGGCCGCTGGCGCCGCTCCCCGTGGTCCCCACTGATCCCGGCCCGGCTGGTACCTCGGCACCCGCTTCGGATGCCGCCTCCCCCGCGCCAGCGGCGCACGAGCCTTTTCCCCAGGGAAAGGTGGATCCACCTGTCCCCGCGACCACCGAGCCCGAGCCTGCGCGCGCCACCTACCGGGTGAGGCCCGGCGATACCCTCGCCAAGATCGCCCGGGCGCAGCGGATCCCCCTCGGTCAGCTGATGGGGCTGAACCCGGAGGCCGTGAAGGCGCTGCACCCTGGCGACGCGGTCCGGCTGCCTGGTTCCGCGGCTTCCGGTCCCTCAAAACGCACTGCGGCCACACCGCGGACTCATGTGGTGCAGCGAGGCGAGACCCTCGCCAGCATCGGCCGGAAGTACGGTCTGGATCCCAGGGAGCTCAAGGCCTGGAACAGGATGAAGGGTGACCGCCTCCTGGCTGGTCAGCGCCTCCGCCTGGTTCCCCGGTGATCTGTGCTTGCGGAAGCTGAAAAGGAGTGTGATACTGGGTCTTCCCGATTGGGGCCATAGCTCAGCTGGGAGAGCGCTTGCATGGCATGCAAGAGGTCGTCGGTTCGATCCCGATTGGCTCCACCAAAACCGAAGGCCACCGGAAGGTGGCCTTCGCGCTGTCAGCCTTCAGCTATCAGCTGCCAGACGCCTCTCCAACCGATAGCTGACAGGCACCCCGATGCTCGCCTCCCTCAATCACGTTGATCTCGGATTCGGCCCCCAGGAGGTGCTGAAGGATGTCACCTGGGCTATCCAGGAGGGCGAGTGCTGGGGCGTCATCGGACGCAACGGCGCAGGCAAGAGCACCGTCTTCAAACTGCTGCTGGGCCAGCTGGAGGCCGACAGCGGCACCGTCGTGCGACCCACGAAGGAACGCGGCATCCGCATGGGCCACTACGCCCAGGATCTGGTGCCGGACACGCAAGGAAGCGTGCTCGAGGAGGCCCTGGCGGCCTTCGGCGACGTGGAAAAGTTGCAGCACGAGATGCGGGAACTGGAACATCGCATGGGCGAAGCCGGCGGTGATCTGGATGAAGTCATGGAGCGCTATCAAAAGGTGACAGAGACCTTCGAGCACCTGGACGGCTTCACCATCCGTGCGCGCGCCGAAAGTATCCTTCAATCCCTCGGCTTCGGCACTGCGGATTTTGATCGCCCGGTGGAAACCCTGTCTGGCGGCCAGAAGAGCCGTGTGATGCTGGCCAAAGCCATTCTTCAGGGCCAGGACCTGCTGTTGCTGGATGAACCCACGAACCATCTGGATCTGCCCAGTCTGCGTTGGCTCGAAGGCTTCATCCAGGGCACGGACGCGACGGTGGCCGTCATCAGCCACGACCGTTACTTCCTGGACAAGATCGCCACTGAGATCCTGGAACTGGAGCTGGGTCGTTCGCGGGCCTACGAAGGCAACTACTCCGAGTTCATGGAGAAGAAGGAGCAGGAGCTGGCGCTGCTGGAAAGGCACTACGAGCAGCAGCAGGCCTACATCAAGAACCAGGAAGAATACATCCGGCGCAACATCGCCGGCCAGAACACCAAGCAGGCCCGCGGGCGGCGCACCCATCTTTCAAAGCTGGAGCGGATCCAGAAGCCCTTGAAGGACCGCCGCAAGGTCAAGTTCACCTTCCCCGAGACTCAGCGCAGTGGCGACGTGGCGCTGGTGCTGGAGAACGCCAGCGTGGGCTGGGATGGGAAGCCCCTTTACGCGCCCCTGGAACAGCTCCAGATCAAGCGCGGGCAGAAGATGGGCATCGTCGGGCTCAACGGCACCGGCAAGTCCACCTTGCTGAAGGCCATCTCCGAGGAGATCCCCTTCATCACGGGCCGCGCCCGTCTGGGTAGCCAGGTGAAGCTGGGCTACTTCGACCAGCACCACCGGAACCTGGACCCGCGGAACACCGTGTTCCAGCAGATCCACGGCGTGACGCCCCAGGCCATGAAACAGGACGTGCTGGGCTTCCTGGCCAAGTTCCAGTTTCGCGGCGACGATGTGGACAAGCCCGTGACGGCGCTTTCAGGCGGCGAGCGGGCCCGCCTCGGCATCGCCACCCTCATTCGCCACGGCGTGAACCTGCTGCTGCTGGATGAGCCCACCAACCACATGGACATCCCCAGCATGGAAGCCATGGAGGACACCATCCTGAGCTTCACGGGCGCGGCCATCGTCGTGACCCATGACCGCTACCTGCTGGGCCGCGTGGCGGACTCGTTGCTGCGCATCCACGAGGGCAGGGCCGAGTTCCGCGAAGGCGGCTACGAGGACCACCAGGCCTGGGTGGATCTGGATCTGAGCGCGGACGACGATGCTGGCAGCCCGGAGCCCGAAACCCTCCGAAAGTCCCCTTCGCCGCAGGCGAAGCAAAGCTCTGCGGCGAAGCCGCAGAGCCCTGCCACCGCGTCGACCCTGTCTCCCAAGCCCACCGCCATCGACAAGGACAAGCAGCGGTCCGTGAAGCGCTTCGAGAAACAAGTGGCGGAGGCCGAGGCCAAGGTGGCGGGCCTGGAGGCGAAGCTCGCCGACCTCCAGAAGGAGATGGCTGCCATGGACCCCGCCGACTGGCAGGCCTTCAACGCGAAGCTGGACGGCCAGAAGACGTTGGAAGCGGACCTGGCCTACGCCATGAGCGACTGGGAAGCCGCCCAGGGCGCCCTGGAGGACGCGCAGCATTGATACCCACTCGCGTTCAATCGTAAAAGAATCCACCACGGAGGCACAGAGCATGGGCACACGGTAGGCGGCGGGCCAGGATGTCCCAAAAGGATCCGGGCCCGCCGCCTACCGTGGCTTCCGGCTTGGCCGGAAGCGGCCTTCGGCCTGCCCATGGTGGAGAGGGTCACGGAGGTCTCCGTGCCGCCTCTGTGGCCTCTGTGGCTCCGTGGTGGATCTCTATCTTTGAACGCTACCTGGTATCAGAAGTAGCGCAGCGTCAGGTCGATCATCCGCCGCACGAAGCCCGTATAGGGCGGGTACATGAGCTGGATGGCGGAATAGCGGGTGGGCTGGCGCAGGATGCCCCTGGCGTTGGAGAAGACCTCGAAGCCGTGGATGCCATGGGCCTTGCCGAAGCCGGAAGTGTTCACGCCGCCCGTGGGCAGGCCTGTGTGGGCGAAGTGCAGGACCGTGTCGTTGATGCAACCACCGCCCGCCGTGGTGCGGGCAATGAGGCTCTCGGCATTGCCGCGGCTGCCGCTGAAGACGTAGAGGGCCAGGGGTTTTGGTCGCCCGTTCACGAAGGCCACGGCCTCGGCATTCCCTTCCACCAGGGCCACCTCCTCCTCGGGGAACAGGCCCCCCTCTGTGAGGTCCACCTCTTCCGGAGCTTTCCGGAAGTCCGCCGCCAAGGCCGCCTGGGCCTCCGCCCGGTGGGCCATGAGGGCTTCCAGGAGGCCCGCAGCTTGGTCTTGCGCTGATCGACGGAGGTGGCCGCCACCCGCCAGCGGGCGGATCGCTGGCGGGCGAAGAGGGCTTCGATCGGGGAAGAGGTCATGAGGATCCCGCTGGGATGAGTGTCCCGCCCATCCTACAAAGGAATCACCACGAATGAACTGAATCGTCTTTCAAGGAAGAAGGATTGACCGCAGATGTCGCAGATTCACGCAGATGAAAGGCCAAGAAAGGCCATCTGCGTCATCTGCGACATCTTCGGTTGACTGTTTCCCTTTCAAACCCAGGCCATCTCTGCGGTGAAGTGCCGTAGGTACTTGCTCTGCTTGATGATCTTCACACCGCGGATCTCCTTGGCCTTGGCCTTCACGTCGGCGATGACCTCGGCCGCGAAATCGAAGTGGCTCTGGGTGTACATGCGACGGGGGAAGGCCAGGCGCACCAGCTCCATGCTGTGGTACGTCTCGGTGCCGTCGTCCAGGTGCTTGCCGAACATGACAGAGCCGATCTCGACACCGCGAATGCCGCCTTCCAGGTAGAGGGCGTTGCAAAGGGCCCAGGCGGGATACTGCGACATGGGCATGTCCGGCAGCACGGTCTTGGCGTCGATGTAGACCGCATGGCCGCCGGTGGGTTTGACGAAGCCCACGCCCGCGGCCTCGAGCTTCTCGCCCAGATACTCGGCCGTGCGCAGGCGGTAGCGGAGGTAGGACTCATCCATGCCCTCCTCCAGGCCCACGGCCATGGCTTCCAGGTCACGCCCGGCCAGGCCGCCGTAAGTGGTGAAGCCCTCGGTGAGGATCAGCATGTTGCGGACCGGGTCCAGCCACTCGTCGCTACGCAGCATGATGAACCCGCCCATGTTCACCAGGGCGTCCTTCTTGGCGCTCATGGTGCAGCCATCGGCGTAGCTGAACATCTCCTGGCAGATGGCCCGGATGGGTGTGTTCTCAAAGCCAGGTTCGCGGAGCTTGATGAACATGGCATTCTCGGCGAAGCGGCAGACATCCATGATCAGCGGTTTCCCGTACTGCTTGAGCAGAGCTGCGTAAGCGCGGATGTTGGCCATGGAAACGGGCTGACCGCCGCCGGTGTTGTTCGTCACGGTGATCATACCGAAGGGAATGCGGTGACCTTCCTTCTTGAGCACCTCCTCCACGCGGGCGAGATCGATGTTGCCCTTGAAGGGGTGGACGAGGCTGGGTTGGAGGCCTTCGGGGATCACCAGATCCACGGCCTCGACGCCGTTGTACTCCAGGTTGGCGCGGGTGGTGTCGAAGTGGCAGTTGTTGGGCACCAGATCGCCCTGTTTGCACACGGCCGTGAAGAGCACCTTCTCGGCGGCGCGGCCCTGGTGGGTGGGGACGAAGTGGGCCATCCCGGTGATGTCCTTCAGCACGGCTTCAAGACGGAAGAAGCTGCGGGCCCCGGCATAGCTTTCATCGCCGATCATGATGGCGCCCCACTGGGCCGAGCTCATGGCACCGGTGCCGGAATCCGTCAGCCAGTCCAGCAGCACGTCCTCGGCCCGCAGCTTGAACACGTTCAGCTTGGCGGCCTCCAGCATCTCCAGACGCTCCTGGGGGCTGGTCATGCGGATGGGCTCCACGGACTTGATGCGGAAGGGTTCGATCATGGTACGAGGCATGTCAGCTCCAGGCGGAACCCCCAGAGTAATGGAGGCACTGGAAATCAGCATCACAAGGGGGTGGCGGGCGCCGCCCCGTCAGGCGATCCTAAATGGCTTGGAGTGCGCATGAGTCTTCTGTTGGCTGTCGATGTGGGCAACACCAACGTGGTGTTGGGAATTTACGATCTGTCAAAGGGACCTGACTCTCCGCTGGTGTGCTCCTGGCGCCTGGCCACCAGCCGGGAGCGCACGGTGGACGAGTACGGCGTCTCCGCCCTGGCCCTCATGCGCCACCAGGGCATCGAGGCGAGCCAGATCAAGCATGTGGCCATCTCCTGCGTGGTGCCGCCCCTTCACCCCATTCTCATGAGCCTGGCCTCGATCTACTTTGATGTGGAGGCCTTCTATGTCGAACCGGGCGTCAAGACTGGCGTCAAGGTGCTCATCGACAACCCGGCGGAGCTGGGCGCGGACCGGCTGGTGAACGCGGTGGCCGCCATCGAAGCCTACGGGGCGCCCGTCATCGTCGTGGATTTCGGCACGGCCACCACGTTCGATGTGGTCAACGCCAAGCGGGAGTACCTGGGCGGCCTCATCTGCCCCGGTCTGAAGATCAGCGCGGACGCTCTCTTCCAGCGGGCCAGTCGCCTCCCCCGCGTGGAGGTGGCCGAGCCCGATCGCCTGGTGGGGCGCAACACCGTGCAGGCCATGCAGGCCGGCATCTTCTACGGCTACATCGGCATGGTCGACGGCATCCTGGACCGCCTGCTGGCCGAATGCCCCGAAGCGAAGGTGGTGTCCACGGGCGGCCTGGCGAAGGTGATCGGGCCCCACACCCGGGCCATCCGCCTGGAGGCGCCGGATCTCACCCTGGATGGCCTGCGCATCCTCTGGCTCCGCAACCAGGGCAGCCGGAAATAGCGTGCAACTGCCCCTGATCCGGCTGGCCGAGGTGGATTCCACGCAGGCCTTCCTGCGCCGGAACCCCCACCTGGGCTTCTGTGCCGTGCTGGCGGACCGCCAGACCGAGGGACGAGGACGCCAGGGTAACCGCTGGGAAAGCGCCGCCGGCGTGGGTCTCTGGATGTCCGTCGTGCTGCCTGCGCCCTTGGGGGTAGGCCCGGGCCTGGTGCTCCAGCGCGCCATGACCGCCGCCTCCCAGGTGCTGGACCCCGAGGGCCGAATCCTGGGCCTGAAGTGGCCCAATGACCTCGTAGCTTGGAAGGACGGTCGCCTGGTGAAGCTGGGGGGCATCCTGGGCGAGCAGATTGGTGGTCGCCTGATCCTGGGGTTGGGCGTGAACTTGACCTCGGCTCCGGTTATTCCTGGTCGAGCCATCCCACCTGCTTGTTTGATGGATCTAGGGTTGGCGGCTCCCGCAAGGCCCACTTTGGCAATGCACATCACCAAATCATGGAATGATTTGGCGCAGTATCTTCAACCTCTTTTCCGCTGGCCCGAGGCTGGAACGCCCCTGCGCTGGGAAGACGGCCAGGGCACCTGCCTGGGATGGGAACCGGATGGTCGTCTGAAGGTGGCCACTGCGGAGGGGGTTCGACGACTCAGTGCCGGTGACGTGACCGGCTTGGGCTGATCAGGCTCAAACCACCGCCCGGATCTCCGCCTCGCTGAGGATGCGGGGGCTGTTCTTGGCGGTCTGGAGGATACGATCCACGCGGTCGGGGCTCGGGTCGTAGCCGTTCATCTCTAGCCAGTAGATGACGTTGCTGTGGCCGGCCAGGGGGCCGATCTCGATCTCCTGCCGTCGGCCCACCAGGGCGGCGGGAACGCCCGAGTAGACGGCGTCCGCCAACTCCACATCACCACGGTGCAGCGCCTTCACGATGGCCGCGGCATGGACGCCGGTGCCCGTGCGGAAAGCGTCCCGGCCCAGCACCGGGTAGTTGGTGGGGATTTCCACGCCGCACAGCTCTGCCACGCGTTGCGACAGGGCCGGCAAGTCCGAGAGATCCCCTTTGGGGAAGCCCATGAGGTGCAGGTTGATCATGAGCTGGTCCAGGGCCACGTTGCCACAGCGCTCCCCGATCCCCAGGATGGTGCCATGGAGCCGGTCCGCGCCGGCCTCGAAGGCGGCGATGGCGTTGGCCACGCCCAGCCCCCGGTCATTGTGCCCATGCCAGTCGATGAGTACTGAGCGGTCGCGGATCACTTCGTCCTTGATGAAGCGCACCAACCGCCGCACGCCGTCCGGCGTGGCATGGCCGCAGGTGTCTGACAGGCAGATGGCTTGCGCACCCTCGTCCAGGGCCGCGTTGTAGATGGCCTTCAGCACGTCCGGCCGGGCCCGGGTGCTGTCTTCCGTCACCATCATCACGGGAACCTCGTGGCGGCGGCAGAAGGCCACGGCCTTGCGCGCCGTGTCCACCAGGAAGGCGAGGTCCCAGCCTTCCACATCCATGCGGATGGGGCTGGAGCCCAGGAACGCGCCGGCTTCCAGAGGGAATCCCACCCGCTGTTGGATTTCCGCCACCTGGACCAGGTCGGCCTCCATGGTCCGCACGGCCACGTTGGGCTGGAGGGGCAGGCGGTGGTCCCGGATCTCCACCATGAGCGCCCGCACAGCCGCCAGGGCCTTCGGGCCCGCGCCGGGCATGCCCAGGTCCACCGCGTCCACACCCAGACTCGCCAGGCGGTGGATGAGGTCGCGCTTGGCGGCGATGTCCGGGTCCCTCACCGAGGGGCTCTGGAGCCCATCGCGAAGGGTCTCATCGAGAAGCGCCGGGATGCGGCCTTCCGCCAGCGGGCCATTCCAGTCGTTGATCAGTTCATCCAGAGTCATGGAGGAATCAGATTACGGTGACTTCGATGCCGCGGTCCAGCAGGGTGCCCAGAAGGGTGGCCTTGTCACGGAAGGCCGCCATTTCCGCATCCACGTTTCCCTGGGCCTCCAGTCGCACCCGCAGAGTCTGGTCATCGATCTCCACCGACAGGTTCCGCACGGTCTGGCGGCGATGGCGGTCGAGCGCGTCCGCCCCCCTCAGGAGCGCGGCCAGCTTGCGCACCACCTGGCGATGCCAGGGCGCCAGGGCGCGGAAGGCCTCGTGCTTGGCGTGATGCGGGGGTTTGCCCCGATGGAAGCGCACCACCTGGGCCAGCACCTCGACCTCCTCGGGCCAGAATCCGGCCAGGGAGGCGTTGCGCACCAGGTACTCGCCATGCTTGTGATGGTCCTTCTCGGAGAGGGAAAAACCGATGTCATGTAGCCGCGAGGCGAAGGCCAGCCACTGGCGTTCCGTGTCGCCGAGTTCGAAGTACGGCTGGAGGGCCAGGAAGAGCTGGTCTGCCAGCCGCGCCACGTGGCGGCTGTGGTCGGGATCGGGATCCAGACGCGATGCCAGCTGCTCGATGGAGGCTCGGCGGCGGTCGGCCAGGGGTGGGATGGCCGCACCCCCGTGCTTGAGGGCTTCCCAGATCATGCCCTCGCGTAAGCCTACCGGGAGGTGGCGCAAGGGCGGCGTGCCCAGCCATTCCATGAGGGACAGGGCCCAGATGGCACCCACATGCAGCACCTCAGCGCGCTTGGGGTCCACCCCCAGCCGGTCGATGCGCTGCTGGGCATCCAACCGCCATAGCTTCAGGGCGTAGGCCCGGAGCTCCTCCGCCGTGCAGGCGCGACCGTCGCTGGAGCCTTTCGCCAGGTCCTCCAACGTACCTGAGGTGCCGAGGATCAGCGAAGGTTCCGGTAGCTGTGTGGGCAGGTCCTTGCGGGCCTGCTTCAGGATGCGGCGGATCATCTTCCGCAATCGCTTGAGGTCGGGCGCCGAGGGTGGGTCGGAGGTGTGGGCGGCGTCCGCCAGCCGTTGGAGGCCCCAGGGCAGGGAGATGCTGGCTGCCACACGCCCGGCCTGCACCCAGGTCAGCTCGGTGCTGCCGCCGCCGATATCCACCAGGGTCACGGGTTCCAGGGGGAAGGGGATGGCGTGGGACACGGCCAGGTGGATGAGCCGGGCCTCCTCCTCGCCCGAGATCACCTGGATGGAGATGCCGAGCGCCTCGGCCGCCATGACGAAGGCTTGGGCGTTCTTGGCGTCGCGCAGGGCCGCCGTGCCGCAAGCCATGACGGTCTCGCACGCGAAGCCCTGGATGACCTTCGCCATCTGGGCCAGGGCGTCAAGGCCGGCCTGGAAAGCCTCCGGGCCGATCTCGCCGGAGTTCGCCTCGCCGCGGGCCAGGCGCACCATGGCCTTCTCCCGGGCCAGAACCTGTTGCCCCCCCATGGGATCGGCCTCCACCACCACCAGATGGATGGAGTTCGATCCAACATCAACAGCCGCGATCCGCATGGGACGATTGTGGCCAGTGCCGTCACCCTGGCGAAAAGAATCTTGGAGGCCCCGGCCCAGCACCGGGCCATGCTGGCGATTCTGAAAGACCGTAAGGTCCGGGCCATCCTCTTCGTCAACGGTGTGAACGGCGGCGATACCCCTGAGAGGAAGGCCATCCTGCGCACCTGGGGCGAGGCCGGGCACCTCATCGGCAACCACAGCTACAGCCACTGGGATCTCAACCGCGACGATGTGACGTTGGAAGCCTATGAGGCCGATCTGCTGAAAGGCGAGGCCATGATCCGCGACCTGCCGGGGTTCACACGCCTCTATCGCTATCCTTTCCTGCGGGCTGGGAACACCGTGGCCAAGCGGGATGGCTTCTATGCCTTCCTGAAGGCCCACGGCTACGCCATCGGCCACGTGAGCATCGATACCGCTGACTACCTGCTGGACGAGCGGTTGCGGAAGCGGCTGGAGCAAGAACCAGATGCCGACTTGGCGCCGTACCGTGACCTCTACCTGAAGCACCTCTGGGCTTGTGCCCGGTTCTACGAGGCCTGGAGCCGCGCGGTCTTCGGCCGGGAGATTCCCCACGTGATCCTCATGCACAGCCGCCTGCTGAACGCGCTGTTTCTGGAAGATGTCATCGACTTCTTCCGCGCCAAAGGCTGGAATTGGATCGATCCCGCGGAGGCCTTCAAGGATCCCGCTTACGCCCTCATGCCGAAGAACCTGCCAGGCGGCGAGGCCCTGGCTGATGCAGTGGCCACCGAGCGTGGCCAGCAGGGCTTCGTGAAGGCCTGGCGCGAGCAAGCCAAGGAGCCCGACGACCTCCTGTTCTCCGAAGGGCGCATCAAAGCACGGATGGACCAACTGGGGCTGTAGGCCGGATCCGCACTCGTGCTTCAATGGGGATCGACCCATCCACAAAACAGGAGCCTCGCATGTTCCATCGGTGGTGCATTGGATTGACCCTCGGAGTCGCCCTGGCTGCTGGCCAGCCCACATCGCCACGAACCCAGGCCTGGGTGCTGGCCATCGACGAGCGAGGAGGCCTGGTGAGCGATCTCACGGCCGGGGAGTTCAAAGTCCAGGTGGACGGGAAGGCACGTCCCGTCGTCCAGTTGAAGAATCCAGCCCAGACCGCTGATGCACCCCAATCCTGGGTGCTTGTGTTCGAACCCATCCGGGATACGGGGCACCGGGCCATGGCCTTCCTGGCCGCGGCGGATTTCCTCACCAAGGTCCCCGGTGGGGACCGGGTTCTGATCGTGGCCCGAGGCAAGGACTCTCTGGAGTCTCTGATGCCAGGCTTCTCGGTCCGTCGGACTTTGTGGGCCGAGGCCATGGCCAAAGTTCCTGCCCTCCTTCCCGAGAGCCTGGTCGGCTCACCGAAGGAGAGCCTGCAGGGCGCAGGCTTCCGGGCGGACTTCGCGGATGCGCCGGACGGGGATGCCGGCCAGGATGTCCTGAACGCAGTGTTGGCAAGCTTCAGGACTGGGGCGTCAGGCTGGGCCAGGGGGACGATCGAGCAGCGGGGAGTCAACGCCTTGGACCGGTTGAACTTCAGCGGCACCTCCTTTGTCACGGGCTTGCTGGCCACCATCGGCCGGGAGGCGAAGGCACTGGAATCCATCCTCGATCTGGTGGCAGGGACGCCTGGACAGAAGCACCTGATCGTCTTCTCCCGATGCGAGGCCGATGACATGACCCACCCCACGGTGAAGCGGGCCATGTCCCAGAATTTCAAGCGTGAGCGGGGTGATGCGGGTGGGCCTGCCGAGGCGGCCACGCTCGCCACGCGGGACATGACTCTCCTGCAGGCTTCACTCAAAGCCAAGGCGGCCGCCACGGGCGTCACCCTCTACTCGGTGGCGGGTGCGGGGCAGAACGTCATGGGGAATGTGGGCACCGTCGCGCCGGCCACAGGGGGGTTCGCATTCCCTCTCACCGCCGGAGTCGAAGCCAGGTTTGGCCAGGGCATCCAGATGTTCGGTTCCCGGTACCTCGTGCAGTGGTCCGAGGATTCTGCCCCGACTAAGCCCATGTCGCTCGACGTCGGCACGACCCGGAAGGGCGTGAAGCTGCTTGTCCAATCATCCAGATAGGCCCAAAAATAGTACGAATCGATTCGTTGACAACTTACGAATCGATTCGTATGTTGTCTCCAGACCCTCTGGAGGCTTCATGTCCACCGCGCCCATCCGCCCGTCCGATGGCGAGCTCGCCATCCTGCGGGTCCTCTGGTCGCGGGGCCCCTCGACGGTTCGGGAGGTGCACACCGAGCTGTCGAAGGATCGGGACATGGGCTACACCACCGTGCTGAAGCTCATGCAGATCATGGTGGAGAAGGGGTTGGTGGCCCGGGACGAACGCGCGCGTTCCCATACCTACCGGCCCCTCCAGGGGGAGGCCGAAACCCAGCGCTGCCTGCTGAAGGAACTTCTGCAGAAGGCCTTCGCGGGCAATCGTCGGGAGCTCGTCCTCCAGGCCCTCGAATCCGAGCCCGCCTCGGCCGAGGAACTGGAGGACATCCGCATGCTGTTGAAGGAAGTGAAGGGGAGGGCCCGATGATCGACTTTTCATCCTCACCCTTGTTGCAGGCCATCGGCTGGGCCCTGCTCCACAGCCTCTGGCAGGGCGCGCTGCTGGCCCTGCTCGCGGCGGCGGCGCTCTGGCTGGCGCGACGGCGTTCTGCGGAACTCCGCTACGCCATCGCGTTCGGCACCCTCGGCCTGCTGGTCCTCGCCTTCGCGGGAACCTTGGTCTGGATCTCGCTCGGCGGGGATCCGCCGCCCGTTTCCGGAACCCTGGCCATCGTCCCCATGGATGAAGGACAGGGCCCCGTGAGCTGGATGGTCCGGCTTCGCTGGGTATTCGGGCCTTGGATTCCCTGGCTGTTCCTGGCCTGGGTCCTGGGCTTCACCTTGCGGCTCGTGCAGGTGGGGCGGGCCATGGTCTGGTTGTACGGGCCCTGCCTGGGAAATCTCCAGCCCCCGCCCGCCGAGTGGCTGGCCCGGTTCGAATGCCTGCGAATCCGCAGTCGCGTGCAAGCACCCGTGTGCCTGGGACTGTCCGACCAGGTGGATTCCCTCGTGGTGCTGGGTTGGCTGAAGCCCGTGGTGCTGGTCCCGGCCGCGGCTTTCCTGGCCCTGAACCCAGAGGCTTTGGAGGCCCTGCTGGCCCACGAACTGGCCCATGTCCGCCGCAAGGACTTCCTCGCGAATGTCCTCCAGACCTTCGCGGAAGCCTTGTTGTTCTACCACCCCGCCGTCTGGTGGCTCTCCCGGCGCATCCGCCAGGAGCGCGAGCACTGCTGCGATGACGCGGCCGTGCGGACTTGCGGTGATCCGATCCTCTATGCCTCCGCCCTTGTCGGGCTGGAGGAACTCCGTTCCCAACCGAATCTGATTCCCGATCTGGCCCCCGCGGCCAGTGGAGGCCACCTCATGTCCCGCATTCAAAGATTGTTGCGCCCGCAGTCCACCCATGCTCCAGCCGCGCCGCTGGCCGCCCTCATTCCAGCCCTCCTGCTGGCGGTCGTGCTCGGCATCACCACGCTATCGGCCACCGACGCCCCCAAGCCCGCACCAGCGGCATCCGATCCCGTGGAGATGGACTTCAAGCAGATCCGCGTCAAGCATCAACCTGAGGCGCCTGTTTATCCTCCCGAAGCCAAGGCCCAACGCATCCAGGGCACCGTCGTGGTCGTCCTCGTCATCGACACCAAGGGCAAGGTCACCAGTGCCAAGGCCATCTCCGGCCCGCCCGAACTGCACGTTTGCGCCGTCGATTACGCGAAGGCCTGGGAGTTCGAGCCCGCCAAAGTGAAGGGCAAGCCAGTGCCCGCAAGGTTCAAGCTCACCATGCCGTTCCGGCTGAAGTGAATCTTTTCACCACGGCACAAAAGGGGCCATCCGGCCCCTTTTGTGCCCAGTGAGAAGCATGCAGGAGCTTGACCTCTGGTAACCGTTGCGTGAAGTCCGAAGGGCCGGCCATGCTCGATCCCACATTCCGAGGTGATCAAATGGCTTTGACGGTGGATGGCATCTTCTCGCTCATGCCCGAACTCTTCCTGCCCGAGAAGGCGCAGGGACTCACGGTCTCCGTCTACTACCAGGTGACGGGCGAGGGCGGTGGCGACTACACCTGCCTGATCGACAACGGGGTCTTCTCCATGAAGCGGGAAGCCAAGCCGGACGCCACCTCCGTCGTCGTGATCGGCGCCGAGGACTGGATCGCCTTGAACGAGGGCAAGCTCGATCCCATGCAGGCCTTCATGACCGGCAAGCTCAAGGGCACCGGGGATCTCGGCCTGCTCCAGAAATTCCCCAAGTTCTTCAAGAAGCCCCAGAAGCAGGGCGGGCCGGTGAAGGCACTGAAAGACCTGATGCCTGCGCGCCTCGCGCTGGCTGGAGCCGGGATCAAGGTAACCGTGGGAACGGAAAGCTGGGGGGACGGCGCGGAAGTGGCTGGCGACGAGGCCGCGCTTCGCGGGCTGGTCTGTGGCATCTCCGATCCCGGCCCGGCCCTGCTGGGCGGCCAGATCCGGTACGTGGGCGACATGAGTCTCCTTCGAAAGGCTTGGAAGACCTGGTCGGGCGAGCCCGAGATCACCTTCCCTGACACCCCCGGTGGCAAGGCCCTGGCGACGTTGCGCAAGCGCTACAAAGGCGGCGCCAATGGCACCCTGGAAGTGAAGGTGGACGGCGTGCCCTATCGCCTGGACTTCAGCCCCGACGCCCTGTCGGTGCGACCTGGTGAAGTGGAAGGCGGTGCTGCCCTCGGCATTTCGGATGCGGATTTCGCGGCCCTTAACGCGGGCAAGCTGAACCTGGTGGCGGCCTTGCTGGGTGGCGCCATCACGGTGAAAGGCGACATGAGCCAGGTGGCGGCCTACACCGCCCACTTCGATGCGGACGTGAACCCCGCCCAGGGGCTCCTGGAATCCATGCCTGAGCGTTTCAACGCGGAAAAAGCCGGAGATCTTGAAGCTGCCGTGGGTTACCAGATTGATGACCTGGGCTACACGCTTTTCATCAGGAATGGCGCCTGCCTGGTCTTCCCCCGCCTGATGAAACCCTGTGATACGCTGCTCAAAGCCAAGGCTGACGATTTCATTGCCATGAGTACCGGAACGCTGAATGCCCAGGAGGCCTTCATGACCGGCAAGATCCAGATCGAAGGCGACCCGCTGTTGATGCAGAAGGTCGCGAAGAGCTTCAAACGGCCTGAGGCCTGAGTCTGCCGTGACGCCTCCCGCCGCCCCCTCCCGCAAGAGGACCCCGGCCCCGAAGCCAGGGAAGGCGGTCGCAGGTACCATCCGCGTGGCCAAGTGCATCGTACCGATGACGGCCCTCAAACCTGAAATCAAGGCCACGCACGACCCCGAGGAAGATATCGCTCCCGGAGTGCCCTGTGAGGGGCGCTGCGGGCACTGCCATCACCACCCCTGCCGTCTCCACGGCGGGATCTGAACAAGAGCGCCCAACCCGACGACCTTGCAGTGAGGTTTGGTGGGCGTTCTCATACCAGGTAGCGTTCAAAGATAGAGATCCACCACCGTGTGCCCATGCTCTGTGCCTCCGTGGTGGATTCTTTTACGATTGAACGCGAATGGGTATCAGATGCCTTCCCAGAGCTCCCGCAGCCGCTGGTAGCCCGCCCGGCTCACGGGCAGGCGGGTCCCGTCGCGAAGGATGGCGTCGCGATGTTCCTTGGTGTCCTGCTCGACGCGGACAAGGCGATCGAGGTTCAGGATGTAACTGCGGTGGATGCGGATGAAGCGATTGGCATCAAGCTGTGATTCGAGATTGGCCAGGGTCTGCTGCTTGAGCAGATTCCGGCCCTCAGTCCGCAGCAGGACGTAGTCATCCTGGGCCTGCACCCAGTCCAGGCGGTCGAGGTGGATCACCGTCACTTTGGGACCATCCTTCACCACGATGCGCTCCAGGGGCCTCCCCTGACGGGCCGCGGCGGCGAGTTCGGTGGCCGCGGGTGGAAGCGCCATGGGTTGGGCTGCGTGCAGGGCCCGGGCCTTGGCCAGGGCGGCGTCGAAGCGCTCCTTTGAGAAGGGCTTCAGCAGGTAGTCCACGGCATGGGCCTCGAAGGCCCGCAAGGCATGTTGATCATAGGCCGTGACGAAGACCACGGCAGGGCGTTGCCCCTCGGCCTCCAGCAGCTCCAGCACCTCGAAGCCGTCCAGCTTCGGCATCTGGATGTCCAGGAAGATGAGATCGGGTTGGTGCTGGGCGACGGCTTTCAGGGCCTCGAACCCGTTGGCGCACTCGCCGGCGATTTCCACGTCCGGGTGGGCGCCCAAATGCTCGCGCACCACCGCGCGGGCCAGATCCTCGTCGTCGATGATGAGGGCTTTCATGGTTCCGTCTCCAGGGGGAAGACCAAGGTCACGCGATGGAGGCCATTCTGCACGCCAGCCTCGAAGCGGCCCCGGTTGCCGAAACGCCCCAACAGGCGCTGGCGGACTTGCCGCAGCCCGAGACCCAGGCCCTGGGGCGTTGGCGCATCCATGTCCGCCGGGTTCTCCACCCGAAGGGTCACATGGCCCTCCGTGGTCTCTGCGGCGAGGAGGAGAGTGCCACCCTCAGCCAGGGCGGCGATGCCGTGCTTGATGGCGTTCTCCACCAGCGGTTGCAGCAGCAGCGTGGGCAGAAGGGCCGACTCGGCGGCGGGATCGATGCGCCAGTCCAGCTGCAGCCGGGCGCCGAAGCGGATCTGTTCGATGGCCAGGTAGGCGCGGGCCAGATCCAGCTCCTCCCGAAGGGACACTAGGCGGCGCTCGCCCAGTCCCAGGCTGCGACGGAGGAAATCGGACAGGAGCACGCACATCTCCCGGGCCCGGGCCGGGTCCACAGCTGTGAGCGCGGAGAGCGAGTTCAGGCTGTTGAAGAGGAAGTGGGGGTTCAGCTGGGCGCGCAGGGCCTTGAGTTCGGATTCCTGGGCCAGCAGCTGCAGTTCAGCGCCCCGGCGCTCGGCCTCCACGGCCCGGTCCTGGGCCAGCATGAGGTAGCTGAGGGCCACAGAGGCTAGGTAGAGCAGGATGCCTAGGCCCGTGAGCACGGGCAGGGCAATGTCCACCCGCCCGGGCAGGCCGCCCAGACCGGGCAGCCAGGCCAAGGCCCGGGCCAGGAGCCAGGCCAATCCCGCCCAGATGCCACCCATGAGCACGGCCGCCAGGCCCCAAGCGGCGCCGTGGGAACCGAGGGTCTCCACCCGACGGCCCAGCGGCAGGGCCCGGCAAAGGAACCAGGCGGACAGGAACAGGAAGGCCGCCAGCAGGCAGAGCGGCAGGGCGAGGATCCCGGCCTCGGCCCAGCTCCAACCCTGGCTGCGGGCGATGCCCACGAGCAGCAGGGCGATGGGGACCCACCCCAGGAGGTAGGCCCCCAGACGGGCGCGACTGGCCAGCAGGGGATGCATCAGGATTTCACTTCCGTGCCGCCGAAGAGGATGAGGCCCGTGATCACCAGGCGGGGCCGGGCGTCCGGGGAGGCCGGGCCGTGGTGCGTGCTGTCGTTGAGGGCTCCGGCGATGGCGGTGGCACGGTTGGAGATTTCCCAGCCTTCGGGCACACGGATCTCGCCGCCACCGAAGAGCACGAAGACATCAATGCGGGCCTGGCCGTTTTCGAGGACAGCCTGGCGGAGATCCACCTCATAGCCGCCGAAGATGGCCGTCAGCTCACCGCCCTTGAAGGCCTGGGTGGAGATCCGCCGCTTGAAGCCGCCGAGGATGGCCGTGCCCTGCAGGAAGTCCTCGGAGCGGGCCAGCGCGGGGGGGACGCCCCGATTCTGCTTGAGGGCCTTGACCACGATAAGGATGCCCACCGCGACCACCAGCATGGGTCCCAGGGCATCCGCCAGATGCCCATGGCCGAAGGTGAAGAGCAGCAGGAAAGCCCCGCCCAGCACCAGGAACCAGCCACCCAGGCTGCTGCCACCGCGGTCCTGCCGGATCTTGGCCGCGCCGATGGCTACCAGGACCAAGGGCCAGAGTTTCAAGATCGTGTGGGCTTCGATGAGGCCGAGGTTATCGAGGGTGAGTACCAGGCCCGCCACGATGATGGCCACGCCCACCACCAGCTTGGGGCTGAAGGGGCTCGGGGCCTTGGCGTCGTCGGGTGCGTTCATGACTTCACCTGCGTGGGTTCGTTGTCAGGATCACAGGAAACATCAGGTCCTGACGACGGGGGATTCCGCTGGCACCGGCGGGCCGGCTTGGGCTGGGGGAAGATGGCCCGCAAGGTGACGACCGCGCCGCCCCAGACGAGGAAGACCGGCCACCAGCGTTCCAGCAGACCCCAGGGGCCGAACTGGGAGATGAACCCCGCGACGGCGAAACCCAGCCAGATGTGGCCGCGGAGGCTGAGGGGGCCGTCCTGGACCAGCCGTGCGAGCCCGAAGGCGGCCAGGGCCAGCGGCCACCAGGCCAGCAGGTGCCAGGCGTCGTACCAATGGAGGCTGTCCGCGAGGAGGATGAGACCGGTGGCGATGACCACCAAGCCGAGGACCAGCTTCACCGAAAAGACCGGGGGGTGTTCCTGGAGGTTCATGAGCGGTGTTCCTTTCTTTCCGAACCGAAAGGGATGACGAACGCGAGGGAGGGTAGCCACAACGCCAACCACCACCAGGGGCTGTCGAGGAACCATCCCGCGTGGATCATGTCCGTCTCCTTCCGCATGTCCAAGCTACGGACGTCCCGACAGGAATCCTCGGCAGGATCGGCGAACGGGTGGCTGGGACCGGCGAGCGGTCAGTCCCAGGTGATCGCCCCGCCTCGGCTTCGTTCCTGCCAGGCGTGGTCGAGGGCCGGGCAGAGCTCCGGAGGGCATTCGAAGCGCAGGATGGCCCATTCGCCATCGAAGGTCTGCTCCAGCACGGCTGCCTCCGGGAAGGCTCCCAGCAGGGTGAAGGGCAGGTGGGCCAGGGCCGCGGGCACGCGGATCTCCCCTCTGCGGAGGATCCGGACTTCTTCCCACACGCCTTGAGCGTCGGCCTCGGCCAGGGCGCCCTGCACGCCATCGGTGTAGGCCCGCACCAGGCCTCCCGTGCCGAGCTTGGTGCCCCCGTACCAGCGGATACAGATGGCGATGAGATCCGTGGCCTGCGCACCTTCCAGCACCGCCAGCATGGGCCGCCCGGCCGTGCCCGCGGGCTCACCGTCATCGTCGGCCCCGAACGCGGAGACCGGAACACCTTCGCGCCAGGCGTTGCAGTGGTGGGTGGCATCGAAGTCGCGCTTGCGCAGGGTGGCCAGCACTGCCGTCCGTTCCGCCGCATCACGGGCCGGATGCAATTCGGTGAGGAAGACCGAGGCCTTCTCCCGGAAACGGTGGATCACGACCTCTTTCAACCGACGCATGGATCCAGCATGGATGTGGCTGTGACGGACACCAGCTTGCGGTAGCGGGTGTGTTGAGGCGCCTCCACCGACAGCATGGACGGCGGCTGCAAGGGATGCATCACGTCGGGTTTGGTGCGGTCGATGACCCATTGCAGCGGTTTGGGCAGGTTGGATCCCGAGTGCGAGGACGCGGAAATCCTCGGACCGCAGCACGTCGCTGCAGATCTTATGGTCGACGGACATGAAGACGACGCGAGCCTTGACGATGGGACCTTGGGCGCGCAGTTCCTCGGTGAAGGTGACCGGGTCGGCCGGCACCGAGGGGTCGGCGATCAGCCGGCCCTGGGGATCGCCGCGCGCGAACACCTTGGACATCCCGCGGATGACCCCGTGCA
>CAVPLE010000140.1:0-50180 GCA_963705865.1 uncultured Holophagaceae bacterium | reverse complement strand
CGCTGCGCTTCCTGGATCCGGCCTGCGGCAACGGCAACTTCCTCTACGTGGCCTTCGAGCATGCTGAAGCGGCTCGAAGGCGAAGTGCTTCAGCGCCTGGAGGATCTCGGGGAAGGATTTTCGGCTCTTCCACCTGTCCCACGAGCCGACTGCGGCTCAGTCCAGGGGCATCGAGCTCGATTCCTGGGCCGCGGGCATCGCCGAGCTGGCGTGCGGATCGCCCACCCCCACCCGGCGGGCACGCCGCCCAGCCCGTGCTCCAGAACTACGGCAGCATCGAGGAGCGCGATGCGGTGTGCGCTTGCCATGACGAAGAAGCGACCGTGAAAGCCGCTGGGACGGCAAGACCTTCAAGGTGGGCATGCGCCGCAAGGTGCCCGATGACAGCGCCGCGCGCACGCCACCCCGCCCGCCGAACCCCCGGCCCTGCGCCGCCAGGCGGACTACATCATCGGCAACCCGCCCTTCCTGGGGAACGCTCCTCCGCTCGGCGAGCTGGGCGCGGGCTATACGGAAAGCTGCGCGCCGCACGTGCCCCGACGGTGGATTTCGTCCTCTACGCCGGTGGCACCGCGCCGCGCGGGGAGTGTGCGCAAGGCCGCGCCGGTGCTTCGGCCTCATCACCACCAGCAGCCGCAGCCAGAGCTGTCCGCCAGCGCGGCGTCCTCGCGCCGCGACACCGCCCTGAAGCTGCTTTGGGCCATCCCGGATCATCCCTGCACGGCGGGGGCGCGGCAGCGCATCGCCATGACCGTGGGCGGCCTGGATGGTTCGCCCGTGGCTCCGTCGCCGCGAGCCCAAGACCCCCGATCCCGAGCACGCCGCCGAAGGCCTGGTGATCGACGAATTTCCGTGGCCGCCATCCATGAGGACTTGAGCGCCGGTGCCCCGTGGCCGGTGCGATGGCACTGAAAGCCAACGATGGGCTTGCTAGTTGCGGATGCAGTGATCCGGACGGTTTCATCGTCACACCCGAGCAGTGGCAGGCCTGGAAGCAGCCCGCCGTGGTGCACCCCTACCGGAATGGTCGTGACCTCACGGATCATCCCCGGAACGTCATGGTCATCGACCTCTTCGGCCTGACCGAAGAGCAGGTTCGCAAGACCTACCCGGCGATCTACCAGCACCTGCTCCAGACCGTGAAGCCCGAGCGGGACCAGAACAACCGCGCCGTGTACCGTGACAACTGGTGGATCTTCGGAGAACCGCGCGCCAACCTGCGCCCAGCCCTCGCGGGCCTGCCCCGCTACATCGCCACGGTGGAAACCGCCAAGCACCGAGTCTTCCAGTTTCTCGACAGTTCAACAGTTCCCGACAACAAACTCGTGGTGATCGCCAGTTCCGACGCCTACCACCTGGGCGTCCTCAGTAGCCGCATCCACGTTGCCTGGGCACTGGCATCTGGCGGGTTTCTGGGCGTCGGAAATGACCCTGTCTATGTGAAATCCCGCTGCTTCGACCCCTTTCCCTTCCCCGACGCCACGGAGGCCGACGCAATCCGCGAACTGTCCGAGGAAGAGTTGGCACCGCAAAGCGGCCCAGGAAGCGAGCCTGGCTCGCCCACCGACCATACAAGGCGGGAGCGCCTGCGTGGTGGCGACCGCGCCACCGAGAAGGAACAGGCGCCGGACGGCGAAGGGCCTGGTGGCTGCCGACCTGCACCAGAAGCTGGACGCCGCCGTGGCCCAGGCCTACGGCTGGGACGCGGAACGTGTTCCCAGCCGTAGGCCTGGGCCACGGCGGCGTCCAGCTTCTGGTGCAGGTCCAGCAGCAGGCTCACCAGGCCCTTCGCATCCAGCGCCTGTTCCTTCTCGGTGAGCGGCGTCGCCACTGCGCAGGCGCTCCAGCAGGTTGTACTGGGCGGTGAGGCCCAGACCCGCTTCCTGGGCCCGCTTGCGGTGCTGGTCGATCTCCTCGGCCAGATCGCGGATGCGGGCGGCCTCGTGCCTCCGTGGCTGCCGGGAAGGGGAAGGGATCGAAGCAGCGGGTCTTGTTGTAGCGGGGTCGATCTTCCAGCAGGCCGCCGGCCGCCAGGGCCCAGACGACATGAATGCGGCTGCTGAGGACGCCCAGGTGGAAGGCGTCGGCGCTGGCGATGGCGATGAGCATGTTGTCGGGCACCGTGGTGCCGTCGAGGAACTGGAAGACTCGGTGCTTGGCGGTTTCCACCGTGGCGATGTAGCGGGGCAGGCCCGCGAGGGCTGGGCGCAGGTTGGCGCGCGGTTCTCCGAAGATCCACCAGTTGTCACGGTACACGGCGCGGTTGTTCTGGTCCCGCTCGGGCTTCACGGTCTGGAGCAGGTGCTGGTAGATCGCCGGGTAGGTCTTGCGAACCTGCTCTTCGGTCAGGCCGAAGAGGTCGATGACCATGACGTTCCGGGGATGATCCGTGAGGTCGCGACCATTCCGGTAGGGGTGCACCACGGCGGGCTGCTTCCAGGCCTGCCACTGCTCGGGTGTGACGATGAAACCGTTGCCATAAGCTGCATCCCGCGACTAGCAAGCCCATCATTGGCTTTCAGTGCCATCGCACCGGCCACGGGGGCACCGGCGCTCAAGTCCTCATGGATGGCGGCCACGGGGAATTCGTCGATCACCAGGCCTTCGGCGGCGTGCTCGGGATCGGGGGTCTTGGGCTCGGCGGCGACGCGGGCCAGCACGGGCGAACCATCCAGGCCGCCCACGGTCATGGCGATGCGCACTGCCGCGCCCCCGCCGTGCCAGGGATGATCCGGGATGGCCCAAAGCAGCTTCAGGGGCGGTGTCGCGGCGCAGTGGCGGGCGAGGACGCCGCGCTGGCGGACCTGGCTCAGGCTGTTGGTGGTGATGAGGCCGAAGCGCCGGGCGCGGCCTTCGCGCACTTCCCGCGCGGCGCGGTGCCACCAGTAGAGGACGAAATCCACGGTGTCGGGCACGTCGGGATAGGCGGCGCGCAGGGCTTCCGTATAGCCCACGCCCAGCTCGCCGAGCATGGAGGCGTTCCCCAGGAAGGGCGGGTTGCCGATGATGTAGTCCGCCTGGGGCCAGAGCGCGGGCCGGGGGTTCAGCAGCCGGGTGGCGTGCGTGCGGGCGCTGTCATCGGGCACCTTGCGGCCCCGGGCGTCCACCTTGAAGGTTTTGCCGTCCCAGCGGCTTTCGCCGGTGGCTTCTTCGTCATCGCAGGCCAGCACGGCGTCGCGCTCCTCGATGCTGCCGTAGTTCTGAAGCACGGGCTCGGGCGGCGTGCCGGCCGGGTGGCGGCGGCGGAACCACTGGAGGTAGGCGATCCACAGCACCAGCTCGGCGATGCCCGCGGCCCAGGAATCGAGCTCGATGCCCTTGAACTGGGCCGGCGAGATGCGCTCGTGGGACAGATCGAAGGCCGAAAACCCTTCCCCGAGATCCTCCAGGCGCTGGAGCACTTCGCCTTCGAGCCGCTTCAGCGTGTCGAAGGCCACGTAGAGGAAGTTGCCGCTGCCGCAGGCCGGATCCAGGAAGCGCAGGGTGGCCAGCCGCTGGTGGAAGGCGTGCAGCTTCGCCTTGGCCGCCGCCACGGCTTCGGGCGTGTTCCCATGCTCCAGCAGGGTGGCGAGGTCGCCTTCGATGGCTTCCCACTCGCCCCGCAGTTCCTTGCCGAAGGTGGCGTCCACCAGCCGCTGGATGTAGGCCCGGGGCGTGTAGTGCGCGCCCAGGCGGTGGCGTTCGTCCTCGTCCAGGGCGCTTTCCAGCAGGGTGCCGAAGATGGCGGGATCGACCTCCTGCCAATCCTTTTCCGCCGCCATCCGCAGCAGGGCGATCTGTCGCTGCGACAGGGGAGGCACGGAGACATCCTTGAAGAGGCCGCCGTTGAAGCGCAGCACCCGCTTCCAGCCCCACTTGCCGCCCTCGTCCATGATCTTCCACCAGTCCTGGAGGAAGGGCACGGCCTGGTCGGGATCCTTCTCCAGGTCCCGCAGGCCCTCGGTGAAAGGCTTGCCCGGCAGCAGGCCAATGTCCTCGGCGAAGCAGGTGAACACGCAGCGCATGAGGAAGTGGGCCACCTCCGCCTTGCTTCGCGTGGTGCTGCGCAGCTCCTTGGCGAGGCCGCCCAGCTCCCCGGCGATGCCACGGGTCACCTGGGCGATGCGGCGGCTGGTGTCGAGGGCCCGGGGATTCGTCCAGATGTCGCGGAAGAGCTGCTGGATGTCGGGCTGCTCAAGCTCGTCGAGCAGGACGATGCGGCGGGCGCCGAAGCCGCCGTAGCCGCCACCGGCCTTGGGATCGAAGCGGTTCCAGATGTGGAAGCTGTGCCCGATGTCGCACACGATGAGGAACGGGGGCGGTGGCCCCTGCAGGCCCAGCGCCATGGCGTAGCGGATGCTCTGGGCGAAGGCCAGTTCCAGCCGGGCGTCGTAGGTGGCGTGGGCGCGGTAGCCTCCGGCGGAGGGCTCTTCCACCAACCCTGGCAGCCCGGGGGCATGGATCGTGGGCCGCTTGCCGCCCTTGCCGCCCCTGCCACCCGTGGCGCCGCCGCCACCCGCGCCGGTTTCCCCTTTCGCCCGCAGCTTGTCAGAGGTGCGCTTGGCTTCCAGGATGAAGCACCCGGCCTTGTAGAGATCCATGTAGTTCTTGGTGAACTTGCCTTCCGGCGTGTAGTTCGGCACCTGCTTCTCGAAGCAATAGGTCGCTGGAAGGCGCCCGTGGGCTCGGGGCGCGGAAGCCCCAGCACCTGCGTCAGCTCCTGGAGGAACAGCTGCATGTTGCCGCGCTCGGGGCCATCGGCGGCCTGCCAGCGGGCGATGAAGGCGGGAAGGGTCAGGGACATGGCTCCATCCTAATCGGGCGGAGGGTGCGTCCCATGCCTGATTCTGTCGTGGCCCTAGAACCGCCGCCCGATGCCCAGCCACACGTTGGGCCCGGTGGAATCGGTGTCCGCCTTGACGGTGGGTGGGGCCAGGGAACCGCTGGCGGGGACATCGTGCTTGAGGCGGGCCCAGGTGTAGCTGGCGCCGGCCTCGGCGTACCAGGTGTGATGGTCGGAGAGGTAGACATCCACGCCAATTCCGGCCGTGAGCATGGGGAACCAGCCGTCGTTATCGACGTGGACCAGGGTCTCGTCCAGCAGATCGTTGCGGAGGGTCAGGCGTGTCTGGTCCTTCTCGTAGGCCATGCCGGCCCCCGCCTGGAAGAAGGGGATCCAGCGGTGGTCCGTCCCGATGGGCCGGAATTGGAGCAGGAAGAGGAGGTCCGCGTAGACCGAGTACTTCTGTTCAAAACGCAGCGCCGCGGGGCCCGCGGGGGTGTCCACGGTGGCCGTGCCATCGATCTTCCCCCGGGAGAAGTCGAGTTCGACCCCGGCCTTCCAGAGCGGATGCAGATCGCGGAAGAGCTGCCAGCCGAGATTCAGGTTCGCCACGTCATCCCAGGTCTTGAAGGACGAACCCATCGCCGCGTTGATGTCCTTGATCTGGCGGTTCGTTTCCGTCTGCTTGGGCCAACTCTGCTGAACGTAGAGGGTGGTGGTCCAGGGGTTCCATTCCACCTGGGCCCGGGCTGCCGTGCCCCCGAGGAGAAGCCCCGCGGCGAGCAGGCCGGAAGCGGGTAGGCGGAGACGTACGGGGCGCGTCGTCATGGCATCACCGGAAGGGTTGCCACAGGAATAATCCCGGAACCAGGAGGTGTCAACGCGAAAAGAAGATGTTTGGGTGTTCTTGACAGTTCAGGTCCAGATGACAACTCTGGTCCATGCCCCTCTTCTCCCGACCCGATGGTGACCTTGTCCGCGGCGAGGCCCCGGTGCGGCGCATCATGCCGTACCTCATGCGGGGGCGGAACGAGAGCTGCGTCTATCAGGAGTCCGTCTATCGCATCGCCGCGGCGCGCGCCTGGCTCAAGGCCTACAACCGCGCGCACCATCCCCGGGCCACGCTCTTCCATCTGGTGGCCTACGCGACGGCCATGGCCTTGGAAACCAGGCCGCGCCTGAACCGGTTCGTCTCCGGCGGGCGGCTCTACCAGCGCCAGGGCGTGTCCATCTCCTTCGTGGCCAAGCAGGTGTTCACCGACGATGGGCCCGACGTCACGGTGAAGTTGGCGTGCCCCAAGGGCGAGAGCTTTCCGGATTTCTCCCGGCGCATCTCGACCCGGGTGGACGAGGCCCGGGACAAGGACTGTGCCGTGGACAAGGAAGTGGCGCTCATCATGCGGCTGCCCGGCCCGCTGGTGCGGGGGCTGGTGGCCCTCGCGCGGGGGCTGGACCACTGGAACCTCTTCCCGGGCTTCATGATCCGCGACGACCCGATGTACGCGACGATCTTCCTCGCGAACCTCGGCTCCGTGGGCGTCTCCGATGTGTTCCACCACCTCTACGAATACGGCACCGTGTCCATCTTCGGGGCCGTGTCCGCGCCTCGGCGGGCAACCTTCGTGAGCCGGGAGGGCGTGACGGTGGAAGAAGCCCTGTCGGTGCGCTGGACCTTCGACGAGCGCATCGATGACGCCTTCTCTTGTGCCCGCTCCATGGTGCTCGTGCAGAAGATCCTGGAGGATCCGGCGCGGTGGCTGGGGTCGCCGGAAGGGACGCCCGTCTGGCGGGGCCTGGAAGCAGGCCCGCGCGAATCATGATCGCCGGGGCGATCACGGCCCTGCGGCCCTCCGAGCGGCTGACGGCCCTGGTTTTGGCTGGCCTGACGCTGCTCGCCCTGGTGGCGCGGCCCGGAGGTTGGTTTCCCCGGGCCGCCACCTTCACGGGCCTGCTGGTGGCCGTCCTGCTGCTCGGTCGGGTCCGAAAGGGGGCCTTGTGGCTGCGGGACTTCGCCCCCGTCGCGGTGGTGCTCCTCGTCTTCCTGCTGCTGCAGCCGCTGGTGGCCGTGAACCCCCATCGCTGGGACGCGGCCCTGGCCGCATTCGATGGGCGTTGGTTCGGCCCCCTCGGCTCGGCCTGGCACAGCGCCTTCGGCCGGCCGGCGGCCTTCACCGACCTGGTCTACCTCGCCTACGCCAGCTTCTACCTGCTGCCCATCGTGGTGGGCGTGCTGGCGCGCCTTCGCTTGGGCTCAGAGGGCTTCGAGCGGGTGGTGTTCACGATCCTCCTCGGGTTCTACCTGTCCTTCCTGGGCTACTTCCTGTGGCCTGCCGAGGGGCCCCGGGTGCCTGAAAGCCTGGCCCAGGCCCAGCTGGGCGGCGGCGCCATCGCCCAGACCGTGCGGGCCTTCCTCCACGGCGCCGAGTCCACCACCCTGGATGCCTTCCCCAGCGGTCACACGGCGCTGTCCCTGCTGCCGGCCCTGCTGGCGACGCGGCCCTTCCCACGGCTGGCGCCGCTGCTTTGGGCTTGGGCTCTGGCCGTGGTGTTCGCCACGGTCTACATCGGCGTTCATTACGTGGCGGACGTGGCGGCGGGCCTCCTGCTCGCGGGCCTCACCCTGGCCCTGGCGGCGCCGGTCGCCAGGTGGCTGGGGCGCCCCTTCAGCGGTCGAGGATGAAAGTCACGGGTCCGTCGTTCACCAGCTCGACCTCCATGTGTTCCTGGAAGAAGCCGGATTGCACGCGGGGGTACTGGGCCTTCAACAGATCGGGGAACGTGCGGAAGAACACGCGGGCCGCGTCGGGGTTCATGGCCTGATCGAAGGGGCAGCGGGTGGGACCCACCCAAGTTTCATGTTCAACCTCTCGGTCGGCTTCGGCGTAACCTGATTCCCTCACCCATTCTTTCCAAGGAGCTCAAGCCCATGAAACGTCATGTGTCCCTGTCCAGCCTCCTGTGGTCTGGCCTTGTCCTGGCCCTGGCGGTGCCTGCCCTGGGAGCCAAGGTGCCCGCGGCCGCCGAGGGCGATCCCGGCAGCAAGACGTTTTGGCTGGATACCACCAGCCGGAAGCTGCTCAAGATCGTGGAGACGGGCCCCCAGATGGGCGGCGCCGTGGTCACGGTGGAACTGCAGAACTGAAGGGTGAGCCTTGCAGAAAGGGCCGGGCCGCGTTCCACAGGGCCCGGCCCTTTCCCGTTATCGCCTCAGCTTCTGCCGGATCTTGTCGGACAGCTGGCGAGCCTCGGGATGGCCCAGCACCACCGTGGCGAGACCGTAGGCGGCGGCACAGGCTCCGATGAGGGGCAGCAGGCGAAGGGCCAGCCCCGCCCGGCGGAAGACATGGGGCGTGCCCATCCCCAGCAGGCTCGCGCCCGCCCAGGCCACCAGGCCCATGAGGAGGGAGGCGGCCAGGGCCTTGGCCGTGGCGTTCAGGAGGGGACGCAGGTTGAGGCCGGGCAGGCGCGGGCGCAGCCGCAGCAGCACGCCCAGCAGGCCTGCGAGACTCGCCAGGCCATTGGCCAGGGCCAGGCCGCCGGTGCCGAGGGGCCTGAGCAGGGCGAGGCTGAGGGCCACGTTCAGCAGCAGGGTGCCGCCAGCCAGGGTCGCCGGGCCGCGGTAGTCCTTGAGGGCGTAGAGGGCCTGGTTGCCCAGCCGCTGGGCCGCCACGAACACCAGGCCCACGGACTGGAACACCAGCGTCAGGGCCGTCCAGTCCGCAGCGGCTGGCGTGTAGGCCCCGGTGCGGAAGAGCAGGGCGCAGATGGGGCGTGACAGCACAGCCAGGCCCACGGAAGCGGGCAGCACGAGCAGGGCCGAGGCGGAGATGGATTGCGTGAAGCTGCGGTTCAGGGCCGGCCAGTCCCGGGCTTCAGCCTGGCGTGAGAGCGTGGGCAGTCCCGCGGTGGCAAGGCTCATGGCGAAGAGGCCCATGACCATTTCGCTCATCATGCCGCTGTTGAAGAGCACGGTCTGGGCGCCGTTCGGCAGCTTCGAGGCGAGGGTGGTGCTGATGAGGGCGTTGATGGGGTAGATGCCTGCGGCCAGCAGGCCCGGGCCCATGCGCTTGAGAGTCTTGAACACCCAGGGATCGCGCAGGTGCAGGCCGAAGGAGAGCCCGAAGCCCTCCTTCCGGATGGCGGGCAGCAGCACGAGGAGCTGGAGCACACCGCCTGCCAGCACGGCCAGGGCGCACACGACCGCTACCGTTTCGTAGGGGACGCGCCCCGTTCGTTCCAGCACCCGGAGGCTCGTCCAGCCGAAGGCGATGAAAGCCAGGTTCCAGAAGATCGAGACCGACGCCGCGAGCGCGAAGCGGTGGCGCAGGTTCAGCAGGCCCGCGAAGCCCGCCGTGAGGCTCACCAGGGCCAGGTAGGGGAACATGATCCGGCCCAGGCGGGTGGTCAACTCGCCCTGGACCTCGGGCCGCCCTAGGGTGAGCAGGCCCGCCAGGGGGCCCATGAAGAGCAGGACCAGGACCACGCCCACCAGCAGGATGGTCAGAAGGGTGCCGAGGAAGCGGGCCGCGACGAGTCTCACGGCGGCTTCGCCCTCAGCGGCCTCGGCCTCGGCCAGCGTGGGCAGGAAAGCCGCGGTCATGGTGCCCTCGGCCGTGAAGCGGCGCAGCAGGTTGGGCAGGCGGAAGGCCACGAAGTAGGCGTCCGCCGCCGCGCCCGCGCCCAGCACATGGCTGAGGAAGAAGGTCTGCAGCAGGCCTGTGAGCCGGCTCAGCAGGGTCATGAATCCCACGACTCCCGCGGAGCGGAGCAGGCTGGGACGGGCGGGGGCGGGATCGCTCACGGTCGGCACTGGGCGGTGTGATCCATGTAGCTCCCGAAAGACTGGAGCCGCTAGCCGGAATTGAACCAGCGACCATCCGCTTACAAGGCGGGCGCTCTACCAACTGAGCTATAGCGGCACGAGTTCCAGTCTATCGGATTTTCCGGCATTCCTGAATGGCACCGAGGGAGGGTTGGTGGCCAACTTAGACATTATTCTCAGCGGTGCGGGTCACTCGGGACAGCGCCGATGCGCTGTCCCGAGTGACCCGCATCCGCTTCGACCCGCTATCTTGGATCCCCAGCTGGATCGCGCTTCAACTCTTCGAGGAAGCCCTCCATCCAATTGGTGGAGAAGGTGCCGGCGATGAAGTCGGGGTGGTCCATGATGCGGCGATGGAGGGGCGCGGTGGTCTTGATGCCTTCGATCACCAGGGTATCCAGGGCGCGGCGCATGCGGGCGATGGCCTCGGCGCGGTTGGCGCCGTAGGCGATGAGCTTCGCCACCATGGAGTCGTAGTGGGGCGGGATCACGGCGTCCTGGTGCATGGCGGTGTCCACGCGGATGCCGGGGCCGCCGGGGAAATGCAGGGCCGTGATGCGGCCGGGGCAGGGCGTGAACTTGAAGGGATCCTCGGCATTGATGCGGCACTCGATGGCGTGGCCCTTCTGGACCACGTCCTCCTGCCGGAAGCTCAGCTTCTGCCCGGCGGCGATGCGGAGCTGCTCCTTCACGATGTCGATACCCGTGACCAGCTCGGTGACGGGGTGCTCCACCTGGACGCGGGTGTTCATCTCCATGAAGAAGAAGTCGCCGCGCTTGTCGAGCAGGAACTCGATGGTGCCGGCGTTGTAGTAGCCCACGGCCTTCGCGGCGCGCACGGCCGTGTCGCAGATGCGCTGGCGCAGGGCGGGCTCGAGGACGGCGCTGGGGCTTTCCTCGATGAGCTTCTGGTGGCGGCGCTGGATGGAGCACTCGCGCTCGCCCAGGTGCACCACGTTGCCGAAGAGGTCGCCCATGATCTGGACTTCGATGTGGCGCGGCTCCAGGAGGTACTTCTCCATGTAGACGCTGTCGTCGCCGAAGGCGCCCTTGGCCTCGCTGCGGGCGGTGTTGTAGAGGTCCGGCAGCTCCTCGGGGTTGTTGCAGATGCGCATGCCGCGCCCGCCGCCGCCCGCGCTGGCCTTGACGATGACCGGGTAGCCGATCTGTTCGGCCACCACCAGAGCCTCTTCCACCGTCTCGATGATGCCGTCGCTGCCGGGCATGAGGGGCACGCCCGCTTCCAGCATGGTGGCCTTGGCCTGGGCCTTGTTGCCCATCTTGCGGATGATCTCGGGGCTGGGCCCGATGAAGGTGATGCCGCAGGCCTGGCAGACTTCCACGAAATGCGCGTTCTCGCTGAGGAAGCCGTAGCCGGGATGGATGGCTTCAGCGCCGGTCACTTCCGCCGCCGCGATCACCTGGGGGATGTTGAGGTAGGACTTGGAGGATGGGGCGGGACCAATGCACACTTCCTCGTCCGCGAACCGCACGTGGAGGGCATTGCGGTCGGCTTCGGAGTAGACGGCCACGGTCTGGATGCCCATCTCCTTGCAGGCCAGGATCACGCGCAGCGCGATCTCACCGCGGTTGGCGATGAGGATCTTCTTGAACGGCGGTTCGTCCGGCGTGGTCGCGACGGGAGTCGCCTTGCGTTTGATGGCGGCGCCCATGGCCTACCCGATCCGGACCGCGAAGAGGCGCTCGCCGTACTCGACGGGAGTACCGTTTTCCACCAGCACCTTGACGATCTCACCGGCCACATCGCACTCGATCTCGTTCATGAGCTTCATGGCCTCGACAATGCAGAGGGTCTGGCCAGGCTTCACGAAATCGCCGGGGGAGGCGTAGGGGGTCGCGGTGGGATTGGAGGCCCGGTAGAAGGTGCCGACGATGGGGCTGGTGACGTAGTGGATGCCTGGTTCGTCCGCGGGAACCGTCGGCTGGGCCGCGGGAATCGCCATGGCGGGGAAGGGCTGGGGCGAGGGGGCGGCCGCGAGCATGACCGGGGCGGCCTGGACCACGGGGACCGGGCCGTCCTTCCGGATGCGGAAGCGCATGTCACCGGCTTCGAACTCGAATTCCTGGAAGGGCTCGCGGCCGACCAGGGCGATGAGCGCCTTGATCTCCTCCAGGCCCAGGGGGCCTCCCGAGGTGGCGCGGGGAAAGGTGGCCTTGGCGGTGGTCTTGGCTGCAGCCTTGAGGGCAGCGGGCTTGGGGGCCGGAGCAGGCTTCTTGGCGGTAGCGGACTTCTTGCGGGAGGTGCTCATCAGGGCTCCAACGATCGGATCGGGCTGGGGAAGGGAACGAGCATACCAAACCAGCCTGAGAGGGTCAGGTCACGATTCTTCAGGGGGGTCCGCGGCCAGGGCCTTCTTGCGCAGCCGGGGGCCGGTTTCTTCGGGGCGGAACTCTTTGCGGGCAGCATCAAGAATGCCGTTGAGGAATTGCGTGCCTTCCTGATCGCTGAATTCCTTCACGATCTCCAGGGCTTCGTTGATGACGATGGGGAAGGGCACTTCCTTGACGTACATCAGCTCGTAGAGCCCTAGTCGCAGCAGGTTGCGATCCACGGCGGCCATGCGGTGGATCTTCCAGTGCTCGGCGTACTTCGTCAGCGCGCTGTCGATCTCATCCATGTGGCCATGCACGCCGTCCACCAGGCGCCGGGCATAGTAGAAGGCATCCCGGTTCAGATCCTGGATGGCATAGAAACCCGCGAACACCTGGTCCGGCTGGTAGCCGGTCAGGTCCATGGCATACAGCATCTGCAGGGCGTACTCGCGCCCCCGGCGACGGACACCCATCTACTTTCGCCCCTTGGTTCCAGCTTTCAGCGTGTGGGCGAGGTCGGCCATCTCGAGGACGCTCTGGGCGGCCTCCCAGCCCTTGTTGCCCATCTTGGCGCCGGCCCGGTCGATGGCCTGCTCCACGCTGTCGGTGGTCAGCACGCCGAAGGACAGCGGCAAGCCGGTCTCCAGGGCCACCTGGGCGGCGCCCTTGGTGACCTCGGCGGCGATCATGTCGAAGTGGGGCGTGCCGCCCCGGATCACCGAGCCGAGCACGATGATGCCGGCGTAGCGGCCGCTCTGGGCCGCCAGCTTGGCCGCCTGCGGCAACTCGAAGCTTCCCGGGACGCGGATGAGGTCCATCTGCTCCTCGTGGCCGCCGTGGCGGAGGATGCAGTCCTTCGCGCCTTCAATGAGGCGGTCGACGATGAAATCGTTCCAGCGCGAGGCCACCAGCGCGAAGCGATCGCCGTCGTGGACGCGGATGTGGCCCTCAAAGATCCCCATGGGAACCCCCCGAAAGGTGGTCAAGAACTGATGAGATTAGCACACATGATCAGATCGCCTGCTCAGAAAATGGCCCGGGGGCAACGCCCCCGGGCCATTTTCTGAGCTAGGGAAAGGATCAGATTTTCACTGTATCCGCGACTTCGGAGAAGTCGCGGATCTGGTCGAAGTTCATGTAGCGGTAGATGTCAGCGGACTTCTGGCCGACGATGCCGACCTGCTCCATGTACTCGGCCACGGTGGGGATCCGGCCAAGCAAGGCGCAGATGGCGGCCAGTTCCGCGGAGCCCAGGTAGACCCGGGTGTCGAGGCCCAGGCGGTTGGGGAAGTTGCGGGTGGAGGTGGACATGGCCGTGCTGCCCTTGCGGATCTGGGCCTGGTTGCCCATGCACAGCGAGCAGCCGGGCATCTCCATGCGCGCGCCCGTGCGGCCGAGGATGCCGTAGTAGCCCTCCTGAGTGAGGACGTATTCGTCCATCTTGGTGGGCGGGGCGATCCAGAGCCGGGTGGGGATGTCGCTCTTGCCGTCCAGCAGCTTCCCGGCGGCGCGGAAGTGGCCGATGTTGGTCATGCAGGAGCCGATGAACACTTCGTCGATCTTGTCGCCGGCCACCGTGGACAGGAGCTTCACGTCATCCGGGTCGTTGGGGCAGGCCACCAGGGGTTCCTTCACGTCGGCGAGGTTGATCTCGATGACGGCGGCGTACTCGGCATCCGCGTCGGGAGCCAGCAGCTCGGGCTTGGCGATCCAGGCCTGCATGGCGCGGATGCGGTTCTCTAACGTCTCCCGGTGCTCGTAGCCGTTGGCGATCATCCACTTCATGAGGGTGATGTTCGAGGTCATGTACTCGATGATCGGTTCCTTGTCCAAGCGCACGGCGCAGCCGGCGGCGGAGCGTTCAGCGGAGGCGTCGGACAGCTCGAAGGCCTGTTCCACCTTGAGCTTGGGCAGGCCCTCGATCTCGAGGATGCGGCCGCTGAAGATGTTCTTTTTGCCCTTCTTTTCCACCGTGAGCAGGCCCTGCTGGATGGCGTAGTAAGGGATGGCGTTCACCAGATCGCGCAGGGTGACGCCGGGCTGCAGCTCGCCCTTGAAGCGCACCAGCACGGACTCCGGCATGTCCAGGGGCATGACGCCCGTGGCGGCCGCGAAGGCCACCAGGCCCGAGCCCGCGGGGAAGGAGATGCCGATGGGGAAGCGCGTGTGCGAGTCGCCGCCGGTGCCGACGGTATCGGGCAGGAGCAGGCGGTTCAGCCAGGAGTGGATGACGCCGTCGCCGGGCTTCAGCGATACGCCGCCGCGGTTCGTGATGAAGGGCGGCAGCTCGCGGTGGGTCTTCACGTCCACGGGCTTGGGGTAGGGCGCGGTGTGGCAGAAGGACTGCATCACCATGTCGGCGGAGAACTGCAGGCAGGCCAGGTCCTTCAGCTCATCGCGGGTCATGGGGCCCGTGGTGTCCTGTGAACCCACGGTGGTCATCCGGGGCTCGCAGTAGGTGCCGGGGCGGATGCCAGCCACACCACAGGCTTTGCCGACCATCTTCTGGGCCAGGGAGAAGCCCTTGCCGGTGTCCTTGGGCACGGCCGGCAGGCGGAAGGTGGTGGAGGCCGGCAGCTTCAGGGCCTCGCGGGCCTTGGCCGTGAGGCCGCGACCGATGATGAGGGGGATGCGGCCGCCGGCGCGGACCTCGTCGAAGATGACGTCGGACTTCACCTTGAATTCGGCGATGACTTTGCCGTTCTTCAGGGCCTTGCCCTCGTAGGGGCGCAGCTCGATGACATCACCCATCTCCATGCCGTTGACGTCCAGCTCGATGGGCAGGGCTCCGGCGTCTTCCATGGTGTTGTAGAAGATGGGGGCGATCTTGGAACCGAGGCAGACGCCGCCGAAGCGCTTGTTGGGCACGAAGGGGATGTCCTCGCCCGTGAACCACAGCACGGAGTTGGTGGCGGACTTGCGGCTCGATCCTGTGCCCACCACGTCGCCCACGTAGGCCACCAGGTTCCCCTTGGCCTTGAGCGCGTCCAGCTGCTTGAGGGGGCCCACCTTGCCAGGCTCGTCAGGGTTGATGCCGGGGCGGGCGTTCTTCAACATGGCCACGGCGTGGAGCGGGATGTCGGGGCGGCTCCAGGCATCGGGAGCGGGGGAAAGGTCATCGGTGTTGGTCTCGCCGCTGACCTTGAACACGGTGAGCGTGAGGCTCTGAGGCACCTCGGGGCGGCTGGTGAACCACTCGGCCTCGGCCCAGGACTTCAGCACGGCCTTCGCGTTCGCATTGCCCTGGTCGGCCTTGGCCTTCACGTCCGCGAAGGCGTCGAAGACCAGCAGGGTCTTCTTGAGGCCCTCGGCGGCGATCCCGCCCACAGTGGCATCGTCCAGCAGGTCGATGAGGGGCTTCACGTTGAAGCCGCCCAGCATGGTGCCCAGCAGCTCGGTGGCCTTCTCGCGGGAGACCAGGGCCACCTTCTCCTTGCCGCTGGCCACGGCAGCCAGGAAGGCGGCCTTCACCCGGGCGGCGTCATCCACGCCGGCGGGCACGCGGTGGGTCAGGAGTTCGAGCAGGAAGGCCTCTTCGCCTTTGGGGGGCTTGGCCAGCAGCTCGGTGAGTTCGGAGGTCTGCGCCTCGGTGAGCGGCAGGGCGGGAATGCCGAGGGCGGCACGTTCGGCGACATGTTGGCGATAGGCTTGCAGCACGGTCAACTCCCCTGAGAACGCCACTGGGCGCGAACGGATGGCAGTGCGGGGCACCGTCCCCGCGTCGGCAGGCGCAGTCTCCCGCCACGTCCATTCTACATGGGCGGCCTCGGGGCATCGTCAGCCAGGGCCGCGATCGAGGCTAATTCCTAGTAGCCTGCCGCCTGGCCGTCCTTCCGCGACTCGCTGGCTCCGAAGTAGACCTTCTGCCTGGGATCCCAGCGGATGGCCTGGTAGCCGCCGTAGCCGCCGAACATCCAGCCGACGCCGTGGCCGCGGTTCATCAGCTCGCGGACCGTTTCGTAGGGGAAGCCACTCTCCAGCTGGATGGTACCCGGCAGCTTCCCCTTCTCGCCGGTGGGCTCGGGCGAGCCGTCGTGGCTCATGCGGGGGGCGTCACCGGCTTCCTGGGCGTTCATGCCGAAGTCGATGAGGTTCATCACGATCTGCACATGGCCCATGGGCTGGAACTCGCCGCCCATGACGCCATAGCTGAGGAAGGGCACGCCGTCCTTGGTGATGAAGCCGGGGATGATGGTGTGGAAGGGCCGCTTGCCCGGCGCGTAGGTGTTGGCGTTGCCCTCTTCGAGGTTGAACAGCTCGCCCCGGTCCTGGAGGCAGAAGCCCAGGTCGCCCGGTGTCATGCCGCTGCCCATGCCGCGGTAGTTGCTCTGGATGAGGCTCACCATGTTGCCTTCGCCATCGGCGGTGGTGAGGTAGACGGTGTCGCCTTCCTTCAGGGGCGGGTGGCCGGCTTCCAGGCGGCGCGAGGCGCGGTCGCCGATGAGGGCCCGGCGCTGGGCCGCGTATTCCTTCGAGAGCAACCAGGTGAGCGGCACTTTCATGAAGGCCGCGTCGGCGTAGAACTTGGCCCGGTCTTCGAAGGCCAGCTTCTTGGCCTCCGCGAACAGATGCACGTGCTGGGGGCTGCCGAAGGGGATCTTCGAGAAGTCGTAGCCCTCGAGGATGTTCAGCATCTGGAGGGCGGCGATGCCCTGGCCGTTGGGGGGCAGTTCCCACACGTCGTAGCCGCGGTAGTTGACGCTGACGGGCTCCACCCAGTCCGAGTGGTGGGCGGCCAGATCCTCGTAGCTGAGGAAGCCGCCGTTGGCCTTCATGTAGGCGTCGATCTTCCGGGCGATCTCGCCCTTGTAGAAGGCGTCGCGACCGTCCTTGGCCAGGAGTTCCAGCGTCTTGGCCAGCCGTGGATTGCGGAAGACTTCGCCGCTCACGGGGCCCCGCTTGCCGTCCACAGAGAAGGTTTCCAGGAACCCCGGGTACTTGCCCAGTACGGGCACGCTGCGGCCCCAGTAGTAGGCGATGAGTTCCGAAACCGGGAAACCTTCCTTGGCGTACCGGATGGCCGGGGCCAGCACCTGGGCCATGGGCAGCTTGCCGAACTTCTTGTGCAGCTCGAACCAGCCATCCACGCAGCCGGGCACGCTCACCGGCAGGGGGCCCTGGGGCGGGATGTGCTTCAGGCCGAGCTTTTTGAAATGATCGAGGGTGAGGGACTTCGGTGAGCGGCCGCTGCCGTTGAGGCCGTGCAGCTTCTTCGTCTTCGCGTCCCAAACGATGGCGTAGAGATCGCCGCCCATGCCGCTGCCGGTGGGTTCCATGAGGCCCAGGGCCGCGTCCGCCGCGATGGCCGCATCCACGGCGGAGCCGCCTTGCTTGAGGATGTCGAGCGCGATCTGGGTGACCAGGGCCTGGCTGGTGCAGGCCATGCCGTGCTGGGCCGCCACCTCCGAGCGCGTGGCAAAAGCCCGGCCGGTGACGCGATCGCCGGCCAGCAGGGAGAGGGCGGCCAGGGGAAGGGCGAGGCAGGCCGCAGGGAGGCGCATCAGGAGGCGCATGGGGAACTCCGGGAGAGGCCTCCATTGAAGCCCCGGTTGCCTCGCAAGTCGAGGCTTCATTTCAGGGCCTGCTGCGCCATGCTGGTGCCGAGGTGTCCCACGCGGACTCCGAGGCCCATGCCCCCATCCGCCTGTGTCGCGACACCCTCGTCGGCCATGGCTAGAATGAGCGACTCCCCGAAGGAGATTCCATGCCTCTCGTGCGCATTTCTCATCGTTCCGGCGTGGGTGACGCCTACCGGCAGGCCCTGTCGGATGGCGTACAGGAGGCCCTGGCCACGGCCGTGAAGGTGCCTGCCGACGACCGCTTCCACATCCTCACGGAGCACGCCACGGGGCTGATCTTCGACTCGCATTACCTGGGTATCGAGCGGACACCCGAATGGGTGGCCATCCAGATCACGCTTCGCAAGGGACGCAGCGTGGAGATGAAGCAGGCGCTGTACCGCCGGATCGTCGAGAACTTGGCTAAGGATCCCGGTCTCCGTCCCGAGGACGTGATGATCTGCCTGGTGGAGAACGACCTGGCCGACTGGTCCTTCGGGAAGGGTGAAGCCCAATATGTCCGCTGACCTCGACCTGGAGGCCTACCTGAGACGTATCGGCTTCGCCGGCGAAGCGCGGCCTGACCTGACGACATTGCGGGCCCTGCACCAGGCCCACGCCTCGACCATCCCCTTCGAGAACCTGGACATCCAGATGGGGCTGCCCATCCGGCTGGACCTGGCCTCGCTCCAGGCCAAGCTGGTGCAGCGGCGGCGCGGCGGCTACTGCTTCGAGCAGAACGGCCTGTTCCTGGCGGTCCTCCGGCAGGTGGGCTTCGACGTCATCCCCTGCGAGGCTCGGGTGCGCCGGGGTGCGACCACGCTGCTCCCCCGCACCCACATGCTGCTGCTGGTCGGGCTGGAAGGCCTTCGTTGGCTCTGCGACGTCGGGTTCGGCGGCGACGGCCCACTGCATCCCGTGCTCCTGGACGGCCAAGCCCACGCCCAGTTCCTCAGTGAATTCCGCGTGGTCGAGGAGGCGGATGGGGAACGGCTGAACGTGCTCCAGTCCCTCCAGGACGGCGCGTGGGCGGACCTCTACGCCTTCCGCCCCGAAGAACGGTTTCCGGTGGATTACGAGATGGCCAATCACTACACCAGCACGCACCCCGAGTCCCGGTTCGTGCACACCCTCACGGCTCAGCTCGTCGGGCCCGAGGTGTGTCGCATCCTCCGGAATCGCGCCTACGCAGAAATCCGGGGAAGCGAGGTGAGCGGACGCGAGTTGGCGCCGGAGGAAGTGATCCCCTTCCTGCGGGAGACCTTCGGCTTGGACGTGCCCGAGGGGGCGAGGTTCCGGGCCTTCGAGGGCTAGGGTCTGTTTTCAAAGTGGATGCGAGCCGCGACGGCGGCCAGCCGCGCTCATGGCGAGGCGACGGCCGAAGGGCGATGCGGGACATCGTTCGAGGCCGGCAACGCAGCCAGGGGTGCGGCTGGCCGCCGTCCCGGAGGGCAAGGGGCGGCGCCCGGCGCGATGCCGCGTCAAGCTCCTCGTCGATAGTGCCGCTATCGCCTTCGTCGCTTTCCTTGCCTCGCTTGGGCGGCGCCCCTTGCGCGGCCACACCCCACTTTGAAAACAGACCCTAATTCAGCTCAGTTCCCATAACGTTCAGGAAGGGCGGCCAATTCCCGGGACAGGTCGCCGGCCAGCCGCCGCCGCTGCTCCTCGGGGAACTGCCCGGCCAAGGGGTAGATCCGGTCTTCCTCGATGGCGTTGTGGCTGGCCAGACGCTGGTGTACCGACGCCAGGGTGGACCTCACCATCGTCCAGTCCACCGCAGGACCCTTCAGGGCATTCACCGCTCCGGCCAGGGCGGACATGAAGAAATCATGGTCCTCGCGCAGGGACTGGAGGACGGCTCCCAGGTTCGGCTGGGCGTCCGCCACGGCGGGGAAGAGCACCCTGTGCTCCGCGCGGATATGCACTGCCAGACGCATCCAGGTCCGGTCCAGGGCCCGGTGGGTATCGACCTGGAGTCTGCGCTCCGCGGCCGCCTGGGCCTCCCCGAACAGGTGATCGATCTCGCGGTGATCCGTCCCCAGCTTGGCCGCGAGGGGATCCGGGGATTCTTTCCGGCCGTCGTGCATGGCTTCAATGATGTGCTCGGCCTTGCCCGATTCGAAGATCTTCTGCAGTTCCAGGAAGGTGCCGCCCAGGGGGGAACCCTGGGCCCTCCGCTTGCGCCAGTAGATCCAGCCGCGGCTTTCCATCCAGAGCCCCAGGCGGTCCAGGAGGCCGAGGGCCACGAAGACGAGGGCGATCGCGAGGAGGGGGTCGGGTGGCGACATGGTCACGGGGCCTCCTTCCGAATGGTGGAATCATGGTGCCATGGCCAAGGCCCCGTCCACCCATGCGACACGTCTGCTCAGGCAGGTCGGCGTACCCTACACCGAACACTTCTACCGCTACGAGGAGCACGGCGGCACAGCCGTGAGCGCCCGGGAGTTGGGTGTGGATGAGCACGCCGTCATCAAGACCCTGGTGATGGAGGATGACAAGGGGGCTCCGCTTATCATCCTCATGCACGGCGATCGCGAGGTGAGCACCAGGGAACTCGCCCGGCAAACCGGCGCGAAGTCCGTGCAGCCCTGCAAGCCCGAGGTGGCCAACCGCCACAGTGGCTACCTGGTGGGGGGCACCAGCCCCCTGGGCACGAAGAAGGTCATGCCCGTACACGCCGAGGCCACGATCTTCGAGCTGGAACGCATCTACCTCAACGGCGGCAGCCGCGGCTTCCTCGTGGGGCTGGACCCGAAGGATCTGGAACGGATATTGAAGATCGTCCGAGTGAACGTGGCGATCCCGTAGCTGCTGGTTGATCAAAGGAGGACGATCCCATGAACTCCAAGCGCCCCCTCGGCCGCACGGGCCTTTCGATCTCGCCGCTGATCTTCGGCGGGAACGTGTTCGGTTGGACCGTCGACAAGCCCACCTCGTTCGACCTCCTCGATCACTTCACCGCGGCTGGCTTCGAGACTGTGGATACCGCCGATGTGTACTGGTACTGGAAGCCCGGCAACGTGGGCGGCGAGTCGGAAACGATCATCGGCGAGTGGCTTCACGCCCGCGGCTGCCGTGACCGGATCACCCTGATCACCAAGGTCGGCATGCCGATGGCACCAGACCGGAAGGGCCTGTCGGCGGCCTGGATCGAGCGCGCGGTGGAAGATTCCTTGCGAAGGCTGCAGACCGATTACATCGATGTCTACCTGTCCCACAAGTTCGACCCCGAGACACCACATGAGGAAACCCTCGCCGCCTACCAGAAGCTGATCGCGGCGGGCAAGGTGCGGGCCATTGGGGCCTCCAACTTCGATGCGGCCCAGCTGCGCGCGGCCCTGGATGCGGCCGGAGCCAAGGGCCTGCCACGCTACGAGGTGCTGCAGCCTGAGTACAACCTTTACGACCGTCAAAAGTACGATGGTCCGCTCCGCGACCTGGCCATGGCTGAGGGCCTCGGCGTCATCACCTACTACAGCCTGGCCAGGGGCTTCCTCAGCGGCAAGTACCGCGGCGAGGCAGACTTGGGCCAGAGCCCGCGGGGTGGCGGCATCAAGGCCTACCTCAATGAGCGTGGCTTCCGCATTCTGCAGGCGCTCGACGAAGTGGCCCAACGGCACGGGGCGAAACCAGCCGAGGTGGCCCTGGCCTGGCTGATGGCCCGCCCGGGTGTCACCGCGCCCATCGCCAGCGCCACCAGCCTGGGCCAGGTGGACAGCCTCATCAAGGCCGCCTCCCTGGCTCTGGCCGCGGAGGACATGGGCGCGCTGGAGGACGCGAGCCGACTCTGAGGGCGCCGCCGCCCTTTGGCCTTTCTGGTATGCAGATTGCGTGGAGGGGTATGGGGCGGGGGCTGCGGGAAACGCGCAGCTGTGATCGCCGTCATCCTTTACCGGCCGGGGGCGGCGGTCCCGTGCTACCTTCCCTCCCAACCAACCCAATCCGATCCACCTCATCCCGTTCTCGGAGCCCTCCATGAGCGATGTGGAAATCAGCATCACCCAGCAGAAGACCATCCAGGCGCTGCAGAAGGGGGAGGCCCCCATCCCCATGCGGGGCTGGCTCGCCAAGCAGGCCGCCATCAACTACGAGGTGGAGCGGGCTCTGGCCGAGGACGATCCCGCGGCCTTCTGGGGTGACAAGGCCAAGGCTCTGGACTGGGCGGAGCCCTGGACGAAGGTGTTCGAGTTCAAGGCCCCCAACCACGCCTGGTTCATCGGCGGCAAGCTGAACGCCACGGTGAACTGCATCGACCGCCATGTGCACAGCGACCGCCGCAACAAGGCCGCCTTGCTCTGGGTGGGCGAGGACGGCGATGAGCGGTCCTACACCTACAACCGCCTCTACCGGGAGATGAACCGCTTCGCCAACGCGCTCAAGCGCCTGGGCGTGAAGAAGGGCGACCGCGTCATCCTCTACATGCCCCTCACGCCGGAAGGGATCATCTCCATGCTGGCCTGCGCCCGCATCGGCGCCATCCACAGCGTGGTCTACGCGGGCATGGGCCAGGCGGCCCTGCGGACCCGCATCGAGGATGCGGGAGCCCGGGTGGTGGTGTGTTCCGATTTCACCTATCGCCGCGGGAAGGCCATCCCCCTCAAGCCCATCGTGGACGAGGCCGTGCGCGACCTGACCTCGGTGGACCACGTCATCGTCCACCGGCGGGGTTCCCGCCCCGGCGACGCGCCCGTGACCTTCGCCAGCGAGCGTGAAAAGGACTTCTACGACATCCAGCAGGGCCGCGATATCCATTGCGACGCGGAGATGGTGGACGCCGAACATCCACTGTTCATCCTCTATACCAGCGGAACGACCGGGAAACCCAAGGGCGTGGTGCACACCACCGGGGGCTATCTGGTGGGCGTGAACTACCTGAGCAAGGCTTTCTACCAGATCCAGGAGCGGGACATCTACTGGAGCACCTCGGACATCGGCTGGGTGGTGGGGCACAGCTTCATCGTCTACGGTCCGCTCAGCATCGGCGCCACGGTGCTCTGCCGAGAGGGCGCGCCGGACTACCCGAGCCCGGAAGTCACCTGGGAGATCTGTGAGCGCTTCGGGGTGAATGTGATGTTCACCGCCCCCACGGCCGTACGCATGTGGATGAGCCATGGGGCAGAGGCCCCAGGGAAGTTCGATCTCAGCAAGTTGCGCCTCATGGCCTGTGCCGGCGAGCCCCTGAATCCCGAGGCCCACCGCTGGGCCCAGCAACACTTGGTGGGCCAGGGCAATGGCATGGTGGTGGACAACTGGTGGCAGACGGAGATCGCCGGACCCGTGATCGGCACCCTGCCCACCTTCGAGGCCCGGCCCGGCAAGGCCGGCAAGGCCCTGCCCGGCGCCCAGCTGGCGGTGGTGAACCACGATGGCTCACCCGTTCCCGATGGGCAGGGCGGCCTGCTGGTCATCAAGTTCCCGCTGCCCTACATGCTGCGCACCGTGTGGAACGACCACAAACGCTACGAGGACTACTGGAATGAGATCCCGGGGTACTACACGGTGGGCGACGTGGCTGTGAAGGACGCCGATGGCTACATCGCCGTGCTGGGTCGCTCGGATGACGTCCTGAACGTGGCGGGCCACCGCATCGGCACCTCCGATGTGGAAGGCTCCCTGATCCGCCACCCAGCGGTGGCCGAAAGCGCCGTGGTGGGCCTGCCCGATCCCATCAAGGGCGAGCGCATCATGGCCTTCGTGGTGGTGCGGGCGGGCATCGACACGGGCCCTGGCCTCATCGCCAGCCTGAAGGATCATGTCCGTGAGGACCTGGGCGGCATCGCCATGCCCAGCGAGATCCAGATCCGCGCCAGCCTGCCCAAGACCCGTTCCGGCAAGATCGTCCGCCGCGCCCTCAAGGCCGAGGCCCTCGGGCAGGATCCGGGGGATCTGAGCACATTGGCAGATTGAAAAACAGTCTGGAGGCTGGAGCCCGGAGGCTGGAGGTACGACTCGTGGCGGCCTGTGGCCGCGATGATGGTTACCCTTGGGCCGCTCCGGTGAGTCGGCGCCGACTTGAACTCGTGGCGCGCCGCATCGCGGCGCCTCAGTAAGCGGTACCTCCAGCCTCCAGCCTCCGGACTCCAGTCTTCAGAAGATCCGCACGAGATTGAACCCCAGAGCCCACCGGCCTCCGGGCCTGGGCCCACCGCTGTAGTCGCCCCCCAGTACCTGGTGGGCGGTGGTGCCCTGGACGTTGGTGGCGAGCAGAGTGAACCGGTGGCCCTTGGTCTGGAAACGGTAGCCGAGGGCGAACCCCTGTTCGAAGGTGGCGGAGTTCAGGCGGGCGGGGCGGGGATAGTACTCCGCGAGGATGGACTGGCCTTCCACGATGCGCCACCGGAGACCCGCGCCGGCGGTGAAGAGGGCCCGGTCCTGAGTGGTGGTGCGAGAAAGCCAGGTGGGCACGAGGCTGAAGGTCACCGGCCCCGCCAGGAATTCCGTGGGTAGTTGCAGGGTCGCACCGGTGATACCCACGGTCCCGAAGGCGTAGGTGGCGCGCTGGATCGTTTCATCAAAACGTTCCCCCCGGAACGCCATGCGGACGTGCGGCCGGTCCAAGAGCCGCTCCTGGAGGGCCAGGATCACGGTCTTGCCGTCGGAGGTGCGGTAGACCTGGGCGTTGAGGCCTGGTATCGCGGCGATACCTAGATCGAAGCCCAGGCCGGCGAAGTTGCCGCCGTCCAGACCGTAGAAATCCTTCGAGTTCCCCCGGGCGGGCTCGGCAAAGCGATGGGTGAAGCGAATGGCGGGCTGCCAGCCCTGGAGGTGGTCCGCGGTGGGCAGGTTGAGGCCCAGGGGTAGTTCGGAGTCTTGGCCCAGCAGGGGGGCGGACAGTAGGAGGGGGAGGAGGAGGGACGGGGCGAGAGATCGGAGGGGCATGGGCGGTCCCGGCCGGATCAGGTGAGCCGCGTGGTGGCGGAGACGAGCTTGGAAGGATCGATCACCAGCACCCCGCCCGGCGTAGATTCACTGACCTGGTAGTGCTGGAGGATGGCCCCCACCGGGGCCGGCCCCACGGTCACCGTGCCGTTGAGGTCGTACTGGCTGCCGTGGCAGGGGCAGCCGAAGCCCGTCTGCGTCGTGTTCAGCCGCCCCCCCTGATGCAGGCAGCTGGCGTTGAAGGCATAGATGCCGGCGCTATCGCGGACGAGGTAGTAGCCCTGGGCGGCCCCCAGGACCAGGGGGCAGCTGCCGGACGCGGTGGTGGTGTAGTCCCGCACCGTTCCGGAGGGTTGGCCCAGCATGCTGGTCTTCGTTTCGGAGGTGGTGACCGGGCTGGGCGGAGGTGGGGGTGGTGGTGGAGCGGGGGTAGAACTTCCGCCCCCACCGCCGCCGCAGGAGACGACCGCGGCGGCCGCGGCCACGGCCAGGGCGCAGGCGCAGAATTCCCGGCGGTCGAGACCGCTGGCCGTTCCGGTCGGTGTGGATGGTTCGGGTTGAGACATGGGACCTCCCTGGGTTGGGGCCGCAGCGATGGCGGACTGGCTTGGGAGTGAGGATGCGGCGGCGCCCGGGGAGCCCCCAGATCCGGATGGCAGAAACCGGCCCATCCGGTCTGGCGTTCTACCCGCAGGCTGGCGCATCCTTTTGGCGGATCCCGTTCGCGCTTTTCCAGGAGTTCCTCGTGCCTCCCTTCAATCACCTCCACCCCGCCATCGTGCATTTCCCCATCGCCCTGCTGGCGACGGCCCCGCTCCTCTTCCTGCTGGGCGCCCTCTGGCCGGCCCAGCGCCGGGGCATCCACGCTTCGGCGCTGCTCCTGCTGCTGCTGGGGCTCCTGGGGGGGCTGGCCGCCCTGGCCACGGGAGATGCCGCGGAGAAACTCGCCCACCGCACGCCGGAGCTGCGGGCCGCCCTGAACCATCATGAGTTCCTGGCCGAGTCGACGGTTTCGATTTTCGGGGTGCTGGCAGCCTCGTGGCTTCTGTACCTGGGAGTACGGCGCTTCTCCCACCGGGACCTTCCCCAGGGCTTGGGCAGGCTTCTGTTTCTCCTCTGGTTGCTTATCAGCGCCAGTGGTGTCGTCACCCTCGTTCTCACGGGCCATGAGGGGGCGCGGATGGTCCACGAATTGCACACCCATGCGGGAGACACCCAAAACGGCTGGTGAAGCGGCTCCGGTTAGGCTGGTGGGATGAAGCCCCGCCAGTACACCGTCCTCCTCCTGCTCGGCTTCGCCTCCGGGCTTCCGCTCTTTCTGACGGGCTCGACCCTGAAGGCCTGGCTGGTGGACGAGAAACTCAGCCTGGCGACCATCGGGCTCTTCAGCTTCGTGACGCTACCCTACAGCCTGAAGGTGTTCTGGGCGCCTTTCCTGGACCGCTTTTCGCTGCCGGGTCTGGGCCGGCGCCGGGGCTGGATGCTGCTCATGCAACTGGGCATGGCCCTGGCCCTGGGGCTGCTGGCCTTCTCCCAGCCGCACCTGGATCTCACGCGCGTGGTGGTCCTGGCCCTGGCCGTGGCCGTCACCAGCGCCACCTTCGATATCGCCGTGGACGCCTGGCGGGCCGAGGCCCTGGATCAGAAACACCTGGGCCTGGGCAACAGCCTGCACATCGCCACCTACCGCGTGGCCATGCTGGTGAGCGGCGGGCTGGCGCTGATCCTGGCGCAGGCCTTCGGCTGGCGGGCCACCTACCTGGGCATGGCGGTCCTCACCCTGCTGGGCATGACCGGCACCTGGCTGGCCATGAACACGGATGCCGTGGCCCGGGCGCCGCGCACGCTGCAGGAGGCGATCGCGGGCCCGCTCAAGGACCTGCTCCAGCGCAAGGGCATCGGCTACCTGTTGGCCTTCGCCGTGTTCTACAAACTCGGCGATTGGCTGGCGGAATCCATGACCATCCCGTTCCTGCTGCGGGGCATGGGCTTCACCAAGATGGAGATCGGCACCGTGCAGAAGACCACCGCCATGGTCGCCATCATCCTGGGTGGGCTTCTTGGCGGCTGGATGCTCACGCGCATGAGCCTGCGCAAGGCGCTGTGGATTTGCGGCTTCGTGCAGGCGGGCAGCATCCTGGGTTTCTGGGCCATCTCCATGCTGGGACGACATCTGCCCCTGCTGGTGGCCGCGAACACCCTGGAGAACCTGGCCTACGGCATGGGCGGCAGCGCCTTCGCCGCGCTGCTCATGGGCGCCTGCAACCGCAGCTACACGGGCACCCAGTACGCCCTCTTCAGCGCCCTCATGGCCCTGCCGCGGACCGTGTTCGCGGGACTCACGGGGTTCATGGCTGATTGGTATGGCTGGAAACTCTACTTCCCCGTCTGCGCCGCGGCAGCCATCCCCGGACTGCTGTTGCTGCTGCTCTGGGACCGGTGGGGGTTGCGGGAGACCGACGAGGCCTGATACCCATTCGCGTTCAATCGTAAAAGAATCCACCACGGAGGCACAGAGCATGGGCACACGGTAGGCGGCGGGCCAGGATGTCCCAAAAGGATCCGGGCCCGCCGCCTACCGTGGCTTCCGGCTTGGCCGGAAGCGGCCTTCGGCCTGCCCATGACGGAGGATCACCGAGGCCTCCGTGCCTCCTCTGTGGCCTCGGTGTCTCCGTGGTGGATCTCTATCTTTGAACGCTACCTGGTATGAGCTATTTGGCCACTGGCCGGTTCGCGCCGCGCCAGGCGCGCATGCCGCCCTTGAGCACGTAGACCCAATCGAAGCCCCGGGCCAGGAGCTGGCGCAGGGCACGATGGGAGAGGGCGTCGGTCTCATCCACCAGGACGAGGGCCCGCTTGGCCATGGGATCCGGGGCCTCGAAGCGCCGCGCGAGTTCCGCGTAGGGGACGTGGAGGCAGCCGCGGATGTGGCCCTGGCGGAAGGCGGCATCCTCCCGCAAGTCCACCAGCAGCACGCCCGGGCCCTGCAGAAGCTCCTCGACCTGGAGCGGGTCCAGCACGGGCCGCCCCTTCGCGCGGAACCAGGACCGCAGCCGCGGCAGGGCCACCGCGAACAGCAGCACGAGGCAGAGCGCCGCGAAGACCAGACCGGGCAGGAAGGGATAGGCTTCCATCCAGTCTTTCAGCGTCGTCAGGTCCTGGGCGAAAGCGGACATGGTTCCCCCGGTACGGGGATGATGCGCCCGCCTCAGAACTCCGGCAAGCCCAAGGCGATCGCCAGGGCCCTGAAGGCCGCGGGGATGGGGGCCACCGCGTCGATCCGCGCGCCGGTCACGGGGTGGTCCACCGACAGCTTCCAGGCATGGAGGGCCGGATGGGGCAGCAGCAGGGCCCCGCCGTCCACATCCTTCCAGCGGCCTGGGCCGCCGTACAGCGGGTCGCCCATGAGCGGTGCCCGGAGGTGGGCCAGGTGCACGCGGATCTGGTGGGTGCGGCCCGTGAGCAGTTCGCATTCCACGAGGGCAATGCTCGTGGTGCGGGCCAGCACGCGGATGCGGGTCTGGGCGGAGCGCCCGCCATCCGCCACCACCATGCGCAGGCGGTCCCGCTTGTGGCGGGCGATGGGCTCGTCGATGAGCAGGCTGCCCAGCTGGGGCAGTTTGGGAGAATGGCGCACCAGGGCCAGGTAGCGCTTCTCCACGGTGCGGGCCTTGAACTGGTCCTGGATGGCGCGCTGGGCTTCGGCGGTCTTGGCGAGGCAGAGGCAACCGGTGGTGTAGCGGTCCAGGCGATGCACGAGGCCCGGCCAGCCCGAGGCCAATTCCTCGGCGTCCTCCGCTTCTTCACCATCGGTTTCAATGACCATCGGAGTCTTGAGGCGGTGCAACAAAGCATTCACGATGGTGCCGCCGGCGTGGCCGGGGCCCGGATGCACGACCATGCCCGTGGGTTTGTCCACGATCCACAGATGGGCGTCCTCGAAGAGCGTGGGCAGGTCGATGGCCTCGGCCTCCAGATGCGCGGCGGGAGCGGCGATCACCGGCAATTCCGTTTCCACCAGGTCGCCCGGGCGCAGCTTGACGCCACCCTTGGTCACGGGCTGGCCGTTCACCTTGATCTCACCCGTGCGGACATGGACATCCCAGCGGGCGCGGGGGACTTCAGGGAAGCGGTCGGCCAGGAAACGGTCCAGGCGGGGAGCGCCTTCCTCGGCGATGAGTTGCGTCATTTCGCTTCCTTCCGGCGCTGCCAGAACAACCAAAGACCCAGGCCCAGCATCATGAAGGCGATGCCGGTGAGGCGGCCCGTGCTGAGCCAGATCCAGCCCAGCCAGCCGGTGCCGCGATCCACGTCACCCCGCCAGGTCTCCGTGATGATGCGACCCAGGCCCTCCACCAGGAAATAGAGGGCGAAGATCTGGCCCTGGAACGAGCGCTTGCCGCGGGCCAGCAGAAGGATGGCCATCACCGTCAGGTTGGCGAAGGTGTTGTAGAGCTGTACGGGATGCAGGGGAATGCCGAGCGGAGTCCCGCTGAAGGCTTGGGCGATGGGGTTGGTGAAGGTGGCGGCCCAGGAGACGTGGGTCTCGGTGCCATAGCAGCAGCCGGCGGAAAAGCAGCCCAGGCGGCCGATGGCCTGGCCCAGGGCCACGCCGGGCACCAGGGCGTCACCCGTGAGGCGTAGCGGCAGGCCCTGGCCCTTGCGGAGCTTCCAGAAGAACACCGCCGTGGCGGCGATGATGCCACCGTGGATGGCGCCGCCGGCCCGCAGGGTCGAAAGGGTGAAGACATCCCGGAGGGCCATGGCGCCTTCCTGGCCGGCGGGGGTGAAGAGGCCCACCAGGATCATCAGGAGCTTGGACCCCACGATGGCGGCGATCAGCACGGCGATGGCCAGGTCCGTGATGCCGGCCGGGTTCAGGCCGTCCAGCTTCGCCTGCCGCTTGGCCAGGGCCGTGCCCGCGAAGAACGCGATGGCCAGCAGCAGCCCGTAGGTGCCCAGGGGGAAGGAACCGATTTCGAAAAGAACTGGGTGCATGGTGGATTCCGCACGGATGACTGGAAACTGGGGACTGAAGGCAGAAGACTGAAGACTGACGAGGAGGATGCCATGCCGACCATCACAGCCCGGGATCTGGCGGAACGTCTGGGCGGCAACCTCGAGCATTGTCCCCCGGAACGGCCCATTTCCGAAGTGAAGCCCCTGGAAGAGGCCGGAGCGGGCTCCGTATCCTTCCTGGCCAATCCGAAATATGCCGCGAAGGCCAAGGAAAGTGCCGCGGGCCTGATCTTCGTGGATGCGACCGCCGATATGGGCGAGCACCCCGTGCTGCGGGTGAAGCATCCCTACTGGGCCTTCGCCCAGGCCATCGGCTGGCTGCACCCGGAACCGACTCCCGAGTGGAGCGATCGTCCGGTGCACCCCACGGCCGTGGTCGGCGCGGGCTTGCCGCATCGCTCCCGGAGCCACCGTGGGTGCCCGCACCGTGCTGGGGAAGGGCTGCGTCATCCACCCCGGCGTCCATGTGGGCGACGACTGCGTGCTGGGCGAGAGCTGTGAGCTGTTCTCCGGCGCCGTGCTCTACCGCCGCACGCGACTGGGCAACAGGGTGGCCATCCACGCCAACTCCGTGGTGGGCAGCGACGGCTACGGCTATGTGCTGGTGGAGGGCCGCCACGCCAAGATCCCGCAGGTGGGCTGGGTGGAGGTGGGTGACGACGTGGAGATCGGCGCCTGCGTGTGCATCGACCGCGGCGTGCTGGGACCCACGCGCATCGGCCTCGGCACCAAGATCGACAACCAGGTGCAGGTGGGCCACAACGTGCAGGTGGGGAGCCACTGCCTGCTGGTGAGCCAGACCGGCATCAGCGGTTCCACGAAGCTGGGCGACTACGTCACGCTGGCTGGCAAGGTGGGCGTGGTGGGTCACATCGAGATCGGCAGCCGCAGCGTGGTGGGCGGCAACAGCGTGGTGGCCAAGAGCCTGCCCGAGGGCAGCTTCGTCACCGGCTTCCCCGCCCGGCCCCACAAGGAGTGGACCGAGGCCCAGGCCGCCCTGAACCGCCTGCCGCGGCTCATGAAACAGTTGCGGAAGGGCGGAGCACTCTAGCCCTTCAGAACTCCGCGATCATGGCCTGGTTCCGCTCAATGGAGGCGCGGATGTCCGTCTTGAGGCGGGCCAGCACCCCTGGCGCCAGCTGGAGGATGTCCACCGCCTGCCGGGAGGCCGCCTCCAGGCGCGAGGGATCACCCAGGCCGGCCCTCACCTCCAAGGCCAGCTGATTGGCCAGGGCCACCACGGCGGTCAGCTTCCGATGACCCAGGCCCGCGCGGATGGGCTCGTGGTGCCAGCGCACGGCGGCCTGCAGGCCGGGGGCCAGATTCCACTGGCTGGCCAGCGCCTCGCCGACCATGGCGTGATCGAAGCCGAAGGCCTCCTGTTCCAGATCGAGGCAGGCGCCGTTCTGCCCATGCACCGTGCGCAGCAGAGGCCCATACCGCTCAGGGAACTTCACGCCCAGCACCGATTTTCCGAGGTCGTGCAGCAGGCCTCCGACAAAGGCTTCTTCTGTTTGCGGAAACCCCAGCCGCTCGGCGAAGGCGCGACTGGCCACGGCGGTCACCAGAGCGTGTTCCCAGAGCAGCCGCTCTTCAGAACCCACGGTGCCGCGGAGGTAGAGGGTTCTGGCGGAGCTCGCGAGGACCACGCTCTTGAGGGCCGACACGCCCAGGGTCGTGATCGCCTGCGTCAGGGTGGTCACCTCGCGCATCAGGCCGAAGGCCGTGGAGTTCGAGACTCTGAGAACCTGGCCGGCGAGGGCCGGGTCCAGGGCGATGACCCGGTGGAAGTCGCCGGCAGTGGCCTGTGGATCCGTGGAGAGACGCAGCACCTCGGCCGCCACCCGGGGCAGGGGCGGGAGGTCGCCGAGGTTCGCGATGAGCTCATGGGGGGTGATGGGCATGGTCGGCTCCTCGCCGCTCAGGTGCTGCTCCGATCCTCGGCCCAATGATGGAACCGCGGTCGTTCCGCTTGGTCAGTCCTCGATGACGACCACGGCCATGGCCAGATCCCCATCATGGCTCACGCTGCCATGGAGGTGCCGGATGCCGCGGGCCGCCAGCAGCTCTGCCAGGGCGCCCACGGCCCACAGGCGCCCGTTCACGTACCGGAGTTCCTTCCAGGACCAGCCGTCCAGGCCGGTGCCCAACGCCTTGCCGAAGGCTTCCCGCAGGGCCCAGCGCCCGGCCAGCCGCTCCGGCAGCCGTTCCCGATTGCCCGCCAGCAGGTAGGCCGCTTCCTCCGGATGCAGGATCCGCCCCACGCACTTCTCGGCCCCGAAACGCTCGACCAGGTGCCGCCAGCGTGAGGGGGGGCAGATATCGGTGCCCAGTCCGAGGATCACATTAGCCTCCAGTCCCGTGAGGGCGCTTGGGGGACGAGCCTCCGATTCACCAAGGAGAGGATGCCGTTGTCTTCATCACCGTTTCTCACCGTTCATCACCGGTTGAACTTTCTTTTTTCTTTGGAAGAGGCACCGCTGAGAGACAAACGGAGAAATAAAGAACCGGTGATAAACGGTGATGAACGGTGAGAAAAGCAATGGTTCGGTGGTGGACTGTCATCCCAGCTCCAAGGCATACCAGCGGTCGCAGCTGCCGTGGCCGGTGCGGCCCATGGGGGCGCACAAGGGTTGGAAGCCCACCTTGCCGTAGAGCTTCATGGCCTGGTCCATGCCGGTGAGGGTCTCCAGATAGCAGGTGTGGTAGCCCAGGTCCCTCGCCACCGCGAGGCAATGGCGGAGCAGGGCCTCGCCCATGCCCTGGCCCCGGGCCTCAGGCAGGAAGTACATCTTCCGCAATTCACAGACGCCGGGATCGCCACCCTCCAGGGCCGCGACACCGCCACCGCCGATGAGGCGCCCCGCCTCGTCCACCACCACGAAGTAGGCCGCGCCCGGCACCCCGTAGGCCCGGCTCATGAAATCCACCTCGGAATCGTGGAGGGCGAAGCCTGGCCCGTCCGCCCCGAATTCGGGCATGACCGCACGGATGATGGCGGCCACGGCGGCGTCGTCCTCGGGCTGGATGGGGCGGAAGGTCAGCATGGAATCCAGGTTACCCAAACCGGACCTTCCGGATCCGATCTGGTCCAATCTTGGGGTGGAGGTGCCCATGTCCCCGACCCAGTTCCGCGATCGTCTCCGCGCCGGGGAGCGCCTCCTGGGCACCCTGGTGCAGATCCCGCGGCCCGAGGTGCCGGTTCGCCTGGCCGGCCAGGGCTTCGACTGGCTCTTCCTGGATGGCGAGCATGGCGGCTTCGGCCCTGCGGAGACGTCGCGGACCCTGGCTGCGCTGAAGGGGGCCGTGCCCTGTCTGCTGCGGGTGCCCTCCCAGGATCCCGCGGTGCTTGATGATGCGGCTGGCTGCGGCGCGGCGGGCCTCATCGTGCCCCACGTGGACACCGCGGCCCAGGCGGAGGCCGCTGTGACGGCCGTCCGCGGTCGGGGCCTGGTGGTGGTGCAGGCCGAATCCGCCGAGGCCGTGATGAACATCGGGGCCATCGCCCGCGTGCCTGGCGTGGACGCCGTGTTCGTGGGCCCCTACGACCTGAGCGCCAGCCTGGGGATCTCCGAGCAGTTCAGCCATCCGGCCCTCCTGGACGCCGTGGCTTCCATCGCCCGGACCTGCCGCGAGGCTTCGATGCCCCTCGGCATCTTCCGCATGACCGCCGCGGAGATCCGGACCCACGAGGATGACGGCTTCACGCTGCTGGCCACCGGGCTGGACGGCACCCTGCTTGAGGCCGGGGCGCGGGCGCTGCTGGGGGAATTGCGGAGCTGAAAAACAGTCTGGAGACTGGAGCCTGGAGGCCGGAGGTACTGCTTCCTGCTGCGGCCCTGGGGGCCGCGCCGATGTTTGCCTTTGAGGCGTTCCGGCCCAGAGCGGCCGACGGGTTCACCGGGACCAACCTCCGGACTCCGGACTCCAGACTCCGGACTGAGGCCCTGACTACTCCGGCCAGTGGTGCTTGGGATACCGCCGCGACAGGCCTGGCCGCAGGTCCTTGTAAACCCGCTGCCAGAAGCCCGCGAGATCGGTGGTGACCTGGAGGGCCCGCATGTTGGGGGCCAGCAGGTGGAGCACCAGGGGCACGGCGCCGCCCGCCACGGCGGGGGTCTTCTTGAGTCCCCAGAAATCCTGGAGCCGCGAGGCGATCCACGGCGGGTCGTCCTCGTAGTGGACCTTGGTGGGCCGGCCCTTGGGGAGCTGGATGGCTTCAGGCGCCCAGGCGTCCAGCAGGCGCAAGGTTTCGGCGGGGAAGGCCTGGCGGAGGGCTCCGGGCCAGTCCACATCCTGCACCTCGCGCAGGGTCGTGCGGCCCGCGCAGGCGCCCGTGAGCAGCGGACCCAGCAGGTCTTCCGGCAGACCCAGGTCCGGCCGCTGTTTCCGCAGGAAAGCCAATCGAGCCAGGAACCGTGCCGGCACCTCGTCCAGGGGCCGCGCGCGAAGCGCCTCCGCAAGCAGTTCACCTACCCGCGGATCCGCAGGATCCGCGGGCCCACGGCTGACGTCGAGGCTCAACCCCTCATAGCGGATCTCGGAGCGCCGTTCCACGCGGCCCGCTGAAGCATTGAAAAGCACTTCGTCCACGTCCTCCAGGCGCTCGGGGAAGGCTTCCAGCAGCCAGTCGGCCTCGCAGCGGGAGGCCAGGCGGATGAGCGTCTGGCCGCCCGTGCCCTGCTTCACGGCCTCGGCCTCCAGGGCCAGGATCAGGCCCGGGCGCCGCACGCGGCTGGCGGGATCCAGCTTGGCGCCGCCACCCCCCGCGAAGGCGCAGGTGCCGTTGGTGGACAGTTGCCCCACGCGATCCGGGTAGGCCTGGAGCAGGGCTTTGAGCAGGCGGGTTTCGGCCTCCGGCGGTTCGGCAGGCGAGGGCAGGAGGCGCGACAGGGGCTGCACGGCCCGCTTGGCACGGTGCACGGCGGCGGCATCCAGCCCCGCGGCCCGGCAAGCCCCGGCGCTGAAGCCCGCGGCCTCGGCCTCCTCGAACTGGTCCAGGCGCAGCAGCAGGTCCGAGTCCACGCCATGACCGGTTTTCACGGGCGTCTGGTCAAGACCCTGCCGGGCGCTGAGGTTGCCGGTCTCCAGCAGTGCCGCGGCGCGCAGGGCCAGCTGGGGGATGCCCAGATCCTCCCCCGCCACCGCCAGCCGGGCCAGGCGCGGATGCAGGGGCAGGTCCGCCATGCGCCGGCCCATGGGCGTGAGGGCGCCGTCCGCCAGGGCGCCCAGGCGCGTGAGCAGGCTTTCCGCGGCTGTCATGGCCGTGGCCGGCGGCGCCTCGAACCAGTCCAGGGCGCCGGGATCGGTGATGCCCATCCCATGCAGCGAGAGCAGGGGTTCTGCCAGATCCGAGCGCTGCAATTCCGGCGTGTCGAAGGCTGGGCGGGCCCCGAAGTCGGCTTCGGTGTAGAGGCGCAGGCAGCGGCCAGGTCCGGTGCGGCCCGCGCGGCCCGTGCGCTGGGTGCAGCGGGCCTGGCTGATGCGCGTGGTACGCAGGCCCGAGAGGCCCGACCAGGGCGAGTGCGAGGCCTCGCGGCCGAGGCCCGAATCCACCACGGCGCCGATGCCATCCAGGGTCACGGAGCTTTCCGCCACGTTGGTGCTGAGGATGACCTTCGGCGTGTCGGTGACTTCGAGCGCATGAGCCTGGGCATCAGGCGATAGCTCGCCGTGCAGGGGACGCAAGCTCAAGCCCCGCCGTGCCGCCACGATCTCGCAGCCCTTCAGGCAGGCCCGGATTTCCGCGGCGCCCGGCAGGAAGACCAGGGTGTGATTTTTCAGTCCCTCGCCATAGAGGCGGTCGAGGGCATCCGAGACCTGCAGCTCAATGGGCCGGTCATCGGGACGCGGCAGAAATGCCGTATCCACGGGGAAGGCGCGGCCCTCGCTCTGGATCACCGGGGCGTCGAGGTAGGTCGCCACGGGGCCGGGGTCCAGGGTGGCGGACATGACCAGCAGCTTCAGATCCGGGCGCGAGGTGCGCTGGAGGCGGCGCAGCAGGGTGATGCCCAGATCCGTGTGCAGGTGCCGCTCGTGGAATTCGTCCAGCACCACGGCGGCGAGGCCACGCAGCTGGGGATCGCCCTGCAGGCGCCGCAGCAGCAGGCCCTCGGTCACGAAACGCAGCCGCGTGGCCTTTGACACCTTCTGCTCGAAGCGCACGGCGTAGCCCGCCCGCTGGCCCAGGGGCTCGCCCAGTTCGTCGGCCACGCGGGTGGCGGCGAGGCGCGCCGCGAGTCGCCGGGGCTCCAGGATCCAGCATTCGCCTCCACGCTCGCCTTCGCCGAGCAGCCCAGCCTCCAGCAGGGCCGGGGGCACCCGTGTGGTCTTACCCGCGCCGGGATCCGCCTGGAGCACCAGGTTCGGATTCCCGCGCAGGCTCCCCACGAGCTGCGGCAGCAAGGCGTCGATGGGAAGGCTCAGGCGCATGGCTGTCCAAGGGCGGCGAGGAGGCCCGAGAGCAGGGCGGAGGGTCGGGGGCGAAAGGCCATCCTTCCAGCCTACGGCTTTCCGGCGATCCGCATACCGGGACCACTCGCGTAGAATGGATCCTTCGACGGGAGTGGGCATGGCGGGCATGGAAACGGCGGGGGTGGGCGCCAAGGCGGGCGTGGTCATGGACAGCCTGCGGGACGCCTACGGGGACACCCTGGTGGAGCTGGGGAACGAGGGCGCCAACATCGTGGTGTTCGACGCGGATCTGGCCGGATCCACCCGCACCAGCAAGTTCGCCAAGGCGTTTCCGGAGCGTTTCTTCAACATGGGCGCCGCCGAGCAGGGCATGGTGGCCGCCGCCGCCGGGGCCAGCACCACGGGCGTGGTGCCCTTCGTGAGCACCTTCGCCATGTTCGCCACGGGCCGGGCCTACGAGTTCGTGCGCCAGGCCGTGGGCGTGGGCCACCAGAACGTGAAGATCGTGGCCACCCACGCGGGCCTCACCGTGGGCGAGGACGGCGGCACCCACCAGTGCCTGGAGGACCTGGCCCTCATGCGGATGATCCCCGGCATGACGGTGATCTCGCCCGCCGACGGTATCGAGACGAAGCAGGCGATCCGTGCGGCCTACGCCCACAAAGGGCCCGTCTATGTCCGCCTCACCCGCGACAAGTTCCCCCGCATCCATGCCGAGGACTACCGCTTCCAGATCGGCAAGGCCGTGATGATGCGGCCAAGCGCGGAAGCGCCCAGCGCCGGCACGGACGTGCTGCTGGTGGGCTGCGGGCTGGGGACCTCCATCTGCCTCGCGGCGGCGGAGCTGCTGGCCGCCGAGGGCATTGAGGCCACGGTGCTGCACTGCCCCACGATCAAGCCCTTCGACCGCGAGACGCTGCTGAAGCTGGCGAAGGCCCACCGGTCCGTCGTCACCTGCGAGGAGCACCAGGCCCACGGCGGCTTGGGTGGTGTGGTGGCGGAGATCCTCTCCGAGGCCCATCCCATACCCCTGCGCCGGGTGGGCGTGCAGGACCAGTTCGGTCAGAGCGGCAAGCCCGAGCTGCTGCTGGAGGCATACGACATCACGCCCCAGGCCGTGGCCGCCGCCGCGAAGGAGGCCCTCTGATGGCGACTGAGACCTTCCACGCCAGCCGCTGGACCAAGGGCAATCATCTGTTCGTCACCGTGATCGAGGTGACGGAGACCGCCGTGATCCGCCGCAAGCGAGCCTGGTTCACGGTGAACGAGATCAGCATCCACCTGTCGAAGGTGGCCAGCGTCCGCATCGAGACCGGCCTGCTCTGGTCCGACCTCACCGTCGAAAGCACCGGCGGCAGCGATCCCCTCGCCAGCCATGGCCACACCAAGGCTGACGCCCGCCGCGTCAAGGAACTTATCGAGGCCGCCCAGAGCCGGGGGATGCGCTAACCCGATCCCTGGACCAAAGACCCACGGCGACCTTCCTTCCATTCCCTGAATCCCTCCATTCAGGCACGCTCATGCAGCCAGCGACGCCAGCGCCCCCCGGAGCCACGCCCTCAGGGCCATCCGGGGCCGGTGTGCTCGCTCCCGGTGCCCAGATCGGCCGTTTTCAGGTGCAGGCGCTCCTCGGACAAGGGGGCATGGGGGCGGTCTACCTGGCCTGGGATCCTGTCCTGGAGCGGAGGGTCGCGCTCAAGGCGATCCACCTGGGCGAGGATGGGAAGGCGTCGGCCAAGACCCGGTTCCGCCGTGAGGCCAAAGCGCTGGCCCAGCTCAACCATCGGAATGTCTGCCAGGTGCATGACTGGGTGGAGGCTCGGGGAAGCGCCTACATCGCCATGGAGTTCATTGAGGGGGAGATCCTGTCCAAGGTGGCGGCCCGATTGGAATTCCGCCGGAAGCTCCAGGTGCTCCGATCCATTGCCCACGCCCTGGAGGCGGCCCACACCAAGGGCATCGTCCACCGGGACCTGAAGCCCGGCAACGTGATGGTCGATGCGGGCGGGCAGATCAAGGTCCTGGACTTCGGCCTGGCTAGGTTGGTGGATTCGGTTTCGGTCCCAGGTGATGACCCGACCGGGGACGCCCCCCATCTTGCAAGCCTGCCCGAACCACCCGGTGGCGAGCCGACCATGGTGGTCCCGGCGACGCCTGGCCTTGAGGAGAGAACCAGTGTCGGTTCGGCGTCTCCCTCGCCAGCCTCCTCCAGTTGGGGGGAGATGACCGAGGCAGGCGTGTTCATGGGCAGCCCCACCTACGCCTCTCCCGAGCAGATGCGCGGCAAGCGCGTCGGCCCGCCGAGCGATGTGTTCTCCCTCGGCGTGGTGGCCTGGGAACTGCTGCTGGGGGACCACCCGTTCCCCGGCGAGGAGCGGGCGCGGATGGCGGCCACCATCCAAGGCCAGCTCAAGCCCTTGCGGGGCCGCAGGCTGCCCCGGCGGCTGGGCGCCCTGCTGCGGGCGATGCTCCATCGGGATCCGGCCAAGCGGCCGACGAGTCGTCAGGTGGCGGATGCCCTCGGCCATCACCTGGCGGGGAAGCCGGCCGCGTGGTGGGCCGGGGTGGCCCTGGTCGCCCTCGGCGTGGTGCTTGGAGGCGGCTACTACCTGTTCGGGCGCAGCATCATCGCGGACCTCGTGAAGGAGACCCCACCCCGGATGGCGGTCATGCCGATCCGCAATGACACGGGGGATTCGGCCCTTGATGCCCAGGTCGGGGTGGGCCTGACGGAACTGCTCGCGACGGCCCTGCAAGGCTCGCCCCACATGGCCGTGGTGGAGCCGGAGTCCGTCAGCCGGGTGATCTCCAACCTGCGGATCTCCCCGGCGGAGGCCATGAATCCGGCCAGCCAGCCCAGGATCGCGGCGGCCCTGGGCGCGCGGCTGTTCCTCCGGGGCGCCCTGAGCCGGGATCCTGCGGGCCAGGCGAACGTGCTGACCTACGAGCTGGTGGATGAGTCCGGGCGGGTCCGATTTTCGGGGGTCGTGCGGGCCCACCGCCAGGGATCGTTCGCCCCCTACGAGCTGGTGGATCCGGCGGCCAAGGATCTGCTCCACAAAGTCGACCCGCTCCGGTCCAGCGCGGCTCAGAACATGCCCGTCCCGCCCGAGGTCTTCGCGGCTTATGCCGAGGGGAAGGCCCTGTTCCTGAAGGGGGACTTCAAGGGCAGTGAGCCCCGCCTGCAGGACGCAGCCATGAAGGCTCCGGCTTTCTCCAGTGCTGTGTCTGCCTATGCCGCCTGCCTCCGCCGCCTTGGTCGGGACCAGGCTCCCGCCGTGGCCAACTGGGCGCTCATGTCCGCCAAGGCCACCGGAGACCGTTGGGCGGAGGGGCGCGCCCTGGCTCTGAAGGCCTACCTGGCCAAGGACCTGGGCCACCTTGATGAGTCCCAGAAGCTTCGGGAGGCCACCCTGGCGCTCGCTCAGGCCGTGGGGGATCGGGATGGGGAGACCATCGCCTACAACCACCTGGGCCTGATCGCCGCCGAGCGAGGGAACTACCAGGAGGCCGGCGAGTTCTATGAGCGCTCACTCAAACTCAGCCAGCAGACTGGGGATCAGGTGTACCTGTCCCTGGCCCAGAACAACCTGGCGAACCTCGCGTTGAAGCGCGGCGATCTGGGCGCGGCCAGGGCTCTCTATCGGAACAATCTGAGCCTGCAGCAGGCCCTCGGGAACCGCTGGGGTGAGGCCCTGGCCCAGAACAATCTGGGTGTGGTCGCACTCATGAGCCGGGATCTGCCGGCCGCCGAGAGTCGGCTGACCGCGGCCCTGGCCACCCGCGAGTCGGTGGGCGACCGGGTCGGGCGGGTCACCTGTCTGAGGAACCTCGGCATCCTGGCCTTGATGAAGGGCGACGTGGCCGAGTCGGCCAGGTTCCACGGGCGCGCCCTGGATCTGGCGGAGGCCTCGGGGCTGCGGACCATCGAAGCCGAGTGCCAGTTTTACGTGGCCGAGCTGGATCGGCTCCAGCAACGGTTCCCCCAGGCCATGGCCGGCTACCGGAAGGTCCTCGATCAGCTCGCCGAGGGCGCGACCCCTGAAGTCCGGTGGAACGCCCAGGCCGCTGGCGCCGAGTGCCTGCTCCGCAAGCCCAGGCCCGACGTGAAGGAGGCCGAAAAACGGCTCCTGGCGATTCCCGCCGGAGAAATGGACTCGCCCTACGTGCATCGGGCCAAGGCGTGGCTCGCCTTCCGGAGGGGCCAGCGCGACGTGGCCCTGGCGGAACTGGCCCGGGCCGCGGAGGATTCCCGCCGCCAGGCCCCGGAGATCCGGGCGGAACTCGAGACCCTTCGGGCTTCATTCCTGGCAGAGGGCCGTTAGGTCAGTCAGGCGAACTTCGGCGCCCGCTTCCCCAGAAAAGCGGCCAAGCCCTCCAGGGCGTCGGGATGGTGCATGGCAGCCTTCATCTGGGCGCCTTCGGCCATCAGGCGGGCATGGAGGCTCTCCGAATCCAGACCCTGGTTGCGCAGCAGCGTGGCCTTGATGCGGGCGAAGGTCTCAGAAGGCCCGGCCGCGAGGCGCTGCGCCAGCGCGTCCACGGCGGCTTCCAACTGCTCCGCGGGCTCCACGCGGTTCACCAGGCCCAGGGTCTGGGCCTTGGCGGCGTCCAAGGTGTCACCAAGCATCATCAGTTCCGCGGCGGTGGCCGAGTTCACCAGGCGCGAGAGCATGACGCTGCCGCCCCAGTCCGGGTGCAGGCCGATCTTCACGAAGGCCATGCTGAAGGCGGCCTCGGGCGTGGCGATGCGCAGGTCCGCGCTGAGGGCCAGGCTCATGCCAGCTCCCGCGGCGGGTCCCTGCACCACGGCCACCACGGGCTTGGGCAGGGTCGCGAGGCCGTGGGCCACGGCGGCGCCCAGGTCCAGCAGCGCTTCCAGCTCCGTCCAGCGGCCCTCGGTCAAGGCCTTCGAGATCCAGCCGAGGTCGCCCCCCGCGCAAAAGGCCCGGCCCGCGCCGCGCAGGAACAGCGCCTTCACGCCGGGGGCCGCCGCCTCCGCCAGGGCCTCCTCGAAGCCCTCCTTCATCTCCGGCACCAGGGCATTGAGCTTGTCCGGCCGGTCCAGCGTCAGCGTGGCGATGCGGTCGCGGATCTCGAAGCGGATGGGCGAGGACACGGGAACTCCAAAGAAAAGACATGGACAGGATTAGCAGGATTGAAAAGCAGGATGAACAGGATTCAAGCCACTGAATTGACAAGGGCGTTTCTGGTCCTTGAAATCCTGTTATCTCGTTATCGGCGAGTCTCAGCCTGACCGAAGGGATCAAGGGCCTCCACGAAGATCACGAAGAGGAAGACGAAGGCCACGAAGGCAGGCCCTAGCGTCTCGGCCAGGGCATCCGGGCCTCTGGCCCCCGGTCGCGCATGGCGCGGCCGGCTTCACGGGCGGCGGCCATGGCGGCCCTTGGGAGCCGCCCGGGGCCGCCGCCCGTGAAGGGATGTCCGGGATGAGTCGAGCCCCATTCGCGTCCTTCGTGAACCCGCAGGGTACCTTCGTGTTCTTCGTGGAGATCTTTCCTGGCTAAGGCTCGCCGATAATCAGATCCTGTTAATCCTTAAAAATCCTGTTAATCCTGTCCTCGTTTTGCGGCCTGAACGAACGTCAAGAACAGGTCCCGCGCCGCATCTCCGGCGGGGCCTTTGAGGTTCACGAGGTTCTCGGGGTGCCACTGGACCCCGAAGACCCAGCGGGTGGCGTCGCTGGCTTCCACGGCTTCGACGAGGGGGCCGGTGACGGGGTGGGCCGTGTCCAGGTGCCAGCCCACGGCCACGAGAGGTGGGGCGACGCGCTTCACGGCCTGGTGGTGGCGGCTGTTCACGAGAAAGACATCCTCGCCCAGCAGCGCCCGCAGGCGCGATCCCGGCGCCAGCTGCACGCGGTGGCGCATGTCGGGTACGTCCGGCGTACCGTGCTGGTGGCGGGAGGGTCCGCAGCCGTAGTGGTCCGGCACATCCTGGACCATGCTGCCGCCCAGGGCCACGTTGAGGATCTGTTCGCCGCGACAGATGCCGAGGATGGGCAGGTTCCGCGTCCAGGCCGCCTGGATGAGCGGGATCTCGAAGGTGTCGCGGTCGGCGTCCACCTCGGCCTTGGGGTGGACGGCCTCGGCCTCGTCCCAGTGCCGCGGATGGATGTCGTCGCCGCCTGTCAGCAGGAGGCCGGCGACCCCGGCCAGATCCGGAACGGGGTCGCCCGGGGCCACCAGCAGGATGGGCCCCGTCCAGCCGGCCGCCTTCAGGGCGGGAAGGTAATGCTTCTCGGCGCCGGACTTGTTTTTACAGCTCACCAGGAGATTTGAGTTGCCGCTTGACATGGTCCTTCCCCGGGGAAATCCTCTCACCCTACCACCCCCTCAGATGGTCTGAGTCGACGGTGAGGCGGAGAGCTCCGCCGGTACAAAGGAGGACATCATGTCCGGTTCATTGAACAAAGTTCTGCTCATCGGCAACCTCGGGCGCGACCCCGAGCTGAAGTCCACGCCCTCGGGCCAGAGCGTCGCCCGCTTCTCCGTCGCCACCACGGAGACCTGGAAGAATCAGGCCGGCGAGAAGCAGAGCAAGACCGAGTGGCACAACATCGTGGTGTGGGGCAAGCAGGCCGAGATCGCCGAGAAGTACCTGCGCAAGGGCAAGCAGGTGATGGTGGAAGGCCGCATCCAGTACCGCGAGTACACCGGCCAGGATGGCGTGAAGAAGACCGCTTGCGACATCCGCTGCGACAACTTCGTCATGCTGGGCCGCATGGAGGACGGCGGCAGCCGCGATTCCGGCGGCTACGGCGGCAAGGCGACCGGTGGCGGCTCCCAGGACTTCGAGGACCACGGCGCCCCCAGCCCCGCGGGCGGCGGCAGCTTCCCGGATGACGATATTCCCTTTTGATGGGTGATATCCCGCCGATTCGTTCAGCACGGCTGCAAAACGGTGCCCGCATGGGCGCCGTTTTGCAGATAGGAAGAGAAATGTTCGGTGGTGACGCTGTTTGGAGTTGGGCACAGGCCTTTGAAAAGGCCTACGTAAACATCCGTTGACAATCTACGGAAGGAACCGTAGGTTTGGGTGACAACGGAGTCCTTATGCCTGATCTGCCCCGCCCCTCGGATTTCGAACTGGCCATCCTTCGGGTGCTCTGGCGCCTGGGGGAGGGTACGGTCAGGCAGGTTCACGGGGCGCTGCAAGCCGAGCGACAGCAGGGTTATACGACAGTACTGAAGACCATGCAGATCATGGCGGAGAAGGGACTGTTGCGCCGGGACGAGAGCGCCAAGAGTCATGTCTATCGGCCCGCGGAGGCACCCCAGGAGACTCGGGGAAGCATGGTCCGGGATCTAGTGGACAAGGCCTTCGAGGGCTCTGCGCTGCAGCTGCTGGCCCATGCCCTTCATGCCAAGCGCCCAAGCGCCTCGGAGCTGGATGAGATCCAGGCCTTGATTGATCAGGCCCGCGCGGAGCGGAGGCGGAAATGAGTTGGATCGATCCGACATGGGTGTCCCGTGTGGGCTGGACGCTGGTGCATTTCCTTTGGCAGGGCACAGCCGCGGCTGGAATCCTGGCCTTGATGCTGTGGCTGGCCAAGGGACGTTCGCCGCGCCTTCGCTATGGCTTGGCCTGCCTGGTTCTGGCCGCGATGGCGGTCGCACCTGTGGCCACCTGGCACCATTTGGGGCAGCCGCAGACTGCGAGTCGCGCCTTCGTCAACCTATCGAACAAAGCGGTTCCTGATTCCCAAAGTGCCACGCCATTGGAACAGTCATCGCCGACTGGGCTTATGGTTTTTCCTGGCCGCGCCTGGGACGGAATCCTTCCGCTGGGTGTGGGCCTCTGGCTACTGGGTGTAGCCATGATGAGCCTGCGTCTGGCCAGCGGCTGGGCCTGGCTCCAGTGGCTGCGCCGCCGCCCTGACACGGTGCCCGCCTCCGATGACATCCAACTGCGGTTGCTGCGGTTGTGCCAGCGCATGAAGCTGGCCAGCAACATCCGGATCCTCCTCTGCGAAAAAGTATCGGGCCCCACGGTGATGGGCTGGCTGCGGCCCGTCATCCTCCTGCCATCCGCTGCCCTGCTGGGCATGCCGCCCGATCAGATGGAGCTGGTGCTGGCCCATGAGCTGGCCCACATCCTGCGCCACGATTTCGCCATCAACCTTCTGCAGTCTTGTGTCGAAGTGCTGCTCTTCTACCACCCGGCCGTGTGGTGGGTCTCCGCGAAGATCCGTCAGGAACGGGAGCTGTGCTGCGACGACCTGGCGGTGCGAATGACGGGGGACGCCCTGGACTACGCCGCCGCGCTCACCCGGCTGGAGGCACTGTGCCGCCCACCGGTTCCCCCACGACATGCAGCCCGGGCTTTGGCCCTGGGTGCCACCGGAGGCTCGTTCATGCACCGCATTCGACGACTCATTTCACCCATTTCTCCGACACCATTGGCTCCTAAAGCCGGGCTGTTATTGCTTCTCTTGATGACCATGACTTTTGCTTTACAGGCTGCGCGCGCAAGGGCTGAAGACAGCGCGGCAAAACCTTCAAAGGAACTTGTTCTGCGCCGATTCAATGCGGACAGTGCGGATGGGGTCGCCAAGGCCGGTCAGATCTCCTTCGACGGCGTCAAGGTCCCGCCTGATTTCGGCCTGGTGGCACTTCGACAGCTCGCTGCGACCCCAGCCAATGGGCCAGTGACCGAGCTTCGATTGCGCATTCCCGACAAGACTCAATCTGGATTGGACCCCTACTCCTACAATCTTCCCGCCGTGGATCCATCTCGATTGCGCATGATTCTTGAAAATCATGCGAACGAACGACCGCTTACGCTTCAATCATGCCCACCGCACGGAGTCATCATCCGGAGATTGAATTCGGCCTCACCTCTGCTCCACTCGCTGCCTGGGAAGTCTCGTTTGTCCGTAGTGGCCAATGAGGCGGACATGGACCTGGTCAGTGCGGCCCTCGCAGAGATGATGAATCTCAAGGGAGAACCTCTGCTCTTCCAACGGGTTCAGAAGACAGGAGTAGAAGCGGTTCCCGAACTACGGAGGATGACCATCGAACTCGGCGATGTGGATGCGGACGAGTTCCGCATGGTCCTCGATGCGGAGCACACAAAACGGACCCGTCCTACCGAGGGGCCCCTCCTTGAATCGAGCGACCTTGGAAACCACTACATCTCCAACCAGCGCCCACCCGAAGGAACCATGTGGTTGCGGCGCTACGACCGCGACTCCGCAGATGGCAAGCGGCGGGCCGGGACCGTCTACGTCCATGTGAATACCGTGACTGCAGTGGAGATCATCAATGCCCTCACACAGCTGGATCAGGCTCCTCGGGATGCGACCAAGGGCTATGTGGACCTGGAGGTGAAAGCCGATGTGTCTATGCGACGCAGGGATGGGCTCTTCACGTACATCTTCCTCGGCGTAGAGCCTGCCCGGGTGAGGCGTGTCGTCCACGCCTGGAATACCTTTCCCTTCCTCAGTCAAAGGCCAGAAGACAAGAAGGCTGGACAGATCATCATCCAGCGAAACAACCGGTTCACGCCTGAAATTGGGGTGATTCCTAGTGGCTTGAACGTCCAGGTGTGGGCCGGGGATGTGCCGGCCGACGCTGTGTTCGAAGCCCTGAAGGAACTTACGGCCATGACTCCGGATGCGGGTGTGCCCCAGGAAGTCCGGCGTCAAATTCCCCTCGGTTCGGGGCAAGGGAACAGGATTTCATTGGATCTGAGCGATAAGGATCCCATGCAACTCTGGGATGAGCTTGAGGCCGTGAAGAAAGATAAGCACTGAGCGTTGCTGGGAAACTGCGTCCCAATGGGCACCGTTTTGCAGATAAGAACTGATCTTCCGGCTGCGAAGCAGCCCTATCTCCAAACGGCGCCCGCAAGGGCACCGTTTGGAGCGCCGATCGGCAGAGAACACCCCTCGGAACCCCCGACCAACTGCGGTAAGATAATCGGTTCGGGAGTTTCCATGCTTGCAGTGCAGAACGTCACCATGCGCTATGGCGCGAAGATCCTCTTCGAGGACGTCACCACCACGTTCAACCCGGGCCGCCGCTACGGCTTGACCGGGCCGAACGGGTCGGGGAAGTCCACGTTCATGAAGATCCTCGCGGGCGAATTGGAACAGCAGATGGGGAATGTCGTCCGTCCCCGCAAGATGGGCATCCTGCGCCAGGACCAGTTCGCGTTCGACGCCTTCCGCGTCATCGACACGGTGATCATGGGCAATGCGGGGCTCTGGAAGGCGCTGCAGGAGCGCGACGCCATCTATGAGAAGGCGGAGATGACCGACGAGGACGGCATGCGCGTGGCTGAACTCGAAGGCGTGGTGGCCGATGAGGATGGCTACACGGCCGAAGCCGATGCGGCGGTCCTGCTGGACGGACTGGGCATCCCCGAATCCCTGCACGGCCGCAAGATGGGCGAGCTGCAGGGCGGTCAGAAAGTGCGCGTGCTGCTGTCCCAGGCCCTGTTCGGCAATCCCCAGGCCCTGCTGCTGGACGAGCCCACCAACCACTTGGATCTGGATTCCATCCACTGGCTGGAGGAGTTCCTCATCCGCTACAAGGGCACGGTGGTGGTCATCTCCCACGACCGCCATTTCCTGAACAACGTCTGCACCCACATCGCCGACATCGACTACCAGACGATCATCCAGTACACCGGCGGCTACGACGACATGGTCATGGCCAAGATCCAGGTACGGTCGCGCATCGAATCAGACAACGCGCAGCGCGAGAAGAAGATCGCCCAGCTGAACGAATTCATCCAGCGCTTCGCGGCGGGCACCCGCAGCAGCCAGGTGAACAGCCGCCGCAAGGAAGTGGAGCGCCTCCAGCCGAGCGATCTGGCCCGCAGCAACATCCAGCGCCCCTTCATCAAGTTCAGTCAGGCGAAGCCCGGTGGCCGCTACGCCCTGGAGTTCGAGGGTGTGAAGAAGGGCTATGACACCGACAAGGGCCGTCTCGAAGTCATCAAGGGCTTCTCGGCCATGGTGCAGCGGGGCGAGAAGGTGGCCCTCATGGGCCGCAACGGCATCGGCAAGACCACGCTGCTGAACGCCCTCCTGGCTAACGCGCCTCAGGTCACCGAGCTGAACCTGAAGCTGGACGGCGGCGAGGTGAAGTGGGGCCACGAGGCCAACGTGGGTTACTTCTCCCAGGATTTCGCTGAAAGCATTCCCAAGGGCTACGAGCTGGTGACCTGGCTGCACCAGTTCGACCCCGACGCCACCAAGGAGCAGATCCGCGGCGTCATGGGCCAGATGCTCTTCCGGGGCGAGGAAGGCAACAAAATGACGGACGTGCTCAGCGGCGGGGAATCCTGCCGTCTGCTCTTCTGCAAGCTGATGCTGCAGAAGCCCAACATCCTGGTGCTGGATGAACCCACCAACCATCTGGATCTGGAAGCCGTCATCGCCCTGAACGATGCCCTGCAGCGGTATGAAGGCACCATCCTCCTGGTGACCCACGATGAGGACATCATCGACGAGGTGGCCACCCGCATCTGGCACCTCACCGACGACGGCATTGAGGATTTCCAGGGCACCTACGAGGAATACAAGGCTCCGACGGGGCGGTAGGCCTCCTGCGGAATCGCTTCGCGATTCCGCAGGTGAGAACAGCGAGAAGGCATGGGGGTGGTGACTGGCCTTCAGGCTAGTGCTTTGGGCCTATCTTGCCCAGTGGAGCGATGTGTCTATATTGAGACTTGATCCGAGTTGCTCTGGATCGGAGGAAGAGGCCCCCTTGTGACGTTTCGGCAGGGAACCAGGAACGCCCCTGAAGACGAGCCCACGGATCCCGGCGGGACGGGAAGGCCGGCCACGCGCATGGCCCGGCTCCTGCGGGAGCTGGAGAACTTCAAACGCGCCCTCGATGAGCACGCCATCGTGGCGGTCACGGACGCCCGGGGGCGGATCACCTACGTGAATGAAAAATTCTGCGCCATCTCCAAGTACTCCCGTGAAGAACTGCTGGGCCAAGATCACCGGATCATCAACTCGGGGCACCATCCCAAGGCCTTCATGACGCGGCTATGGGCGACGATCCTGGTGGGGAAGGTCTGGAAGGGCGAAATCAAGAACCGCGCCAAGGATGGAACCCACTACTGGGTGGATACCACCATCGTCCCCTTCCTGGACGAGAATGGGCGGCCCGTGCAGTTCGTGGCCATCCGGGCGGACATCACCCAGCGCAAGGAGGCGGAGGAGGCCCTGCGGCAATCCCAGAAGCTGGAGAGTCTCGGCGTTCTGTCCGGCGGTATCGCCCATGATTTCAACAACCTGCTCACCACCATCCTGGGCAACGCGAATCTGGGGGCGATGAAGCTCCCACCGGAAAGCCCGGCCCTGCCCTATCTGCACCAGATCGAGCAGGCCACGCTGCGGGCCGCGGACTTGACCCGGCAGCTGCTGGCCTATGCGGGGAAGGGCCATCTGCAGGTCATCGAGGTGGATCTGAACCGTCTGGTGGTGGAGATGACCCAGCTCCTCACGGTGTCCATCTCCAAGAAGGCGATGGTGCGGTACGACCTCTCCCCTGGGCTGCCGCACATCTCCGCGGATCCTTCGCAGATGCAGCAGCTCGTCATGAACCTGGTCACCAACGCCTCCGAGGCCATCGGGGACGAGGTCAGCGGCCTCATCACGATCCGGACCGGCCTCCAGGCGGTGGACGAGGCCTACAACGGCGGCCTGCTGCCCGCCCTGCCGCTCGCCGCCGGGAGCTACGTGACCCTGGAGGTGAGCGACACCGGCTGCGGCATGGCGCCGGAAGTGCGGGACCGGATCTTCGATCCCTTCTTCACCACCAAGTTCACGGGGCGGGGGCTGGGCCTCTCGGCCATGCTGGGCATCTTGCGGAGCCATCACGGCAGCCTCAAGGTCTACAGCGAGCCAGGCCGGGGTTCAGTCTTCAAGCTGTTCCTTCCGGCCCTGCTCCCTTCGGCCGAGACGCTCCCGCTCCCTCCCAGGGAGGCGGGCTGGCAGGGCCGGGGCATCCTCCTGGTGGTCGACGACGAGCCCGGGGCGCGGGGCGTGGCCCGGAATCTGGCCGAGAACCTGGGCTTCCAGGTCCTGGAAGCCGCGGATGGCCAGGAGGCCGTTGGTCTCTTCGAGTTGCGTCACCGGGAGATCACCGCGGTGCTGATGGACCTGACCATGCCCCATCTGGATGGGCGGCAGGCCTTCCTCCGGATGCACGGGGTGGATCCGAGCGTCCCGGTGGTGCTCACCAGCGGCTACAGCGAACAGGATGTCCTGGCGGATTTCCTGGGCCGCGGCCTGGCCGGTTTCCTCGCGAAGCCCTACCAGAGCGGGCAGTTCCAGACCGTGTTGCGGCAGGCTGTGGAAGGATCCTAGGCAGGGGGCTCCAACAACATCCGCAACACCTCTTCGGCCACCTTCAGCCCGACGATGGCGGGCATGTACGAGATGGTGCCCACGGGGCGGCGCTGGCGTCCGGGACCGCGGTGAGGTTCGATGTCGATGGGGTTCGCAGGGCGCTTGTTGTCGGCGGGCTCCAGCGAATAGACGCAGCGGATGCCCTGCGTGATGCCGACCTTGCGCAGTTCCTTGCGGACGCGGGCGGCCAGGGGGCATAGGCGCGTGTGGCTCAGGTCGCCGACGCAGAGCTGGCTGCTGTCCGTGCGCCCTCCCGCTCCCATGGCGGAGATGATCGGCAGGCCCTGCTCGAGGGCGGTGCGCATGAGGGCCACCTTGCAGGTCATCGAGTCGATGGCGTCGATCATCACGTCGGGCCGTGGCGTCAGCAGGTCCGGCAGCGTGTCCGTGTGGATGAAGGTCACCCGGGGCTCCACGTCGCAGTCGGGGTTGATGTCCCGCACGCGGGCGGCGGCCACCTCGGCCTTGGGCAGGCCGAGGGTGGAGCGCAGGGCGAAGAGCTGGCGGTTGAGGTTGCTGGGGCCGATGACATCGTGGTCCACCAGGCGCAGGTGGCCCACGCCGGCGCGGGCCAGGGCCTCCACCGCGAACGAGCCTACGCCGCCCAAGCCGAAAATGGTGACGCGGGAGACGCGCAACCGCTCCAGGGCCGCTTCGCCGAGCAGCAGCTCACTGCGGGAAAACCACCTCATGCCATAACTCCCTGAAACAACGACTGCCATTGTCCCAGGTCAGGAGTTCCAACTCCGCCACCGGGATGCCACGGATTCCCGCGGCCGCCGCGATGACGTGCTCCAGCTCCGTGGCGCCATCCGTCTCCAGAAGGAGGTGGTCGGAGGGCACGGCCCGCAAGGTTTCCCGCAAGCCCTGGCGGTCCGGTTTCTGGAGATCGCCGGAGAAGGACAGAAAGACGCCCATGGTCTGGAGTTCCCGGGCGGTTTCCAGGCTTCCGGAATAGGCGTGGACCATGGCGCCGCTGGCAGGCACGCCCTCTGC
>CAVPLE010000139.1:0-18259 GCA_963705865.1 uncultured Holophagaceae bacterium | reverse complement strand
TTCCCCGGGCACGGCTCCGGGGTGATGCTCTCGAAGCAGGAGGTAGCCACCCAACCAGGCCAGCCAACTCCAGGCCAGCAGGGCCGCGAAGAGCATGTCGATCTGGATGAACTGCCCCTGCCAGAACCAAAGGGGCGTGGTGGCGAGGATCAGGGCCGCGGGCTCGGCGGTGCCAGGTTCCAGGAACCGCACAGCCCAGCGCCGGAAAGCCGACAGGAAGGCGACGGCCGCGATCACCGAGGGCAGGCGCAGAGCCCAGGCGGCCACGCCCTGCGTGAAGCCCAGGCCGCCTGTGAGCGTGTCGAACAGGACAGAGGACGCCTTCATCACCCAGTAGTACAGGATCGGTTTCTCGCTGTAGGGCACCCCGTTCAGGTAGGGCAGCAGCCAGTCGCCCCGCAGGCGCATCTCCTTGACGCACTGGGCGAAATCCGGCTCATCCGGCGCCCAGAGGTCGCGCATGGGCAGCACCGCCAGCAGCAGCAGGGCGAGAAGCAGTTCGGGCGCATGGGCGCGCAACCAGCCGACAAGGCGGGCCAGAGCTTTCGAGTCACGCTGGGGTGGCTGAGTCGGAGTTCCATCCATCCTTCCATCTTCGCCTGGAATCGGCCCTCTCGCCCAAAGGGGTAGAATCGTTCCATGGTCCCCGCCCTCTTCGCCCTCCTCCTCATTGCCGCCCCGGTTTCCACCGATGGCGTGAAAGAGGACATCAAGCAGGCCGCCAAGCAGATCGGCCATGGCGCCAAAGAAGGCGGCAAGGCTGTGGGCCACGCCGCCAAGGAAGGTGGCAAGGCCGTGGGCCACGCCGCCAAGGAAGGCGGCAAGGCCGTGGGCAAGGGTGCCAAGACCGCCGGCAAGGGCGTCACCAAGGGTGCCAAGGAAGCCGGCCGCGGCGTCAAAGAGGCGGTGAAGTAGCAGTCTGGAGTCTGGAGTAGAAGAATTGGCGCGGCCTGGAGGGTCGCCCCAGGAAAGCCCCCTTCCTGACTCTAGACAGAGGCCCTGCCCTACCGCCGTCGTGCCACCACGGCGGTAGGGTTCCGGGCCACTTCCTCCCAGCCGGCCTTCTCCTCCGGGCTGAGCTGTTTCCAGTTGGCGGCCTTGGCCATCACGAGGACGGGCCGGGAAGGATCCTCCTGCTTCATGCGATCGGCCACCGCTCCCAGGGCAGTGGGGTCTTCGTTGAACCACCTCTCTGCGCCGACCAGGTGATCGCGGCCGTAGGCCAGCTCGCCGGTCCCGGCCACGACCACGGCCCGGGTGCGGGCGTAGAAGGGCAGCCCCTGGAAGTAGGTGCCGTAGCTGATCCACTGCGCCCGGGGCGGAGCGAGCCGTGCGAGGTCGGCCACGCACTTGCCGGGGCCCGCCGCGGCCTGGGCCGTCAGAACCAGCAGCCACAAAGCGGCGCCCAGTGAGGCCATCAGGCGGGGAGCGGTCAGGCCCCTGGGACGCAGGGCCCAGATGCCCAGGCCGGCGAAGGCCGCGCCCAGAGCGATCATCCACGGGAGCCCGCTGAGGTCGTTGCGGAAAATCGCCGCGCCCAGGAGGTAGATCCCCCCGAGCACCAGCAGCTCCCAGCCCATGCGACGCAGGGTCGTGGGCTCCTCGCCCTCGCGCTCGAAAGTGCAGGCCAAGGCCGCGAGGGGTACGAGGACCGGCAGGATGTAAGGTGGCAGCTTGGAGCCCGACAGACTGAAGAAGGCCAAGGGCCAGAGGATGGCCACGGCCGTGACCCCGACGATCCAGCGGGCGAGAGAGTCCTGCGCCTGCGGTCCCCTGCCCTTCAGGAAGGTCCAGGTGCGCTTCAACCCCAATGAGGTTGCCGACAACCATGGCAGCAGGCCCACCACCAGCACTCCGATGAAGTAGAGCTTGTCCAACAGCCAGTTGTTGGAGCCTTCGCGCGCGTGCTCGTGGGTGAGGAAGCGGGTGAAGTGCTCGTGGATGAAGAAGAACTGCGCATGGCCTGGATTGGCCCGGTCCACCAGCCAGAACCAGGGCGTCACCAGGATCAGGTAGAGCAGCCATCCCAGGGGGTCGAAACCAGTACGCAGCACAGCCCGGCGGAGATCCCCATCTTTCCAAGCGAAGGGCAGCGAGAACATCAGGATGCCGCCCATCAGGATCACCTGGGCCAGTCCCTTGGTGAGCATGGCTCCGGCCATGAGGGTGAAGGCCGCCAACGTCCAACCCAGACCACCCTGTCCTTCCTTGCGCCGGGCCACAGCCTCCACGAAGGCGGCCAGGGCCGCGACCAGGAAGGCGCTGAAGAGCGCGTCAAGCGTGAGGAGCTGACCCGTCACGAAGGCCAGCAGTCCCGTCGTCGCGATGAAGGGCGCCCAGCGGGCGTCCCGGGCTCCGAGGCGTTTGGCCAGCCGCCAGGCCGCCCAGATCATGAGGCCCGAAGCCAGGGCCAAGGGCAACCGAGCCGCGGCGCCGTTCAAGCCGAAGAGCTTCATGTTGATGGCTGACAACCAGTACTGGAGGGGTGGCTTCTCGAAGTAGAGCACTCCGTTGAGCCGTGGCGTCAGCCAGTCCCCGGTGGCCAACATCTCCCGTGGGATCTCCGCGTAGCGCGCTTCGTCCGGCTCCCAGAGGGGCCGCACCCAGAGCGGCAGCAACCCCAGAAAGAACCAGAGGGCGAGAAGGCAGGTGCGTTCGCGTCGCGTCATGAGCGCGGTTCGGGCGGCTAGTTCTCAGTCTCGACGACCTTCTCCAGCGACTTGTGCTCCTCGATGAAGAAGTCCATGGCCTTCTTGAGGGAATCCTTCATGGATACCTTGGGCTGGAAGCCGAAGGTGGTCTGCATGCGCTTGATGCTGGGGGTGCGCCGGGCCACATCCTGGTAGCCCTTGCCGTAGAAGTCACCACTGCCGGTCTCGACCATGCGGCCCTCGGGAATGCCGCGCTCGATGCGGAACGGGTGGTCCTTCCAGATCGCGATCATCTGCTCGGCGATTTCCCGCACACTGAAGTCGTTCTTGGGGTTGCCGATGTTGAAGATCTGGCCGTCGGCCTTGCCGCCCTCGTTGCGCAGGACGGCCATGAGGCCATCCATGGCATCGGCCACATCAATGAAACAGCGGCGGGCCGTGCCACCATCCACCAGCTGCAGGGGCTCGCCGTTGAACAGGTTCCAGCTGAACTGCGTCACCAGGCGGCTGCTGCCCTCCTTGGCGGTGTTCAGGCTGTCGAGCTTGGGACCCATCCAGTTGAAGGGACGGAACAGCGTGAACTTGAGGCCCTGCTGGAAGCCGTAGGCCCAGATCACGCGATCCAGCAGTTGTTTGCTGGTGCTGTAGATCCAGCGGTTCATGGGGATGGGGCCGGTCACCAGGGGTGATTCGTATTCGTCGAACTCCACGTCCGGGCACATGCCATAGACCTCGGAGGTGCTGGGGAACACCACGCGTTTCTTGTACTTCACACACTGGCGGACCACCCGGAGGTTCTCCTCGAAGTCCAACTCGAAGACGCGCAGGGGATCGGTGACGTAGACCTTGGGGGTGGCGATCGCCACCAGGGGCAGCACCACGTCGCACTTCTTGATGTGGTACTCGATCCATTCCTTGGAGATGGTCACGTCCCCCTCCACGAAGTGGAAGCGGGGGTTGGCCAGGTGGTCGGTCACCTTGTGGGTGCCCAGGTCCAAACCGTAGACCTCCCAGTCCGTGTCCTGCATGATGCGGTCCACCAGGTGGGAACCGATGAATCCATTGACACCCAGGATGAGGACTTTCACAGGAACTCCTTGCGCAAACGTATCAGTCTAACCGCTTGGCAGCAGGGAGGCAGCAGGCGATTACCGCAGCCAGCCCTTGCGCCGGAACCAGCCCCAGATGGCCAAAGCCGTGAGGGCCATGGCGCCAATCACCAGGGGATACCCGAAGCGGTGCTCCAGTTCCGGCATCCGCCTGAAGTTCATGCCATAGACCCCGGCGATGAAGGTGAGCGGCAGGAAGAATGCGCTGAAGACGGTGAGTACCCGCATGACCTCGTTGGTGCGCTGGCTGGCGAGGTTGATCTCCAGGTTCATGAGGTGGGTCGCATTCTCCAACAGTTCATCCGCCCAGGTGTGCAGGCGGTCCGCCTCCTCCACCACGTCCGCCAGCAGCCCCTGGTCGTCGTGGGCCTGCTCCTTGAGGGGCCCCAGTGCCGTCGTGATGCGTCCCAAGGTCCGCTTGATGACGGCGCACCGGCGCTTGAGCCCGTAGACCTGCCGGATGCCCTGGTGCGGGAGTTTCCGATGGAAGAGGGCGGACTCGATCAGGTCCAGGCTCTCCTCGCTCTCCCGAAGGGGCTCGTCGAAGGAGGCCACGGCCTTCGTGCAGAGGGAAAGCACCAGTTGTTCCGGTCGGAGGGCCTTCCCCGCCGCCGCCGCCCGCTGCGCGGCTTCCGCGAAAAAGGGCTGCTCCCGGCGATGGACCGTGATGATGGCGCCGTCCAGCATCAGCACCACCAGGCGACGGGTCATGGCCTGGATGGTGTCGCCGCGCTTGGCCACCTCGTCGTAGGCCCGGAGGATGAGCAGTTGCTGACCCGGCAGGCGCTCGTACTTGGGGAGGTGGGGCTGGTTGAGCAGATCCCGCACCGCCGCGGGATGAAGTCCGTAACGGTCGGCCACCTCCGCCATCTCGGCCGCCGTGGGATCCACCAGGTCCACCCAGGTGAAGGTGGAGCCTTCCGGAAGGGGGAGGTTGCGCAGCATCAGGACACCCGGCAGACCACTTTGCCGAAGCCCTGCCCGGCTTCGAGGTGGCGCTGGGCCTCGGGATACTCGGCCAGGTCGAAGACGCGATCGATCACGGGGTGGAAGGGCGGATTGGTGGGGTTGCGCTTGAGCAGGGAGAGCAGGGTCCAGAGGTGTTCCCGGCGTCCCATGTACGAGCCCCGGATCTGGATCTGCTTGGCGAAGAGGGTGCGCAGATCGAAGGTGGTGTCCCGGCCCGTGGTGGCGCCACAGGTGACGATGCGCCCGCCCCGGGCACAGGCCGCGAGGCTGGTGTTCCAGGTGGCGGCGCCCGTGTGCTCGAAGACCACCTCCATGCCCCGCTTGCCCGTGAGCTCGCGCACCTTGGCGGCCAGGGCCTTCAGGTCGCCCCGGACGAGCACGTGTTCGGCGCCCAGGTCCCAGCACTGCATGGCCTTGGCCTCGCTGCCCACCACGGCGATGGCCGAGCCGCCCAGGGCCTTCACCAGCTGGATGGCCGCGCTGCCCACGCCGCTGCCCCCGCCCCAGACCAGCACGGTCTCGCCGGGCCGCAGGGCCGCCTTGTGGACGAGCATCTCCCAGGCCGTGAGGAACACCAGGGGGAAAGCCGCCGCCTGCTCGAAGTCCCAGTTGCCAGGGATGGGCAGCAGGTTGGCCGCGGGCACCAGGACGTGGGTGGCGGCGGTGCCATCGCGGACCTGGCCCAAAATGCCGTAGGCGGGACAGAGCATGTCGTCGCCGCGAAGGCAGGCGGGGCAGACGCCGCAGCTCAGCCCTGGCGCGATCATCGCGCTGCCACCCGCTTCCAGCCCCGGCGGCAGGACCGTCCCGTCACCCACGGCCTCGATCACGCCCGCCCCATCGGAGCCCGGCGTGAGCGGCAGGGGCAGTGGGAAACCCGGCAGGCCCTCCGTGGTCCAGAGATCCAGGTGGTTGAGGGCCATGGCCTTCAGTTCGAGGCGGACCCAGCCCGGCTTCGGCTCCGCAGGCGCGAAGGTCTCGCGGACAGGGGAGCCTGCGGGGCCATGCTGCTTCACGCGGAAACGGAACGGCTCAACCATGGCGGCCTCCTATTCGGACTTCAGCGACCTCGTCATCAGCCGCCGCACGGCAAGTTCGGGGCGCTCGCCGTTGAGGAGGCGCTGCACTTCGGTGGCGATGGGCAGTTCGAGGCCGTGCTCCTTGGCCAGGGCCAGGGCCGCCTCAGTGGTGAACATGCCCTCGATGACCTGACCACCCAGGGCATCCCGGGCGGCGTCGACGCTGTTCCCCTTCCCCACCAGCTCCCCAAAGGTGCGGTTCCGGCTTTGCGGCCCCGTGGCCGTGAGCAGCAGGTCGCCCATGCCGGCCAGGCCCATCACCGTGGAAGGCTGGCCGCCCAGCACCTCCACGAGGCGGGCCATCTCGGCCAGGCCCCGGGTGATGAGGGCCGCGCGGGCGTTGTAGCCCAGTTTCAGGCCATCCACCAGGCCCGCGGCGATGGCGAGGATGTTCTTGAGGGCGCCGCAGAGTTCGGTGCCCACGACATCGCGGCTGAGGTAGATGCGCAGCTTCTCGGAGGACAGGTGGGCCTGGAGGGCCTTGGCGCGTTCGTGGGAAACCGTGCCCGGCAGGGCCAGGACGATGGCGGAAGGCACGCCGCGACTGACTTCATCGGCGAAGGTGGGCCCCGAGAGCACGCCCACAGGCACGTCCAGCACGCCCGTCAGCGCCTGGGAGAGTGTCTGGTGCGTGTTCTGCAGGATGCCCTTGCTCACGTGGATCACCAGTTCGGGAGCCTTGGGCGCCTTCGACCGCAGGTCGCGCCAAGCGTCGGGCGTCACCTGGGTGGGCATGGCGGAAATCCAGAGGGGCGCCGCAAAAGCTGCGGTGGGATCATCCGAGGTCTGAAGCCCGGCCGGAAATTCGACATCCTTCAGGCGCAGGTGGCGCCGCGTGGCGGCCATCCGCGCCATCTCGTCGGGGAAGCTGCCCCAGAGGGCCACGTTGGCGCCCGCCCGGGCCCAGGTGATGGCCAGGGCCGTGCCCCAGGCACCGGAACCGAAGACGCCGATGTCAACCTTGGACATTCGCGTCCTCCTTCTTGGCGCCCCAGAGCTTGGACTCAGTCCCCGCCTGCAGGCGCAGGATGTTCTCGCGATGTTTCCAGATCACCAGGATCACCAGGGCGGCCCAGGGGAGGACCGGTGCCGGCCCGCGACCCAGCAACTCCTCCACGGGATGCTGGACCCCCCGGGTCAGGAAGAGCTGAACCGGCACCATGGCCGCGGCCAGGATGCTGCCCAGGCTCACATGGCGCGTGAGCCAGAGGACGAAGAGGAAAGTGCCCATGGGCAGCAGGACCATGGAGGCGTCGGCGGCAAGGATCACGCCCAGGGCCGTGGCCACTCCTTTGCCTCCCTGGAATTTCAGCCAGGGCGTGAACACATGGCCCAACACCGCCGCCAGGGCCATGAGGGCGAGCAAGTCGACACTCAACCCGGCCCGTTTCGCCAGGAAGACCGGCAGGAAGCCCTTGGCGATGTCCAGCAGCAGCGTGACGACACCCAGGGCCTTGCCTCCGACCCGGCTCACATTGGTGGCGCCGATGTTGCCGCTGCCGTGGGCGCGGACATCCCCCTTCCCGGCCAGCTTCACCAGCAGGAGACCGAAGGGGATGCTGCCGCACAGGAAGGCGGCGAGGCACCAGAGGACCGGGGAAGGCAGGAACGTCGAGGACATGGACGCAGTGTATCAGCCGTTCCGGATGGTCCGCCGCAGGAGGTCCAGGGCCCAGGCCGTGGCGCGCAGCTGCACGTCCGCCCGATCGCCAGGCAGGGTGTAGGCCTTGGCTTCGGTGCCATCGGGTCCCGCCAGGGCGATGAACACGGTGCCCAGGGGCGCGTCGCCTTCGGCGCCGGGACCGGCATTGCCTGTGAGCCCCAGGCCCCAGGTGGCACCGAGCTTCATGCGGACGGCCTCCGCCAGAGCGCGGCTGGTGGCTTCGGACACGGTGCCTTCATGCATCAGGCGTCCGGCGCCCAGGCCCAGGAGGGTGGTCTTGGCCTGGGCTGAGTAGACCGTGGCACCCCCCAGGAACACCTCGCTGGCGCCGGGGATGGCCGTGAGCCGGGCCGCCAGCAGGCCGCCGGTCATACTCTCGGCGATGGCGAGGGTCTCGCCGCGGGCCTTCAGGCTCCCCAGCACCGCATCCTCAAGATTGCCATCCCCCACACCCACGAGATCCTCGCCCAGCACGGGCAGGAAGTCGGCCCGGGCGGCCTCCAGGGCGGCGGGATCCGCCCCCCGGGCCAACAACTCCACCTGGGTGAGGCTGGCCAGGATGGTCCAATCCAGCTGGCCATGCCGCTCGCGGACTGCGCGGATGCGCTCGTCCAGAGCGCTTTCCGGCACCCCCGCCACGACCATGCGCAGCGTGCGGATGGACTCACCGACCAGGCTGCGCAGACGAGGTTCCACTTGCTCTTCCCACATGCGCTTCATCTCGCGGGGGACGCCGGGCAGCATCACGATCCGCACGCCGGGATGCCCCTTCGGGCCCTCCCACCATACGCCGGGCGCGGTGCCCACGGGGTTGCGCAAGGCTTCCGCGCCTTCGGGCAGCAGGGCCTGCTTGAAGTTCGACTCAGGCGGGACGCGCTTCCGAGCGGCGTAGAAGGCCAGCATGTCCTCGCGGCTTGGGGTGTCTTCGCGCAGAACCGTGCCCAGGACCTCCGCGAAGCACTCCTTGGTGAAATCGTCGAAGGTGGGGCCCAGGCCGCCGGTGGTCACAATGAAATCGGACCGCGTCAGGGCCTCGCGAAAGAGGGCGGCCAGGTCCTCCTGGCTGTCCCCCACGGCAGTCTTGCGATGAAAAGCAAGGCCCAGAGCCGCCAGTCGCTCGCCAAGCCACACCGAGTTGGTGTCGAGGCGCCGCGTGGTGAGCAATTCGGTCCCGATGGCGATGCATTCGATGCGCATCATAGAATCATGCCTCAGAAGGAGGCGCCATGATCATCCCGGACCTGGACGACCTGGTGTTGGAATCCGACGAGGAATCCGGCATCCAGGAACTGGGCAGGAGGTTCCTGGCGCGGGGCCCCTGGACCACGGTGGCCTTCCTGGTGCGCACGAAGACGGACCCGGAAGCCGATTGGGAGGGGCCCTCCCTCTGGCTGCACCGCTACCAGAAGGTGGCCCAGGGCTGGAAGCTGGTGAGCCGCTTCCGCACCACCGAGACCGCCCAGTTGGAGAAGCTGGCGGATGCCCTCGAGGGCTGGAAGGACTACTTCAGCGCCGGCAGGTAGCGCTCCCGGATCACTGACAGGTGATGGGCCGCATGGCCCAGGACGATGTAGGGAAGGCAGCGGGCGGTGATGGCGCGATGGTTGGTGGTGCCCTGGTGCAGCCAGGCCGCCTCCGGAAGGCTGCGGAAGAGGGTGAGGCTGGCCGCGCGCACGGCACGCCAATCCGCCACCAGGTCAGCCATCGCGCGGGCGTCAGCCTTGGCGGCCGCGGCGTAGGGGTCCTCCTCGAAGCCCGGCATCGGGGTGGCGTCACCCCGTCCGATGCGCAGGCAACGGTAGGCGAAGATGCGCTCCGCGTCGCAGAGGTGCTGAAGCAGGTCCTTCAGGCTCCACTTGCCCGGGGCATAGCGGAAGGCGCCCTGGGCTTCGGAGAATCCCGCGAACAGGGTGGCGATGTCCTCCATCTGCGCCTGCAGCAGATCCAGTACATCACCCTCGCCGGCGGCGGCGATGTACGGCGCGTATCCTTCGGCGTACTCGTCGCGAAGTGGGCGGCTCAAGCTCATGGGAAACTCCTGGAGGCTAGAAGGTCATCACCTTCATGGTGTTCGTGCTGCCGGTCTTCCACAAGGGCAGGCCCATCGTCATGACGACGCGGTCGAGACTCTTCAATTCGTGCTTGGCCACCAGCAGTTCACGGACCACCGCCACCATCTCATCCGTGTTGCTGACCCGGGGGATCATCAACGCGGTGACGCCCCGCAGCAGGCCCATGCGCCGAGCCGTGACCACGTCCACGGTGGCGCCCAGCACCGGGGTGCGGCCTGCCAGCCGGCTCACCATGCGGGCTGTGCCACCACCTTCGGTGAAAGCCACGATCCAGCGGGCGTTGATTTCGTCCGCCGTGCGGCAGGCGGCGAAGGCCACGGAGATATCCGTGCGGGAGAGGACTTTCTCCGCCAGTTCGTCAGGCAACGTGGGTGTTCGCTGCTTCACGTTGGCGTCGGCCTCCGCGGCGATGCGGGCCAGCCACTGCACGGCTTCCACGGGATGGGCGCCCGTGGCGCTCTCGGCGCTGAGCATCACGGCGTCGGTGCCATCCCAGATGGCGTTGGCCACGTCGCTGGCTTCGGCGCGGGTGGGCTGGGCGTGCTCGATCATGCTCTCCAGCATCTGCGTGGCGGTGATCACGGGTTTCAGGGCCTTGCGGGCCGCCCGGATGATCTGCTTCTGCAGGCCGGGAACGCGCTCCACGCCAAGTTCCACGCCCAGATCGCCACGGGCCACCATCACGCCCCAGGAGACATCCAGGATCTCTCCGAGGTGCGAGAGGGCCGTTGGATGCTCGATCTTGGCGATGACGGGCTGGGTTCCCCCCAGGTGCTGGATGATGGCCTGGAGCTGCTGCACGTCGGAAGCGCGGCGGACGAAACTCTGGGCGAACAGGTCCACCTCGTGCTCCACCCCCCAGCGGATGTCCGCATGGTCCTTCTCGGTAAGGGGGTCCATGTTGAGTTCCATCCCGATGGGATGGATCCCCTTGCGGCCCTTCAGGGGCCCTCCGACGAGGACGCGGGCCTTCAGAAGGTTGGTGGTCCTGGCAAGAATCTCCACGGTGATGGCCCCGTCGTCCAGCAGCCAGTGCTGCCCCGGCGCGGCGCCCTCGAACAGTTCGTGATGGGGCAGGGGCACGGCCCAGGCCAGCCCGGCCGGAGCCGGACTGCCAGGGGCGTAGAAGGCGCCTTCGCTGCCTTCGGCCAGATCGAGCGGAGCCTCCAGTTCGCCGATCCGCCACTTGGGGCCTTGGAGGTCCAGGAAAACAGGAATGGATCGGCCGAGTTCGGCTGCCAGGGACCGCACCTTCTGAAGGGCCTCCAGGCGGGTCACCGGGTCCCCGTGGCTGGCGTTCAGTCGCACCGCATCGGCCTCGCGCAGGGATTCCCGCAGTTGGTCACCCTGCATCAAGGCAGGCCCCAAGGTCATCACGAGTTTGGTCTTGCGCACATCAGCTCCCGTCGCCTGCACAGGCATTCCACAAACTTTTCCACAGTCTGCGCGTGCGTTTTGAAGTTGTCACGGGGCTTTCACTCTTGTCATCGCGGTGCTACCTTTTGGATCCCGATACGGTTGATGGAGAAGATTGAATGCGCGAAAAGCTGCGTACCCTCGTGGCCGAAATGGTGCGTGGCGGCGTGCCTCTGGATCTGGCGTGCCGCGAGTTCGAGCGGGTGTATCTGGAGGAAGTGCTGGCGGCCCACCAAGGCAACCACAGCGCCGCCGCCCGTGAGTTGGGCATCCACCGGAACACCCTCGCCAAAAAGCTGGAGGCGCCGCCCAGTCGGCTCAGGCGGGTGAGCCTCGCCAGCTGACCGCCCGCTCTTCCCACGGATGAAAACCCGGCTTTGCCGGGTTTTTCATTTCGCATACCACCCTCCTTTTCCTTCGACAGGAGGGGGCGGGGCCAGTACAACATGGGGTTCGGAGGGCGCCATGAAGAAGGTGGCCATCAATGGACTGGGGCGGATCGGGCGGCTGGTGCTGAGGCACCTGATGAAGGTTCCCCATGTTCGCGTGGTGGCCGTGAACGACCTCACCGACGCCGCCACGCTCGCCCATCTCATGAAATACGACTCTGTCCATGGCCCCGCGGATTTCCCCGTGGCTTCCGATGGGAACTACCTCGTGCTGGATGGTCGGCGCATCCGCGTCTACGCCGAGAAAGACCCCCAGCTCATTCCCTTCGGCGCCCAAGAGGCCCAGGTGGTGCTGGAGTGCACCGGAAAATTCACCAAGCGTGACCGCGCCGCCCTCCATCTTCAAGGCAGTGTCAGCCATGTGCTCATCAGCGCCCCGTCCGACGATGCGGACCGCACCGTGGTCATGGGTGTGAACGAAGCGTCGCTGGACCCCGTGACCGAGCATGTGATCTCCAACGCCAGCTGCACGACCAACTGCCTCGGTCCGGTCGTGAAGGTGATGGATGACACCTTCGGCATCGAATACGGTTTCATGACCACGGTGCACAGCTACACCAATGACCAGCGCCTGCTTGATCTGCCCCACAAGGACCTCCGCCGGGCCCGGGCCGCGGCCCTCAGCATGATCCCCACCAGCACCGGCGCCGCGAAGGCCATCGGACTGGTCCTGCCCCATCTCAAGGGGCGCCTTGATGGCCTGGCCATCAGGGTCCCCACCCCCGACGTGAGCATCGTGGACCTCACCGCCACCCTCAGGTCCGACGCCACCCTGGCCACCGTGCAGGAGGCCTTCCGCAAAGCCGCTGGCAGCGGCCCCTTGTCCCCTTACCTCGAAGTGCTCGATGCCGAACTGGTGAGCGCGGACCTGGTGGGACGGACCGCCAGCACCCTCTACGATCCGTACCTCACGAAAATCCTGGGGCCGCGGCTGGTCAAGGTCTTCGCCTGGTATGACAACGAGTTCGGCTACGCCGCCCGCTTGAAAGATCTCTGTGTGCATGTGCTGGAGCGGATCTGACCGATGACAGCCATCGCTTTGAATGGCCTGGGCCGCATCGGCCGGTTGCTGGTGCGTCGACTGGGAGGCGTGCGGCCCGGGCTGCTGGGCGCCGTGAATGATCCAGCGCCCATCGACCAGCTGGTCCATCTGCTTCGGCACGATTCCGTCCATGGTCCCAGTGCCAAGCCCATCGAAGGTTTCACCGAAGGGGGGCAGGACTTCCTCCTGCTGGGCGACCATCACGTGCCGCTCTTCCACGCCAGCGATCCGGCGGAGATCCCCTTCCCCGCGCCCACGCGCCTGGTGGTGGAGGCCAGTGGACGCTTCACGCATCGGGCCGATGCCGCCCGGCACCTCAAGGCTGGCGTGTCCCATGTGGTCATCAGCGCTCCGAGTCCTGATGCCGATTTCACGGTCATCGCCCCGGTCAACGGCGCCGAGCTCGATCCCGGCCGCCACCGTGTGATCTCCAACGCCAGCTGCACCGCGCATGCGACCGCACCCATGCTGAAGATCCTGGACGATGCCTTCGGCCTTGAGCATGCCGGCATGAGCACCGTGCATGTGGTCACCAACGACCAGCGCCTCCTGGACCTTCCCCATAAGGACCTCCGCCGGGCGCGGGCGGCCTTCAAGAGCATCATCCCCACCACCTCGAGCGCCTTCGGGGCCCTGCACCGCGCCATGCCGGGCCTACCCCCGGCCTTCGACGGGGTGGCCCTCCGGGTTCCCACGCTCAACGTCAACCTGGTGGATCTGGTGGCCACCCTCCACAGCGATGCGGATTCCGCCGCCGTGAGGGCCGCCTACCAGTCCGCTGCCGCTGGCCGGTGGAGGAATCTCGTCGGCCTGGCGGATCCCCACGCGGTCAGCTGCGACATCACCGGACGGTCGGAAAGCGTGCTGATGGATCTGGACCTCACCATGACCCTTGGTCCACGCTTCGTGAAGGTCTTTGGTTGGCACGACAACGAGACAGGTTATGCCGCGCGGCTCTGCGACCTGGTGGTGGAGCTGGCAGGGCGGGTCTAGATGGAACCGGCCACGTAGCCGGTGCTGAAGGCCGCCTGGAGGTTGTAGCCGCCCACAGGACCGTCGATGTCCAGCAATTCGCCGCAGACACGCAGGTTCTCCCAGCCCTTCAAGGCCATGGTGTGGGGATCCACGGCCCTCAAGTCCACGCCCCCCGCGGCCACCTCGCCCCGGGCCAGGGGCACCGCCTGGGGCGCACCCAGAGGCAAGGCGGTGACCAGAGCCACCAGCACCTTCCGGGCGGCCTTCGAGAGATCCTTCAGCATGAGGCTGCGGACGATTCCAGCCTCCTCCAGCAACGGATCCACCAGCCGTTCCGGCAAGTGCCGCTGCAACCAGGTGGCCGCCAGCAGGCGGGGGTTGGCGCGGGCTTCCGCCAGGAGCGAGGTCTCCACGCCCTCCGGTGTGTCCCGGATCGACGCGTAGACGAGCCACGCCCCCCCATCGCGGCGTGCGCCTTCCACGGCCTGGCTCAATTCCAGCGCGGCGGGACCACTGATGCCGGTCTTCGTGAACACGACGTCTCCCGCGAACGCGCCCAGGCGACGGCCTCCCGTTCCCGCGCTCAGACGCAACTCTCCATCGCGCAGCGCCACGCCCTCCCAGGCAGGACGGGGGCGCGCCAGGGGGATGGGTGCCAGGGCCGGGAACCAGGCCTTGACGGGAACACCCAGCTGTTTCAGCCACCCCAGCACCTCGCCCCGGGTGCCGGTCTCGGGATAGCTGGCGCCCCCGGTGGCGAGGATGAAGACCTCCGCGGGGGTCCGCTCTTCGCCCAGGCACAATGCCCTCAGACGGGGGGCCCTGCCCTCCAGCGCCGTCACGCGGGCGCCCGTGCGCAAGTCCACGCCCACCCGACGCGCCAGGGTCTCGAAGGCGGCCACCACCGCCGCCGCGCTGCCCGGCCGATCCAGGGGGAACACGCGGCCATTGTCGCGGGTGTAGGTCTCCACGCCCTCCCGGCGCAACAAGTCCAGCACCGCCTGGTTGTCGAAGGCGTGCAGCGACGGCCGCAGGAAGCGCGCCTGCTCCACGGGAAAGGCCGCCATCAGGGCCTTGGGCGGGCCGGCGTGGGTGATGTTGCACTTGCCGCCGCCGCTGATCCTGAGCTTCACACCCAGGCGGCCGTTGGCCTCCAGCAGCGTGACAACGTGCCCCAGCGAGGCCGCCCGCCAGGCCGCCACCAGCCCTGCCGCGCCGCCACCCACCACGATCACATTCGCCATGGCTCCATCATGGCGGAAGTGGCTGTCAGCTTTTACTGAGAGCTGAGAGCTGATAGCCCCCTATTGGAAGATCCCCTTGAAGAACTTCTTGATCTTGCCGCCGCCCTGCTTGCCCCTGTGTTTCTGGAGGCGGATGGGATCGGGCAGGGGCCTGTGGCGCTCCAGCGCGACTGTCCAGGACTGGTATCCGTCCAGGTCGAGCCGCAACTGATGGCTGCCTTCGCCGGCAATCTCGACGGCGGCGGGGGCCTTACCCTTGGAGACCCCGTCCAGGAAGATCTCTGCGCCCGGCGGCTCGCTGACCACCTGGACCTGGAACGGTGCTGGCAGGAGGCGCAGGGTCAGGTCCTTGTCTTCCGCCTTCAGGCGGTATCCCAATGGCACGAAGTCGGGCTTCTCCAGGCGGAGCAGATCCGCCTTGCCCTTCACCACCACCTGGCGAAGCGGCGTCCGTCCCAGGGGGGTTCCATCAAGGAACACTTCGGCACCACCGGGTTTCGAATCAATCGACAGCACCCGGCTGGACTCGGACCGGAGGGCCAGGAACCCGATCACCAGAGAGGCCAGGAGGAGTCCCCCGCCCCAGAGCCAGCGGGTCCGCGGAGAGGAATCCGCAATCGTGCGCTCGATTCTCAGGGTGCCCGTGGCCTTCACCGGAGCAGTGGAGTCGAGCTGGGCGAAGTGGGCCGTCCGACGCTCCGGCTCCATAGGAAGGGCCTCGATCAGGGCCCGGAGAAAGGTGGAGAGATCGGCAAATCGCTTCCGTGGATCCTTGTCCAGGGCCTTCTCGAAGACCGCCGCCAGGTCACGTGGGAAATCCGGTGGCCACACCGGCGCTTCATGCACGATGCGATAGAGGGTCGCGCCCACGCTGTCGGCCGCGAAGGGCAGCGTGCCCGTCAACATCTCGAAGGCCGTGAGCACCAGGGCCCACTGGTCGGAGGCGGGCGTGGCCTTGGCGCCGTTCAGCACCTCGGGCGCCGCATAGGCCGGCGTGCCGAGGAAAGCAGAACTCGTGGTCAGGCGCCCCTGGTCCCCCCGGGCGATGCCGAAGTCCATGAGCTTCAGGCGGCCGTCCTTGGCCACCATGAAGTTGTCGGGCTTGATGTCCCGGTGGAGAATGCCCAGGCCGTGAACCGCCCCCAGGGCATCGGCCGCCTGGATCAGCAGGCCCATGGCCTCGTCCGGGTCCAGCCGGCCGCGGTGGATCCGGTCCGACAGGGATTCCCCTTCCACGTACTCCATGACCAGGTAGGGCCCCAGGTCCGGGGCTTCGCCCACATCGAAGACCGTGATGGCGTTGGGATGGTTCAGTCGCGCCGAGATCTCGGCCTCGCGCTTGAAGCGGAGCAGCACCTCGGCGTCGCCGGTACCCTCGCGAACCACCTTGATGGCCAGCGCCCGCTTGAGCAGGGGATCCTCCGCCAGGTACACCGTACCCATCGCGCCGAAGCCGAGGGTACCCAGGACCTTGAAGCGGCCGATGGTGGAAGGATCCAGACTCATCCTTCCACCGATCATGCCAGAGGCTGGGCTCATCCGATGCCCCGGCTACACTCGAAGCATGTCTGAAGTCGGATTCTCTGTTTCCCGCCCAGCCCAGCTCCGCCGCTTCGGGCGGGTGTTCTACCCCGCCGGACTCCGTCTGCAGAAGGCACTGGCGGCTCATGTCAGCCGGGAGGGAAATCCCGACCAGCTTGTGATCCTCGAACACGACCCCGTCTTCACGCTGGGCAGAAACGCCACACCCGCCGATATCCACATGAGCGACGACTTCCTGGCCGCCCAGGGCGTGAGTGTCCACCGTACGGACCGAGGCGGCGAGGTGACCTACCACGGCCCCGGCCAGATCGTCGCCTATCCCATCTGCAACTTGCGGGGCGGCCGCGAGGACGTGGGCCGTCTGGTGCGCGGGCTCGAGGAGGCCATGATCCGCACCGCGGCGGATTTTGGCGTGGTGGCCGACCGCCTCAAGGGCGCGCCGGGCATCTGGGTGGAGACGGCCCCATATCGAAAGGGCGGCGGCCTTGAGAAACTGGGCGCCATCGGCCTCCATCTCAGCCGCTGGATCACCACCCACGGCATCGCCTTCAACGTGCGCCCCAACCTGGACCACTTCCGCTGGATCACCCCCTGTGGTTTCACGGACAAGGGCGTGTGCAGCCTCCACTCACTGCTGGGCGCCAGTGCCCCTACCTGGGAAGAGGCCGCGGATCGCCTCCAGGCCCACCTCACGGCTTGCCTCGCCCTGGACCTCCAGCCCGTGCGTGAGCCCAGCCGCAGCGTCTCCGCCATGACCTGGCGCCGCGGCGCGGCGGGCCCCGAGATCCTGATGATGCTCCGCGTCCCGGCGCACGGGCTCTGGTGGCAGAGTGTCACCGGCATGATGGAGCCCGGAGAAACGCCCGAGCAGACCGCCCATCGTGAGCTCACGGAAGAGACAGGACTCACGGGCACGCTGCGCCCCCTGGGCCTCTCCCATAGCTTCTGGGTGGATCCCACCATCGTGCGCTTCCCAGATGGGGAGCCTCGGTTCAACACGGAGACCTGCTTCTCCATGGAGGTCGCGCCCGGGGCCGAGGTCCGCCTGGAGCCGGCCGAGCACAGCGAATACCTGTGGTGCGGCCTGGACGAGGCGCAGGAACGCATGAAATGGGAGGGTTCCAAGGCCGCGGTGGGCCTGCTCCGGAAGGCCCTGGAGGCCTGAGGCGGCGCCGCGTCCGGGACTCATGACTCATGGCGTGGCTCCCCCGGACCGATGGATTCCTGATTACCCACAGGCTCCCCTCGGACACCCACCCTCCGCCCGACCCCCTTCGGCACCTGGCCGAAGTCCACGCCGTGGCTCGTCGTGACCTACGGGCTTCTGGGCCCGATGCTGTTACTCGTGCTCGCACCAGGCGCCCGCGGCTTGGCCCTGAATGCGCTGAACACGGTCATCTTCGCCCATGCGGGCGCCCTCGCCCTGGCCCGCGCCCGCCGCGAGCACGACGCCCAGTGGGGCTGGCGCGGCATCGCCGCGGGCCTGTTCGCCCAGACCCTCAATCAGGCCTGGGCCACCTTCAGCATCCTTCGATACGGCACCGCACCGCCCTTCCCCTCCTGGGGCGACCTGCTCTCCATCCTCACCCTGATCTTGATCGCCATCTCCCTGCTCGCCTGGCCCTTGGCCTCCGCCTCTGGATCGGAACGCTGGCGTAAGGGCCTGGATGGCCTCGGCGCGGGCATGGCCCACGACCTCAACAACGCCCTGGCCACCATCCGGGCCTGCGCGGAACTCGCCATGGCGAGGCCAACGTTCCGATCCCCGGATCCCGCACCCAGATCGAACAGATCTTCGTGAACCTGGTATCCAATGCCCGGGACGCCATGCCCCAGGATGGCGACATCACGATCCGGCTTTCCCAGATCCTATTCGGGGGAAAACCCCTGGCCTGCGTGGAGGTGGAAGACACGGGCGAAGGCATGACGCCCGAGGTGCAGGCCAAAGTCTTCACGCCCTTTTTCACCACCAAGGCTCCGGGACACGGCACGGGCCTGGGGCTGCCTTCGGTGCGCCAGCTGACGCACAACCCGGGGGGCGATCTGAA
>CAVPLE010000138.1:0-12419 GCA_963705865.1 uncultured Holophagaceae bacterium | reverse complement strand
AGGAGGCGGTTGTAACGCTGGAGGTCGAAGGTCATGAACGCCCCTTCGCCATCTCCTGGAGCAGGTCAGCGACGGCCTGTGTCGGATTCTCGGCCTTGAACACCGCATTGCCGGCCACAAGGCAGTCGGCGCCGGCGCGGATGAGGTCAGCGGCGTTCTTCAGGCCCACGCCGCCGTCCACCTGGATGAAGAAGGGCACGCCGCGCTCGGTCCGGAGGGCATCCAGGCGCTTCACTTTGTCCAGGACACGGGGGATGAAACTCTGGCCGCCGAAGCCGGGATTCACGCTCATGAGCAGCACGAAGTCGAAGTCGCCCACGAGGTCTACCAGTGTTTCGATCGGCGTGCCGGGGTTCAGCACCACGCCGGCCTTGCCACCGGCCTGGCGGATGGCGGCCAGGGTGCGGTGCAGGTGGGGGTCGGCTTCCTGGTGGATGCTCACCCAATTGGCGCCGGCCTTCACGAACTCGGCGGCGTAGCGCAGAGGTTCCACGATCATCAGGTGGCAATCCAGGGGCAGTGTCGTCGCCTTGCGCAGGCCCTCCACCACCGGCAGACCGATGGTGATGTTCGGCACGAAGCGGCCATCCATGACGTCCACATGGACCACCTGGGCGCCCGCGGATTCGAGCATCCGCAGTTCCTCGCCCAGCCGCGTGAAGTCCGCGGAGAGCAGGGATGGGGCGAGCAGGGGGGATGCGGGGCGGAGGCTCATGCGACCAGTATTCCAGAGGTTGGGACTCTAAAGACCTCCACGAAGGGCACGAAGGAAAAAGATCAAGGACGGGACGCTGACCACCCGCGACGACAACGAGATCGCCACGCTCCGCATTCCCCGGGAAGCCCAGGGCCCCCGGGGGCGTGGCCGTTTGCCAGGTCAGGATCAGTTGGTGTAGGGCTCGAACCATCCGATGGGTTCTCCATCGACCTTCCTGTAGGGCACGGTCTTGTAGAGGACCTGGACCGGATCGGAATGCTTGAGGGCCGAAGGGTTCGGAAGGAGCGCCTTCAGTTCGTAAGTCAGACCGCTGGGCATGGCCGTGGCCTGGAGGGTGAGGGGCTGAGTCGCATCCACGAAGGCAGAAGGGCCTCGGGTCTCGTATTTGAAGGCGTATTTCACGGATTGCGTCGTCATGCCCGTATCGGGATTGATGACGAAGTTGGGAACCTTGGTGACTGTGGCTTTGTAGCCACCGAGCACGGGGTAGACATATCGCGTGCCGTCCTCGGGATTGATGGGCCCGAAGCGGGGGTGGTACACCGCCTGCACAGTCACTTCCGGGGCCTCTTCCACATTGAACACGCCCCAGGGAACGGCCTGCACGGGAGTGACCTGACCCGGCTGGGGAGTGGCCATGTGGTTCAGGTAGAAGCCCGGGGAATCGATCCAGGTGGTGTTGGTGAGGGTGCCCGTGGCCTCCAGGTCGAGGGCGACCTTGAAGTTCAGGGGCTGCATGGGTGCGGCCTTATTTTCGCCGCCGATGTATTCCGTCAGAAAGCCCACTGCGCCCGCGATCCAGGAGGCATAGCTGGCGCCGCCGCCCGTGAAGTAGCTGGTGACCAACTGCAGGGCCGCTTGGTACCACCATTCATCCTTGTTGGCTTGGTTGTCGGTCTGCTTCTTCAGAGCCTGCATGGCGTCATTGGTGCTCTTGTAGTAGGAATACCCCTTCCCCAGGGCCGCCTGCAGCGTCTCCAACTCGCTGCGACCGAAGCTCACGGGCGCGTTGTTCATCATCTGTTCTAAGGTGCCGTAGATGTTCGCATTCACATTCAGATTGCTTACATTCAGCCCATGGGTTTTGACATCCAGGCTGACGTAGGGCTTGTTGATCAGGCTGGGATCGTAGCCCGAGAGGATGAAATCGTAGTGGCTCCACCCGTTCATGGTCATGTTGGACAAGGTGTAGATCTGCTGCCCTGAGTCATAGTCCTTCAGGAAGCACTTGGATTCAGCCGGGAAGGTCATTAGGGCGCTGCGATAGGCATCCTGGGAAGGATTGAAGAACTGGGCCGAGGTGGCGTATTGGGAATTGGCCAGGCCCCATGTATTCAAGAAGAAGAAGCGCAGGATGCCTCGGTACTTGTTGTAAAGGGCGAAGTAGGGATAAGGCCGGGGCCTGAGTGGGCGTGCCGAAATCGCGGATGACCAGCATCCAGCCGTCCTCGGGGAATACATCTGGGTTCGCCAAGTCGTTTGAACTTGTCGGATGGTTGGTAATGAAGTAAGGCAGCCTGTCATAGGGCGGTAGCATTGATTTGATCTGTCCGTCCTTTTGGTAGTAAAAGGTGTAGGATCGATTGGTCCAGAAATCCCAGTTGGGATCGCGGTTGGGATCCGTGGACGGGATGGAGCGGAAGAGGCTTGGGGGTTGGGTTTGGGCCCGCAGGGGGGCAAAGGCCACCGCTCCCGCGAGCAGGCAGAAAAACACTCTGGACTTCATGAGGCCTCCTTAAAAGTAGGGCTATGCCAGACCTGGAACCATTCCAGGCCGATGGAAGGACGTAACGGTTGAATTACTCGGTGATACTCGAGGCTAATCGGGCGCCAGTGGTGGTAGCAGGGTGCCACCCGAGACCAGTTCGATACGCGGAATTAAGGTCATATTTCGTGAAGGTTTCTGGTGCGTTAGACCAACCCCATATGGACCCTCGCGCAGTTCTCCACACGGGACGTGGATTGTCGATCCATGCGCTTCCGTCGTTTGGAGCGCCAACATAGTCTGGGTGGTAGTCATCTTCGGTCCATTGAGTTTGGGTGAACATGTCGTGGAGACCCCAGGCATTGGGTTGCTTCTGGCCCACCTTGGGCCAGGAGATGCCCAAGGCATGGGTGTTGTCATAGGTCCAGCAATAGGTATCTGCTTGAGCATAGTCATCACCCCAGAAGTACTTGGTAGTGCTGCCAGCCCGAAGGGCGTACTCCCATTCCGCCTCGCTGGGCAGGCGAAAGGCTTTGCCCGGCAGGATCTTATTCAGGGGAACGAGGAATTCCAGATGCCATTCAAACCAGTCCCGATCCCAGACAGCCACGTCGGGATCCTTGCTGGCGTAGTCAGGTGTGGTCCAGCCCGTGACGGCCTTCCACTGGCGGGTGGTTATCGGGTACTTGGCCAAGTAGAACGCCTTGGAGAAGACGACTTCGTGGCGAGGTAGGGCATAGGGCGCTGCGCCGGGCCAATCCGCTGTCTGATCGGGGAATACAGGCCCCATCATGAAACTGCCCGGCGGGATGAGGACGAAGTCCAACGCCACATCACCGGGCAGGTTGAAACGAAGGGTGGGCGAGGGGTAGCTGACCTTCACCTGGGTGCCGGTATTGGAGATGTCCACCTCCTGGCGCAGGCGCAGGGGTGGGCGGCGGGTGGCGCCTTCCATGACCTGGGCGGCGATGACGGCATAGCGGCCCGGCTTCAGGCCCTTGAGAGCTTCGCTTCCCTTGAGGCTCCTGGCGTAGCCGTCGGGGCCTTCCACGGTGATGGCCGCGTCCAGCCCAGCGGGCAGGCCTTCGACCTTCACCAGCAGCCCCGGCTTCACCGTGAGGGTGGTCTTGGCCGTGGTGGTCTTGCCGTTGCCGGTGACGGTGAGGGTGTATTCGGTAGTGGTGGCGGCCTCCAACGGCACATCGGTGCCCGAATGGACGAGGCGGTCCAGGGGCTGGACGCGGCCCTCCCCGCCCGAGAAGGCCATTTTCAGGGCAGTCGTTTCGCCCACTTCGAGGGTGGCGGGCACGACTTCAAAGCGGGAGATGGCCGGGTCTTCCGTTTTCGCTCCCCCACAGGCGAGCACTGAAAGCAGCCCCGACAGCAGCATGGGCGAAAAGAGGCGGGGTCGTGGAAGCGACGAGAAACGCATGGCGGATGGGTCCCCTTTTCAAGTGGGCTTGTGGCTTGAAGCGTGGGAATGGAAGGGCAGGGAAATTATTGCCCCCCCATTTGCCGCGTCAAGCGGAAAATGCGACCTATGAATCTTGAATTCGACAACCCAGCCAGAGGGCCGGTCCCAGGCCTCTACAGGTAGGTCACTGGCGGGGCCTGAGCCCGTTGAGGCTTGACTGGCCGGGAATGCCTTGGGGCTTCCTTCAGCGGCCGAGCGGGACCTCCACCCCGTTCACCCACAGCCGTCCAGGCTTCACCTTCCGGAGGGCTTCCGGGCTCATGCTACCCATGGGCGCCTGGACCCACAGCAGGTCGGCGACGGCGTCCTTCTGGAGTACGCCCAGCTCTTTGGCGCGGCCAAGGGCGGCGGCGTTGCCCGCGGTATAGGCGCGAACGGCCTCGGCGCGGGTGAGGCGCTGGGCGGGCAGGAAGCCACCAGGCGGGTTGCCATCGGGATCCTGGCGGGTCTCGGCGGCGGCCAGGGCGATGAAGGGATTGGCGGCCTCCACCGGGGCGTCGCTGCCGAACGCCAACAAGGCGCCGCCATTCGCAAGGCTCCGCCAGGGGAAGGCTTCGCCCACCCGCTCCGGGCCGAGGCGCGCGGGGGTCCAGCTGTGGTCGGAGGGGCAGTGGACGGGCTGGATGCTGGCCACCACGCCGAGCTTTCCAAAGCGGGCGGCGTCTTCGGCGGTGACGATCTGGGCATGCTCGATGCGCGGGGGCAGGGCGCCCGGGCGGCCGGTCTTGCGCTCCGCGGCGGCGATCAGGTCCAGGGCGGCCAGGTTCGCGGCATCGCCGATGGCGTGAATCGCGGGCTGGTACCCGGCCCGCATGGTGATGGAGACGTCCAGGGCGACCTTGGCCGGGTCCGTGACCCACAGCCCTCGCGTGGTGGGTTCGTCAGCATAGGGCGCCAGGAGCCGCGCCCCGCGGCTGCCCAGGGCCCCATCCAGGTAGAACTTCACCCCCTGGACCTGGAAGAAGGACAGGTTCTTCGTCCGGGCCTGCCTCAATTCCCGGAGCATCAAGGCGTGATCGTGGTTCATGTAGGCGAAGACGCGGATGGGCAGGGTCCCCGCCGCGGCCATCCGCCGGTAGGCGGCCAGCTCACGTGCACCCACGCCCATATCCGCCACGGCCGTGAACCCATCCGCGCGCAGAGCGATGAGGCCGGCCTTCAGGCGTGCCTCCAGCTCGGCGGAGCTGGGCTGGGGAATGAGCTTTTCCACGAGCTGCGTCGGCGGCATCCAGCAGGATGCCGGTAGGTCGGCCGGCGGCATCCTTGAGGATGCGACCTCCCTCGGGATCGGGCGTCTTGGGGCCGATCCCGGCCATGGCCAAAGCTGCGCTGTTCACCCAGGCGGCATGGCCATCCACCCGCTGGAGGAAGGCAGGCCGGGTGCCGGTAAGGGCGTCGAGGTCGACAGCCTTCGGGAAGGTCTTGCCCGACCAGCGGTTCTGGTCCCAGCCTCGGCCCAGCAGCCAGCCCTGGGGATGGGCCGCGGCCCAGACGCGGATGCGCTCCAGGGTTCTGCGGAGGTCCGCCAGGCCGGTGAGATCCACTTTCCGGCTCAAGGCGCCCAGTCCGCCCACATGCGCGTGGCCCTCGATGAGGCCCGGCAGCAGGGTGCCCCCGGCGAGGGTGATGCGCTGGGCCTTGGGGTGGGCCTTGGCCATGGCTTCGACAGGGCCCACCGCCAGGATCCGTCCCTTCCGGATGACCAGGGCCTGACCATGCTGCAGCCCTTGGGCGGTCCACAGATCGGCGCCCTGGATCAGGCGATAGGCAACAGGGGGGGTAGCGGGTGGCATCGGCATGAGCAGGTTCCTCGGGGTTTCCTGGAAGGATAGCTTCACGATTCATCGGCCTGGGGGGGAGCGAATCCGTCTCGGGATTTGCCCTACAGGGAGGTCCGGAAGACAGGCTCCGAAAGGGCAGTTGCTAGGGTTATCAGGTTGTATAAAATCGCAATCAATTTGATATTAAAATTTGTATTACATAGGCCTGTGTGAATGCTTGCATGACAGCGACCACCGGAAGTCCGCTGCGGATCATAGGCCATGTGACCTGTCGCGCCCTGGACCGGATCAGCCGTCTGGCTGAAGGCGTATTCCGAGGCGAGGACCCCGGGCATCCAGGTCACCATCGTGGAGCACGGAGCGTGACACCTGAGCTCGTCGTGGTGACCTGGCTGGCGCCCGTCAGGGCCCGCATCCCCGGTGCTATCGTGGATTCCACGGAGGCCTCATGTACCAGAAGGATTTCCTGGACCAGGTGCGCACGCAGCTCACAGTGCCGGAGGATCCGGCGAAGCTCCGTCAGCGCGCCTTCGAGACCAGTTCGGGTATCCCGCTGAAGAACAGCTATTCGCCGGCGGATCTGGCGGACCATGACCCGCTGCGGGACCTGGGGGCGCCGGGCAAGTTCCCCTTCACGCGCCATGTGCAGCCCACCGGCTACCGCGGGCGACTCTGGACCATGCGCCAGTACGCGGGTTTCGCCACGGCCGAGGAGAGCAACGCGCGCTACCGCTATTTGCTGGAGCAGGGCACCACGGGCCTCTCCGTGGCCTTCGACCTGCCGACGCAGATCGGCATGGACCCCGACCATCCCATGGCCCTGGGCGAGGTTGGCAAGGTGGGCGTGAGTATCAGTTCCATCCACGACATGCGCACCCTGTTCCGGGACATCCCCCTGGATAAAGTCAGCACCAGCATGACCATCAACGCTCCGGCCAGCGTGCTGCTGGCGTTGTACCTCGCCGTGGCGGAGGAGCAGGGCGTCAGCTGGGACAAGGTGAGCGGCACCATCCAGAACGACATCCTCAAGGAATACATGGCCCGCGGCACCTATATTTTCCCGCCGCGCCAGAGCCTGCGCCTCATCACCGACATTTTTTCCTTCTGCGCGGAGCAGGTGCCCAACTGGAACACCATCTCCATCAGCGGCTACCACATCCGCGAGGCGGGCTGCACCGCGGCCCAGGAAATCGCGTTCACGCTGGGCGATGGCATCGCCTATGTGCAGGCCGCCCTGGATGCGGGCCTGAAGCTGGAGGCCTTCGCGCCCCGCCTCAGCTTCTTCTTCAATGCCCACAACCAGTTCTTCGAGGAGGTGGCCAAGTTCCGCGCCGCCCGCCGGCTGTGGGCGCGGATCATGAAGGAGCGTTTCAAAACGGACGATGCAAAAAGCCAGATGTTGCGTTTCCACACGCAAACGGCCGGCAGTACGCTCACGGCCCAGCAGCCGGATAACAACATCGTGCGCACCGCCGTCCAGGCCATGGCCGCGGTCTGCGGCGGGACCCAGAGCCTGCACACCAACAGCCGGGACGAGGCCCTGGCTCTGCCCACCGAGCAGAGCGCCATGATCGCCTTGCGCACTCAGCAGATCCTGGCCCATGAATCCCGTGTGGCGGACGTGGTGGATCCCTTTGCTGGGAGCTATTTCATCGAGTCCCTGACAGATGAGCTGGAGGCCCGTGCCTCCGCGCTGCTGGCCAAGGTGGACGAGCTCGGAGGCATGGTCGCCGCCATCGAGAAGGGCCTTCCCCAGCGCGAGATCCAGAACGCGGCCTACGCTTACCAGAAGGCCGTGGAGAAGGGTGAGCAGATCGTGGTCGGCGTGAACCGTTTCGCCATTCAAGGCGAGGTGGCGCCCGATCTCCTGCGCGTGGACGAGTCCCTGGGCGAGACCCGGCGTCGCCAGGTGGCGGCGGTGCGGGCGGGGCGGGACCAAGTGGCTGCCTCGGCCCGGTTGGCGGAACTCACCGCCGCAGCCAAGGGCACGGAAAACCTCATGCCACGCATCGTGGCGGCCGTGAAAGCCGAAGCCACCGTGGGGGAAATCTGCGATTCCCTCCGAACCGTCTTCGGAGAGTATCAGGAGCACTTGGTACTCTAGATGACTTAAAAGCCCAAGGCATCTTGTAAGTTGGTCCGACCCAGGTACCCTTATTGCATTGATGTGACCAACCCGTCCCGCCTCCCGCGGGACCCCATTCCGGAGGCACCATGCGCATTGCCACCCTCATCGCCGCCGCGGCGCTGATTCTTGCCATTCCCGCCCAGGCCAAGATGCCCTTTGTCAAGAAGGCCCAGGAGCTAGGTTTCACCGAGGTCAAGGACTGCAAGGCTTGCCATGTCGGCGCCCCCAAGAAGGGTGGCGAGATGACCGCCCGCGGCAAGTTCCTCCTGGAAGCCAAGGCCAAGCACAAGGCCGCCGAGGTCGATCTGAACTGGCTGAAGGACTACAAGGGCAAGTGAACCGCTGCAGCCGGTTCGTGATCTCCACCGGGCGGGCTTTCCGCCCGTTTTTTTCTGTACCCAGGGGAACTGTCCACAATAAATTCCAACAGATGTAGCGACATGTATTAATTTATCCAAAGCATTTCCGATACCTTCGCCTGTCGTGATCTAGATCACCAACAGGTATCTTAATGGGAGGCAAACACGCTAGGCTGATAGCCGACATGTGAGGTAGCTATGCGTCTGCTGTTAGCCGGACTGCTTTCCGTATTCCTTGCGGCGGCTCCCCCCTCGGCCAAGGACTGCGTCTCCTGCCATGACATCGATCTGGCCAAGTTTGCCACCACGAAACACGGCAGCATGGCCTGCACGGATTGCCACAGCAGCATCACGAACCTGCCCCACGCGGACAAGCCGGCGCCGGTGAAGTGCGCCACCTGTCACGAAGACCAGGTCAAGGCCTACGGGAAGAGCGTCCACGGGGTCGCCAAGCAGAACGGGATGACCAACGCTGCCACCTGCGCCTCCTGTCACGGCCCCGCCCACGGGATCCTCGGCGCCAGCGATCCGGCCTCGAAGGTGGCCAAGAAGAATCTGGCGGACACCTGCGGCAGCTGCCACTCCAATCCCGACTTCCTCTCCAAGCATCAGATCCCCTTCGTGAAACCGGTGGAGGCCTACCGCCTGAGCGTCCATGGTCGCGAAGTGGCCAAGGGGAACGCCAGTGCGGCCTCCTGCTCCGACTGCCATGGCAGCCACGACATCCTGGCTTCGCGGGACCCTAAGGCCAAGGTGAACCGGGCCAACGTGGCGGAGACCTGTGGCGTCTGCCATAGCGAGATCCAGGCCGTCTACGCCGATAGTGTCCACGGATTGGCCGTGAAGCGGGGCTCCAAGGACTCTCCCACCTGCACAAGCTGCCACGGCGAACATGACATCCTGGCGCCTTCGGAAACCGGCTCCCTGGTGAATGCGACCCGGGTATCCACCAGCACCTGCGGCCGCTGCCACGGGGACGAGCGCCTGAACACCCGCTACGGTTTCGGCGACAAGGTCCCTGCCTACCAGGACAGTTTCCATGGCCTCTCGGTCCGGGGTGGCGGCAAGTCCGCCGCCAACTGCGCCTCCTGCCATGGCGTGCACAACATCCTGCCTTCCGCCGATAGCCGGTCCACGGTGAACCCCGCCAACCTGGCCCAGACCTGTGGGAAATGCCATCCGGGCGCAGGAGCCAAGCTCGCGGCCACGCCCATCCACGTGCGCACGGCCACGATCACTGAGCACATTTCGGTGCGCTGGATCCGCCTGGCCTATCTGGTGCTCATCCCCCTGACCATCGGCTTCATGCTGCTGCACAACTTCCTCGACTGGCTGGCCAAGCTGCGGCGTGGCCCGCATCATGGCGCCACCCACGAAGGGTTCCCGCGCATGAACCTGACCTTCCGCATCACCCACGCCATGGTGATCGTGAGCTTCGTCTCCCTCGTCATCACGGGATTCGCGTTGAAGTTCCCCGAAGCGAGCTGGGTGAAGCTCTTCCAGTCGTTCGATCCCACTTCGAGCCTGCGCGGCGTGGTGCATCGCATCGCGGCGGTGGTGATGATGGCGGGCACCGCGTTCCATTTCATCCACCTGGCCATCTCGAAGAAGGACCGGGTGATCCTGGTGGAGCTGTTCCCCTCCTGGCAGGACGCCAAGGACATCTTCAACATGCTCCGCTTCAACTTGGGCCTGATCCCGAACCGGCCCACCTTCGGCATGTTCGGCTACGCCGAGAAGATGGAGTACTGGGCCTTCATGTGGGGCACTGTGGTGATGGCCGTGACGGGCCTCCTGCTGTGGGCCGAGAACTGGAGCCTGCGGCACTTCCCGAAATGGGTGCTGGACGCGGCCACGGCGGCGCACTGGTATGAAGCCATCCTGGCCACGCTCTCGATCCTGGTCTGGCACTGGTACCTGGTGATCTTCGATCCCGATGTCTACCCCATGGACCTGGCCTGGCTGAACGGCAAGGCCTCCGCGGACCACATGCGGGAAACCCGACCCGAGTACTACCGGAAGGTCATCGAGAAGCACGATACCGGTTCAGACAACTCCTGAGACTTCGTCCGACCCCTTTTACCCCGCCCCCTCCCCACCCCACAGGAACGAGCCATGACCCGAACGCCCTCTGACACTCAGGCTCCCGCCCGCGGCAAGCGCCGCGGCGGAAGCCTCCTGCTGGCCCTGATCACGGGCCTTCTCCTGACCGCGCCTCTGCAGGCCGCGCCTGCCAAGGCGGCCGCGAAGGAGAGCTGCTTCGATTGCCACAGCGACAAGGACCTCACCAAGGAGGGGCCGAACGGCACCACCGTGCCGCTCTTCGTGGATGCCGCCCGGTTTGGCGGGTCGGTGCACGCATCGCTCTCCTGCAAGACCTGCCATGCCGAGATCCACAAGGACCATCCGGGGGATGGCAACCCGGTGCCGAAGGTGAAGTGCGGAACCTGTCACACCGAGGAGGACAAGGTCTACCAGGGCAGCATCCACGGCATGAGCAAGGCCATGGGCGCCTCGGCCGCGGCGAACTGCACCGATTGCCATGGGAACCACTACATCGTTCCCGTGAAGCAGACGGATTCGCCGGTCTACAAGATGAACCTCCCCCAGACCTGCGCGAAGTGCCACGCGAACAAGAACCTCACCGACGAATACAAGATGAAGTACCCCCAGGTGGCATCCCAGTACCAGGAGAGCATCCACGGCAAGGCCCTGCTCGTGAAGGGGCTCATCGTGGCTCCCGGCTGCAACGACTGCCATGGCGTGCATGACATCAAGCGGAGCGTGGACCGCAGCTCACCCATCAACCATGCCAACGTCGCCAAGACCTGCGGCAAGTGCCACGTGACGGTGGAGGAGATCTACAACAAGAGCGTCCACGGCCAGCTCCTGGCCAAGGGCGATCCCCGCGGCCCCGTGTGCATCCAGTGCCACTCCGCCCACCAGATCGAGACGCCGGTGAGCGGCCACTTCAAGGCCGGCAGCGACATGGTCTGCGGCAAGTGCCACGCCGATCGCCTCGAACACTACCGCGACACCTACCACGGCAAGGCCATGGCCCTGGGTAAGGCGAACACCGCCAGCGCGGTGGCCGCCTGCTATGACTGCCACGGGCACCACGACGTCCTGCGCGCCGCGGATCCCAACTCCCGGCTCTCCCCTGCGAACATCGTCAACACCTGCAAGCAGTGTCATGCCAACGCCACCGTCAGCTTCACGAAGTACGCGCCCCACGCGAATCCCATGGATCGCAAGAACTACCCGGTACTGCACTACGTCTTCCTGATCATGACGACGTTGCTCGTGTGCACCTTCTCGCTGTTCGGCGCCCACACGCTGCTGTGGCTCTTCCGGTCCGTCTGGCTCTATCGCCACGACTCCAAGCAGTTCCGTGAAGCCAAGATCAAGAGCCAGGAGGATGACGAGCAGTTCACCCGCTTCCAGCCCTTCGAGCGGTTCCTCCACATCCTGGTGGTGACGAGCTTCCTGCTGCTGACCATCACCGGCATGCCGCTGAAGTTCTACTACACCGACTGGGCCAAGGCGATCTTCCGCTTCTTCGGTGGGGCCGACGTGGCCCGCACCCTCCACCACTTCGGCGACTGGAAAAGGGATCCCGCTCGGTCATCAATTTAAGGCCTTTCTGGTGGCCCGCCAAAGATCGGCGACCTTAAGGCCGGTTTCAAGTGCGCCGCTCGGGGTGCGGAATTCGGGGATTAGTGGCCCCGCCGCCTTGACGAGCGCCGCCGGTTTGTCGCAAGGCTCCCGCCCATCCGGCGCGCGCCCCGCCCGCCCGGAGCAGCCTCGGGAATTGCACATGACCAGCAACGCCGTCGACGGCGGACATTTGCGCGCCTTCATCGAGCGGATAGAGAAGCTCGAGGAAGAAAAGCGTGCGATCAGCGACGACATCAAGGACGTCTACGCGGAAGCGAAAGGGACCGGGTTCGACCCCAAGGTGATGCGCAAGATCGTGTCGATACGCCGTCTGGATAAGCACAAGCGGGAGGAGGAGGAGGAAATCCTCGACCTCTATCTTTCCGCGCTCGGCATGGAATAGGCTGAATCAAACCCAAAGCGGACTGGCCGCGGGGGACGGTTCGCCTCATGCACGGCGTCAGCGGGCGCGAGTTCCGAGACTCCACATGGATTTTGGCGCGCAAGATGAAGTCGTGCGCTTTCTCGCCTCGCTCGAGGGCGGCGCGGAGCGAATCGTCACGACAGCAATACACGTACGAGTCAAGGTAGGCACAC
>CAVPLE010000137.1:0-12249 GCA_963705865.1 uncultured Holophagaceae bacterium | reverse complement strand
GGGAAGAGACAATGAGATCCCCAATTCGTCTGTGGTGCATCCATCGTGGGCATCGCGTATCTGAGCCGATCTGCCAGAAATGCAAGCGGTTCGACTACTGCCAGGAGCGACAGGAGGCCAATGTGTTGCAAGAAAACGAGAGGGAAGGCACGAGACGGATTTCCATGGCAGAGTATTTGGCCGATCCTTGTCCGACTCCAAGCCTTTCCAGGACCGGAATCAAGACGCTCATCAATGAGACGCCGGCCAAAGCGTGGTATCAAAATCCTCGATTGAATCCGAACTATGTTCCCGATATTTCCAGCAAATACGACATGGGGTCAATATGCCATTCACTCTTCTTGGAGGGCAGCGACATTGCCGAAGTCATAGTGGCTGACGACTGGCGCAAGAATGCGACCAAGGAGGCGGCTAATGCGGCCAGGGCCAAGGGGAAAATACCACTCCTTGAAAAGCAGTACTCCCAAGCCATTAAGATTGTGGCTTCAGCACAAAGACATTTGGCCGAGTCAGAGCTTGGCATCGCGGACCTTCAAAAGGAAGGGGACTCGGAGTTTTCCTACTTCTGGAAAGAAAATGGCATCTGGCTTCGGATTCGTCCCGACTGGATCTCTAAAGATCGATGGATCATTCTCGATCCAAAGTTCACGGGACTGTCTGCCTCACCGGCATCATTTGACCGATTGGTTCTGTCAATGGGATACGACATTCAGAGCGCACTCTATACCCGTGGAATTCGTCACATCGAGAAGACCGAGCCAAAGTTTGTCTTTTTCGTGTGCGAAGTGGAGGAACCTTACCTTTGTTCACTCATTAGCCTCGATCCCCAATACCTTGACATGGCCGACAGGAAAGTTGAGATGGGTATCGGGCTTTGGAAGAAGCACCTGGAATCGAACGAATGGCCTGGATACTCAAATCGTATCCACTACATTGGACCGAAGCCTTGGGTGATGGCCCAGTGGGAAGAGCGGCAATTTGCGGATGGGTTGGCTGAGACCGGAACTGATCCGACAGAAAAGTGGAGCGACAAATGAAACGATGGTGTTCACGACTAAAGCAGGACATCGAGAGCGAAAAGGTTGATGCCTTCTTGAAAGAGATCTTAGAGATATATGAAAAGCACGGGCTTTCCATTAGCCATGAAGATGGACATGGCGCGTTCATTATTGATCAAGACAGCGTGAACAACCGCGATTGGATCATGGAAGCCATGATTGGGGAGGGGGTATGAGTTTCGTTTTTAGGCCGGCAGTACGTGAGAATGTAGGTCTTTTCATTGGATTGGCAGGGGGGACCGGATCTGGTAAAACGTGGTCTGCTATGCAGATGGCTACCGGAATAGTGGGAGTAGGAAATAAGTTCTGTGTCATCGACACCGAGAATAAGCGAGCGAGTCACTACGCAGACACCTTTAATTTTGACGTTGCAGACTTCGAGCCTCCATTCAGTTCATTGCGGTACGAGGAGGCGGTCAAGGCAGCTTTCGATGCAGGGTACAAGGCCATAATCGTTGACCAATTTAGCTATGAGCATGACGGAGAGGGAGGATATCTTGATTCTCAATCTCATGATCTGAATGAGCGCGTAAAGCGGTACATGACGAAGTATCCAAACACCAACGAATTTCAGGCAATGGAGAAGTTGACGCCGTCCTCGTGGATAAAACCCAAGCAGGATCGGAAGAGAATGCTCCAAACGCTTCTTCGGTGCTCTGCAACCGTCCCAATTATCTTCACGTTCAGAGCTGATGAAAAGACCTTCCATAGCGTTGACGGGAAGTTGGTGGCAAGAAAGACACCTGTTTGGGAACCTATCTGTGGCAAAGGTATGCCGTTTGAGATGACCGTTTTCTTGATGCTGGTCGCCGATAAGCCAGGCATTCCCATCCCAATCAAGTTACAGGAACAGCACAAGTCACTATTCCCGTTGGATAGACCGATAAACGAGGAATCCGGGAGAATGATTGCTGGGTGGGCTGCTGGTGATGGGGCCAAGGCAACGGCAAAAGTAATTGAAGAGCAACAAAAAACATACCTGAAATCTATTCAGGACTCTCTAGTGAAGGTCTGGCCCGGCAAATCAGCATCGGACACGAAGGCGAAGGTTGGCATGATTGCCCGCGCCTTCAACGGGGCATCGTGGAAGGATCTTGAGGCGATGAGTCCGATTGCTCTCAGTGTTGCCGCTGAACGATTCAAACGATTTTCGGAAGAGATTGAAGGCGGGTCGTTCGAGCAACTCACTGAAGAGGTAGCCATCCAGACGTGGGCTAAGGTGGTTATGACCGAACCTGGAAGCTACGACGACTAGCAAGGGAGAATCGGATGGCATACCAATCAGAAGGCGACAAGCTCTGTAACTCGGCGCGGGAGTATACTGATTCAGGAACGTGGCAACACTCATGGCATTGGCCCCGCGACAAGTACGGGCATTGGGGTGTCGAGGGTGTGAAAACGGCTTTGGTTGATCTACGGTGTGAAGACATGAGATCAGAGATTGAGTTTGTGGTCCGTCGTATCAAAGACAGGTATGCCCTGGCCGAGAGGATGAAGGAATATATAGTCCAACAAGATCCAATGAGAAACGAAGAATAGCACCCACCCACCCTGGTGCCTTGTGTGGCCGGGGAGGATTTAAAGGAGGAACGCCATGTCAGTAGTCCCTGAGTTCGGAGACAACATCACTACGTACCAACTCGGAACCTTGCTTGAGCGAACAGGTAAGGCACTTCAACAGCTTCCCATGTCGGCAATCAAGAACGCCGAGGAGTACGCAGTTACGGCCATCCAGGGCCTAGAATCCAGGCTAAAAGCAACGCTTCAATATCTCCAGACTTTCGAGCAGAGGGTGAATGAGATTGAAGAGGAGGCATACCAAAGGTCGGAAGAGGCTTACAACAAGGTGAGAGATCAAAGAGACGGGCTTGTCAAAAAACTCAAGGATCTCCCAAAGATCAACATTCCTGACAACATGAACCTCTACGAACTGAAGTCATTCCTCGAAGTGGCCGACAAACTCTGTTCTATGAATGACCGAGCGTGGGAGCGGATGGTTCGGATCATGGAGCTCTACAATGCTCGGCCCGATGATGTGGAGATGAAGCCATGAAGGTCACACTGAAAGACGGCAAGTTGTCAATCGACATCCACGAACTAATGGACGGATTATCAGAGGCTGAACTCATAGACCTTGCGGAATCGCTCTCACTCCAAAATGAGATAATCAAGCGCGTCATGCAACAAGTCATGGATGGGTGTACGGAGGATGGCAGCTATGGGTCCATGGGGTCAAATCCTTTCGCGGCAAACTCACCGCTTGCCGCTGCCAAACTGCGAATCGCAGAAGAATCCCACATCCTGGCGAAAGAGCAGATCGAAAGAATGAGGCGTCACATGGCATGGCGGGAAGAGTGCCACAAGGAAACAAGCGATTGGGCATGGAGGATGTACCACGAATGGCCCCATAGTGAGATCAGACACAGGCCTGAATGGCCTAGATAATCAGCGGCCCAAGGTTGCACCTGGAAACAACGTTGTATCTGTAGATCTGGGGGAAGTCCATCCAGCCGTTGTTGGTGATGAACAAACATCCGTTATCATAACGTGCCGAGAACTTCGCCACGAGAAATAGGGGACGGAGTGTCATCAAAGCTTTTTTATCTCGCAACGCCCTACTCCCATATGGACCCGGCAGTCAGGGAATCCCGGTTCGATATGGCCTGCCATGTGTCAGGCTTTCTTATGGCTCAAGGGATTCACGTTTTCTCGCCTATCGTTGCCTCTCACCCAATCGCGTGCAAGTGGGATCTCCCAAAAGGATGGGACTTTTGGGGGAAGCAAGACCTTGTGATCTTGGAAAGATGCGACGCGATGATTGTCGTCATGGCTTCAGGGTGGGATGAGTCGCATGGGATAAAGGAAGAAATGATCTACGCAGAATACAGAGGTATCCCGGTTGAGAAGATGCCGTATCCTGATTGCGACGAGTGGATGAAGCGATTCTTGGAGGGCAACCCATGAGCAATAGTGATAAATACAGAGACTTCCTTAAATCGAAGGTGGTTAAAGCATCTTCGTGGGGCTTCGATGTTTCAGACGAGGACGTTCATCCATTACTAAAGCCGCACCAGAAAGCTTCTGTCGTGTGGGGTGTTCGTGGTGGGAGGCGGGCACTGTTTGAATCGTTCGGGCTTGGAAAGAGCCTCATGCAACTAGAAATGGTGCGCTTGACTCGAGAGCGTGGTGGTGGGAGAGGTCTGATTGTAATGCCCCTGGGAGTTCGCCAAGAGTTTATGCGTGATGCGGCAAAGATAAATCTCCCTGTTAAGTTTATTCGTAGAACCGTGGAAGCGGATAATCCAGAAGGAATTTATCTCACCAACTATGAGAGCGTTAGGGAGGGGAAAATTGATCCTAAGTTCTTCACGGTAGCATCACTAGATGAAGCGAGTGTGCTCCGTGGTTTTGGAGGGGTTAAGACATTCCGCGAGTTCATGGCTCTGTTCGCTGGGGATAGGAAGTCGCTAGATGATAGAATATTAAGCACGGGTATCCCGTATCGGTTCGTTGCCACGGCCACGCCTTCACCCAACGATTACATAGAGCTGCTCGCCTACGCCGCATATCTCGGCATTATGGAAGTGGGGCAAGCAAAGACTAGGTTCTTTAAGAGGGATTCAACTAAAGCCGATCATCTCACTATCCATCCTCACAAGATAGATGAGTTCTGGATGTGGGTCGCAACATGGGCGTTATTCGTTCAGAAACCGTCTGATCTTGGGTATGACAATACCGGATACGACCTGCCAGAGCTTCGTGTGCATTGGCACGAGGTTGAAACCGACCATACGAAGGCTGTTAGGGAGAAAAACGGTCAGATTAGAATGTTTGCCAATGCCGCGAGAGGATTGCAGGATTCCGCGCGTGAGAGACGAAGCGGGCTGGAGAGGAGATGCGAGAAGGTATGTGATATCCTCGGAGACTTGAAAAATGGAGATGGTAAACTCAAGGACCAGGTTGTTTTGTGGTGCGATCTTAACGACGAACAGCACACGCTAGAGAACATAGTCAAAAAGGTGGGGGCCCTGTGCTCGTCATTGCATGGTAGCATGGATATCGACAAAAGAGACGTTCTCATGCAACAATGGAGGGATAGGAAAACGGACATCTTTTTATCCAAGCCTCTGATGTACGGTGCTGGAATTAACATGCAGCAATGTCACACGATGGTCTTTTCCGGCATTGGTTTCAAGTTCTATGAGGTATTCCAAGCTCTTCACCGCATCTATCGTTTTCTCCAAGATGCCCCATGTGACGTGCATTTTATCTACACTAAAGCTGAGAAACTCATTCGGAAACAGCTTGAACGTAAATGGCAACAACACAAAGAAATGGTGGACAGGATGGCAAAAATCATACAGGAATACGGGTTATCAATGTCAGGAATGGCAGACCACCTGACGCGCAAGATGGGTGTCGAGCGTGTTGAAATCAAGGGAGAAAACTATACCCTTGTGAATGATGATTGTGTGCTTGAGACTCAGCGGATGGAATCCGATAGCGTCCACCTGATACTTACTTCAATACCTTTTTCTACCCAATATGAGTACAGCCCGAATTTCGCTGATTTCGGGCACTCAGACAACAATGAATCGTTCTGGAAGCAGATGGATTACTTGACACCTGAGCTTCTGAGAGTGCTTAAACCCGGAAGACTTGCGGCTATCCATGTGAAAGATCGTGTTGTCCCAAGTGGGCTAAATGGCCTTTGCTACCAGACGGTTTATCCTTTTCATGCAGAGTGCATAAAGCATTTTTCGTCTCACGGCTTTGGGTACATGGGCATGAAAACTATTGTGACGGATGTTGTTCGGGAAAACAATCAGACCTACCGGCTAGGGTGGACTGAGCAGTGCAAGGATGGCACGAAGATGGGTGTTGGGATGCCTGAATATCTGCTAATTTTCAGGAAGAATCCCACGGACGGCGAAAACAGCTACGCAGATGTTCCAGTTGTGAAAACGAAAGAGAAGTATTCTAGGTCAAGGTGGCAGATTGACGCTCACGGATTCGCTCGTTCGTCGGGCGACAGACTCATGGACCCAGTTGAGTTATTGTGTTTTACCCACAAAGATATATTCCAGTTGTTCTCAAAGTACACACTTGACGAGATATACAACTATGAGCATCACGTAAAAATAGGCGAGTTATTGGATATCAAAGGGCGCCTTCCCGTAACGTTTATGCTCTTGCAACCGCAGAGCTGGTCGCAGGAAGTGTGGAGCGATATCACTAGGATGCTCGGAATGAACACCTTGCAAAGCGCAAAAGGGAGAGCACTCCATCTCTGCCCCATGCCCTTCGACATCTGCGACAGGGCAATAGAACAGTATACTATGCCAGATGAAACTGTGTACGACCCGTTTAACGGAGTGGGAAGCGTGGTATATCGTGCATTGCTTAAAAAAAGGAGAGGTATCGGGTGTGAATTAGCGGCTCAGTATTTTCTGGATTCGGCCAGTTATTGCTCGGCTGCCGAACGAGAGATGGCTACTCCGTCGCTGTTTGATTTGATTGATATCGAGAAACGAAAACGTGGGGACTGCATGAAGGTAGAGCAACAGGCTACCGCATAGCAGCACAACACCTTTTCGGACTTAGCGCGCAAGAAAACTCATTGAATTTTCCGATAGCAAAGGAGGGATTATGATTTGGTTATTCGGCTTCGTATCAGGCATAGCGGCAACCCTAACGGCAGCAGTCGTGTTATCCAGGATTCTGAGCAAGAACGAGTTCCAGTCTCATCACCGTGAGAACATGGCCCTGCTTCGTGAGGGCATGAGATTATGGAAAGAAATGGGGACCAGATCAAGCGCCTTGCCGACCATGCGGCTGAGTGGTTTGCCATCCGGGGGTTGTGCTCTATTCTGGAAGAGCCGGGAGACGTGGTTCTCTTGCCAAAGGAGTTGACGGCCAAGAACGGGGCAAAAGCGCACTTGATTGGAGAATTCTACGAAAAAGTAGACCTCCAATGCACTGAATGTCTTGGTTTAGGAGAGGCAGATGGCGGAGGTGCAAATTGTGAAATATGCGAAGGTACGGGATCTCTGATTCAGGATGTCCCAGTCTCTTGGGCCACCATCAAGGCCATCTATCAGAAGATCATTGAATACTACGGAAAATAAGGGCAACGTTAGCCAATCAATCATGAACCCCAACTTTTGCACAGGAGATTACACTTGCATTGCCGGGCTTCTTCATATAGTATGCGGTTGAATTTGTTTCCGGGTGGGAATTGCAAACCCAGGGCGGGTGCCCTTTACACTCGCCCAGCCCGGATCATTATCAACCCGTGCTTAAAGGGAGCCCGGTATCATGTCTCATTACAACAAGCCAAAGAAACCGCGCAAACCAGCCACAGTAACAGTCATCGAAAACAAACTATTAGACTCACTGGCATGGAAGACCCTAAATGCTTCAGCCATCAATCTTTACATTATCTTCCTAAGAATGAGAACAATGGAGGATTTTGGCAAGAAAGGTCAACACGACTGGGTTTGCACAAACGGGCGCGAACTTATTCTTCCATACAAAACAGCCCAACAAAAATACGGCATAACCGAACGGCGCTTCACTCTCGCCATCGACATGCTGATTGGTGTTGGATTGCTAGACATCGTAATACATGGAGGTGGAACCATCGGGAAGGTGACAATATACGGACTTTCAAACCGATGGGAAAAGTACGGGACTGACAGCTTCGAACATCATGAACGCATAAAGAGTAAGGTGGGAAAGTGCATATACTGTGGAATTAATAGAATACCTACATCTTTGTAGGGGGTGGGTATGAATGAACCAAAAGTTTTAACTCTCCAATATGATTGCATGTTTTGGTATCCACCGTCCAACATTTTGGTGGGGGGTTATGAGGCTAAAACGGCTTACCCCCTACAATTCAGTAGGTGCCACCGCCTACGCGATGGTAGGCGAACAATAAAAAGGGGGAGACAAAATGCCAACACAAACGCTCTACAAACAATGCAACCAACAAGAACCAACCACAGACCTATGCTTCCAGCGAGACGCGGCCATAAGCTCCAACGAAAACCTACGCCTTGAGCTCCAAGCGCGCCGGGTGCTCAGCGGAGCATTGGCTGAACGGTTGGCCGAGAAGATGAATGAGCCTTCGGATGCCGTTGTTTGCTGGCGGGTTTTGGGGATTGGATGAGACATAAGGGGGAAGTGAAATGACAGACTACCGACAAGACATGGCGCCGTGCCCTGAATGCGGTCTTGTGATCTGTGAATGCAATCGGCCCGGCCAAGAGCCAGAATCCGATGCTGACAAACTCAGGTTCTTGGCATCATATTTCGACGCACAGACAGAGGCCGGACTGTGGGACAAGGGAAATCGTGAAGTTCAAGAAGACCTACTCCGTATTGCTAAATTACTGGAAACATATCGGGAAGCTCTCATTGCCATCATGGGTGCATCTTCGCTTCGGAAGGCTTGGGCGATTTCATCCTACTGTTTGGAAAACAAGGAGACATTGACATGACCGCACTTGACATTGCAAAAGAGTATTTCCACGACCTACCTGACGATGCTCTTGACTTCTTCATCTGGGAATGTACCGGATATCCTATGTTTTGGGAAATCGGTACGGACGGAAATACTCCAGAAGAATGTTTCAGGACTGAGCTTCAACGGGCCAAAGATGAGAGGATCGATTACGATGAGACTCAAGAGGGAATTACGAGATGAGTGAGTTCCATTTGGTTGATACCAGTCTACAGTGACAAAGCAAGACCACATCTGTTCCTTGCTTCTCCGTTCAACCCAAAATACTTCCGGTCTGCATGTGGATTGTTGTATGGCAGGAACCGGCTCGGTGATCCTACTGAGCAAGAAATGAATCGACCATGCAAAAATGTCGCAAAGAAGGAGTTGAAGATATGAGACCAGCACAAAACAACATTGACAAAGGTTGGTGGTGGGATAGAACTTGGTCTCCGTTAGCTATGCGGTGTGAGAAGACATCCCCAGGATGTACGAATTGTTGGCATCTACGCTTTGTCGACCGGATGAAAATGAATCCCAAGTTCCCCGCGGAACATCGGGAGGCATATGCCGGAGACCGTGAGCCCATCATGACGGATAGACTGAATGATCCCATGAAGTGGAAGAAGCCACAAGATGATTGCCGTACAACTCATCGGAACCTCCTCCACGAGTCGGTCAGTATGGAGCAAATTCTATCAGTTTTTTCGATGATGAATCGATGCCAGCAACATACCTTCATTGTCCTTACGAAGCGCACCGAACGAATGCTCGAATTCTGCGAATATTGGGGACTCATACCAATGATACCGGGTGGTCCAACCGGGTCAGGGGAGAGATGGCCGGCAAACGTAATTGCCATGACCACCGTGGAGAACCAGGAGATGGCAGATAAGCGCATCCCTATTCTTTTCGTGTACCTGCCCCCGTGCTCGGGAAAAGCGTTGAGCCGATGTTGTCGCCTATTGACGTTGGCCCATACATCGAACAGTGGCAGTGTCCAGAATGCAAAGGAATGGGAACGTGGAGTTACTTTTGCGATGCTTGCGATACCGAGCAATGGGAGAATCTTGACAACACTCCTGTCCGTGGATTGAACCTAATCATTTGTGGAGGAGAGACAGGGCCAGGAGCACGACCGATGCATCCTGATTGGGTGAGAAATTTACGCAACCAGTGTGAGGATACAGACCGCGCTTCTTTTTTCTTCTTAAGCATTGGGGTGAATGGGGTTTTCGGAAATGTACCCAGGATCTACCGCCAAAGTCGATAGTGCCTAGGCACTATCGACTCTGGCGGTAGATCCTGGGTACATTTCCCAAAACCCCATTCACCCCAATGCTTAAAGAAGAAAGAAGCGCGGTCTGTATCCTCACACTGGTTGCGTAAATTTCTCACCCAATCAGGATGCATCGGTCGTGCTCCTGGCCCTGTCTCTCCTCCACAAATGATTAGGTTCAATCCACGGACAGGAGTGTTGTCAAGATTCTCCCATTGCTCGGTATCGCAAGCATCGCAAAAGGAACTCCCATAATTCCATTCCTTGCATTCTGGACACTGCCACTGTTCGATGTATGGGCCAACGTCAATAGGCGACAACATCGGCTCAACGCTTATCCCGAGCACGGGGGCAGGTACACGCAAAAGAATAGGGATGCGCTTATCTGCCATCTCCTGGTTCTCCACGGTGGTCATGGCAATTACGTTTGCCGGCCATCTCTCCCCTGACCCGGTTGGACCACCCGGTATCATTGGTATGAGTCCCCAATATTCGCAGAATTCGAGCATTCGTTCGGTGCGCTTCGTAAGGACAATGAAGGTATGTTGCTGGCATCGATTCATCATCGAAAAAACTGATAGAATTTGCTCCATACTGACCGACTCGTGGAAGAGGTCTCCCATGAGTTGTACGGCAATCACTTGTGGCTTCTTCCACTTCATGGGATCATTCAGTCTATCCGTCATGATGGGCTCACGGTCTCCGGCATATGCCTCCCGATGTTCCGCGGGGAACTTGGGATTCATTTTCATCCGGTCGACAAAGCGTAGATGCCAACAATTCGTACATCCTGGGGATGTCTTCTCACACCGCATAGCTAACGGAGACCAAGTTCTATCCCACCACCAACCTTTGTCAATGTTGTTTTGTGCTGGTCTCATATCTTCAACTCCTTCTTTCGACATTTTTTGCATGGTCGATTCATTTCTTGCTCAGTAGGATCACCGAGCCGGTTCCTGCCATACAACAATCCACACGCAGACCGGAAGTATTTTGGGTTGAACGGAGAAGCAAGGAACAGATGTGGTCTTGCTTTGTCACTGTAGACTGGTATCAACCAAATGGACTCACTCATCTCGTAATTCCCTCTTGAGTCTCATCGTAATCCATCCTCTCATCTTTGGCCCGTTGAAGCTCAGTCCTGAAACATTCTTCTGGAGTATTTCCGTCCGTACCGATTTCCCAAAACATAGGATATCCGGTACATTCCCAGATGAAGAAGTCAAGAGCATCGTCAGGTAGGTCGTGGAAATACTCTTTTGCAATGTCAAGTGCGGTCATGTCAATGTCTCCTTGTTTTCCAAACAGTAGGATGAAATCGCCCAAGCCTTCCGAAGCGAAGATGCACCCATGATGGCAATGAGAGCTTCCCGATATGTTTCCAGTAATTTAGCAATACGGAGTAGGTCTTCTTGAACTTCACGATTTCCCTTGTCCCACAGTCCGGCCTCTGTCTGTGCGTCGAAATATGATGCCAAGAACCTGAGTTTGTCAGCATCGGATTCTGGCTCTTGGCCGGGCCGATTGCATTCACAGATCACAAGACCGCATTCAGGGCACGGCGCCATGTCTTGTCGGTAGTCTGTCATTTCACTTCCCCCTTATGTCTCATCCAATCCCCAAAACCCGCCAGCAAACAACGGCATCCGAAGGCTCATTCATCTTCTCGGCCAACCGTTCAGCCAATGCTCCGCTGAGCACCCGGCGCGCTTGGAGCTCAAGGCGTAGGTTTTCGTTGGAGCTTATGGCCGCGTCTCGCTGGAAGCATAGGTCTGTGGTTGGTTCTTGTTGGTTGCATTGTTTGTAGAGCGTTTGTGTTGGCATTTTGTCTCCCCCTTTTTATTGTTCGCCTACCATCGCGTAGGCGGTGGCACCTACTGAATTGTAGGGGGTAAGCCGTTTTAGCCTCATAACCCCCCACCACGGGTCCAGCCCAGCGGCACGGAATGCATCAGCGTGCTTCTGTGCAAGCTCCCCGAAGGGTTAATTCGTCTCCGTTGCCGATCGCGAACTCTTCGAGTTCCAATCCACCGTCGCGGAACAGCTTTGCCTTCGTTACGCCCATAACTTCGTCCTTCGAACGCAACAGACAGCGCCTCCCGCCACGTCTGGTAGCTGGTTCGGCCGGATCGGCCCCACCAGTTCCCGCACCCTTCCGCGTGCCCACTTGTCGTAATCACCTTTCGTTCCACGCGGCAGCGCATCGCGACCACTGATGCCGCCGGGCCGTTCTTGTCTGCATATTCCTTCACCAGAATCTTTTCCCGTGGTACCCGTAGCTTTCCACGCCGGTCACCCGGCCGTTGCCGTCGATCGCGGCGCTGCCGCCACCGGCCCTGGCAAATCCAACAGCGGACCCCGATGCCCTTGCCCACGGGGAACGTCTTTCCATCGACAATGCGTGG
>CAVPLE010000136.1:0-18774 GCA_963705865.1 uncultured Holophagaceae bacterium | reverse complement strand
GATTTCGCCCGCACTGCTCTAATGGAGCCCCCAGGGGAGTTTGACGATCCCGTTGGCCACGACGCGATGACGCTCGTCCTGATCCGTGGGGTGCTTGCCGTAGGCAGCGGCGTTGGTGTAATCCAGCTGAAGAGATCGTTGCCGGTCTGCTCGGCGCTGGAAAGGGTGTAGGTCAGCCCGGCGCCCCAGCCGGAAGCATCCGTGTAGGGGCGGTCGATGGTCAGTACATGGCCTGGTACCACGTCCTCTTGGTGTCGCTGATCAGGGGGTTCGCGTAGCCCGGGGTGGGAATCTTGTTCAGGTTGGCGCTACGGCTACCCCACAGTCGTGGCTGCGCACGTCGGTGAACGTCAGCGAGGTGTTCGACATTGCCAAAAGCCGGACGCCGAGGCTGATCTGGTCGGAGTAGGCCGGCTTCAGGTTGTTGTCGAGCAGGAACGCTTCGGGTTCGGAGCGATGCCGAGTCCGTCCAGCCCGGCCTTTGAGAGGAGGGACGGATTCCAGATCATGGTCGGATTGCCGTTGAGGGCGCCCCGTCCGTGGAGAAGTAGAGCTGCCGCAGACCCCACTGCATGCTCGTCGAGGACATAGTTGAAGGCCTCGCGGTTGTAGTAGCGTCCGAAGCTGCTGAAGATGACGGTGGCCCTTCCCATTGACGTCGTAGGAGAAGCCCAGCCGGGGCTGGAAGGCACCGTAGTAGGCCTTCCTCTTGGCAGCCGTCCGTGAAGTAGTCTTGGCCGGCACCAGCGAGCTCAGGTCCTGCATGTGAGTTGGCCGGGGTGACGTAGTTGTTTGTTGAACATGTCGGACTCGTAGTCCCAGCGCAGGCCCAGGTTGAGCAGCAGCTGGGGCGAGATGTTCGAGTTGTCTGGACATACCACCCATCTGCCTGTTCTTGGCGCGCTCAGATCAGGGTTGCCGACGCGGTAATCCGCCTCGTAGGGCACACTCAGGTCGGGGCTGTAGGCCGTATTGAAGTGGAAGACGGGATTCCCGTTCTGTACTTCTTCACCTTGTAGTCGAGGAAGTCGATGTTCGCTCCAGCCTTGACGCCATGGTTGAGCACACGAGGAGGTGAAGTCGTTGGCGAAGGGACACCCGCTTGGCGAAGTCCGAGTGGTGTCCTTGCCGCCGAGCCGGATGATGCCCATCAGTCTTGTCCCCACGAGATCGGGATTCTCACTGAGACCGTATTTTTGACCGTAATTCTGGTAGCTCACCATGGCTTCGTTCAGCCAGTCCCCGGACGTCAGCTCGTGCTTGAGGCTGAACGTGTGGATGGTGTTCTTCAGGTCCGTGGCCGCTTGTAGCTGTTCTGGCCTCCGAAATCGCGGATCTCGCTGGCATCCCGGGAAATTGGCGGTGAACTCCAGTAGCTGCGACGGATCGATTGGTAGTCGATCTTCCCGAAGAAGAGGTCGGACCGGAACGGAGAGGAAGGTTCCCTGGAAGCTTCTCGAAGTAGCTCTGCAAAGCGGGGGGGATGGCCGGCGCTGTAGACGCGAGTCATGGCCTGGCGGTTGTGCTCATAGGAGAAGAAGAAGTGCATCCGGGTCCTTGATGATGGGACTGCCCACGCTGATGCTGCTCAGCCAGCGCTCGTAGGTGGGCTTCTTCTCCCCGCGCTGCTCCGCTGAGTAGTTGTTCGCGACCGGAGCCAGCTTGTCCTGGTAGTAGCTGAAGAGAAAGTCGCCATGGAACTCATTGGTGCGACACTTTGTGACGGCTGTGATGTATGGCGCTGGAGGCCTTCGAATTGGCCTCGAAGTTCTCCGTCAGGACGCGGAATCCCGCACGGCTGCCAGGGGAAACGGATTCCCGCGCGAGTTGTCCTGGCCAGCGGCGCCGCCTTCAAGGACATCGTTCTTGCGTCCCGTTGATGAAGATGTTCACGTGGCTGCGGATCCTGGCCGCCCGCGGAGAACTGCTGGTTCTGTTCATCCGTCGAAAGCCGGATGCCAGGTGCCAGAGCGGCGAGGTTCATGAAGTTGCGGTTGCCCTGGGGCAGGTTCTCGATCCGCGTCCGTTGCCACTTCCGCGGTCTTCATTTCGACCGGAACACTGGTCGAAATGAAGACCGCGGAAGTGGCGACGAACGTCACCACCGAACAGATCGAGAACCTGCCCCAGGGCAACCGCAACTTCATGAACCTCGCCGCTCTGGCACCTGGCATCCGGCTTTCGACGGATGAACAGAACCAGCAGTTCTCCGCGGGCGGCCAGATCGCCGCCCACGTGAACATCTTCATCGACGGGAACAGCTACAAGAACGATGTCCTTGAAGGCGGCGCGGCTGGCCAGGACAACTCGCGCGGGAATCCGTTCCCCCTGGCAGCCGTGCAGGAGTTCCGCGTCCTGACGGAGAACTTCAAGGCCGAGTACCAGAAGGCCTCCAGCGCCATCATCACGGCCGTCACGAAGTCTGGCACCAATGAGTTCCATGGCGACCTCTTCAGCTACTACCAGGACAAGTCGCTCGTCGCGAACAACTACTTCGCGGAGCAGCGCGGGGAGAAGAAGCCCGCCTACGAGCGCTGGCTGAGCGGCGTCAGCGTGGGCGGTCCCATCATCAAGGACCGGATGCACTTCTTCTTCTCCTATGAGCACAACCGCCAGGACCGTGAGAACCGCGTCTATCTCGGCGGCACGGCCATCCCCCCCGCTTTGCAGAGCTACTTCGAGAGCTTCCAGGGAACCTTCCCCTCTCCGTTCCGGTCCGACCTCTTCTTCGGGAAGATCGACTACCAGATCGATCCGTCGCAGTTCCTGGAGTTCACCGCCAACTTCCGGGATGAGAGCGAGATCCGCGATTTCGGAGGCCAGAACAGCTACCAGACGGCCACGGACCTGAAGAACACCATCCACACGTTCAGCCTCAAGCACAAGCTGACGTCCGGGGACTGGCTGAACGAAGCCATGGTGAGCTACCAGAAGTACCGGTGGAACCCGGTCTCGGTGAATCCCGATCTCATCGGGCTGGACTACGTGGGCATCATCCGGCTCGGCGGCAAGGACACCACTCAGGACTTCGGCCAGGAGCGGGTGTCCCTTCGCGACGACTTCACCTACCTCGGTGTCCTCAACCATCGCATCAAGGCTGGAGCGAACATCGACTTCCTCGACTACAAGGTGAAGAAGTACCAGAACGGGAATCCCGTCTTCCACTTCAATACGGCCTACAGCCCCGACCTGAGTGTGCCCTACGAGGCGGATTACGGCGTCGGCAACCCTGATCTGAGCGCCAAGAACAGGCAGATCGGGTGGTATGTCCAGGACGACTGGAACGTCTCGCCCCAGCTGCTGCTCAACCTGGGCCTGCGCTGGGACTACGAGTCCGACATGTTCAACAACGACTACGTCACCCCGGCCAAGCTCGTGCAGGACCTGAGCTCGCTGGTGCCGGCCAACTACTTCACGGACGGCTCCAAGAGGAAGGCCTACTACGGTGCCTTCCAGCCCCGGCTGGGCTTCTCCTACGACGTGGATGGGAAGGGCAAGACCGTCATCTTCGGCGGCTTCGGACGCTACTACGACCGCGAGGCCTTCAACCATGTCCTCGACGAGCGGTTCCGCCTGCAGTGGGGTCTGCGGCAGTTCTACTTCTCCACGGACGGGGCGCCCTACAACGGCAATCCGACCATCATCTGGAATCCGTCCTACCTCTCAAAGGCCGGGCTGGACGGACTCATCGCCCAGGGCATCGCTCCGAACCCCGAAGCGTTCCTGCTCAACAACGACCTGAAGCCGGCCTACTCCGACCAGATCAGCCTCGGCGTCCGGCGCACCTTCGGCAATGTCAACACCTCGCTGACGTTCACCGACGTGCGCAGCCACAACTCCCTGACCTGGATCTGGGGTGACCGTGACGCCAACCTGAACAAGATTCCCACCCCGGGCTACGCGAACGTCCTGATCAGCGACACCAAGAGGACGTGGTACCAGGCCATGTACCTGACCATCGACCGCCCCTACACGGATGCTTCCGGCTGGGGCGCCGGGCTGACCTACACCCTTTCCAGCGCCAAGCAGACCGGCAACGATCTCTTCAGCCTGGATTACACCAACGCCGCTGCCTACGGCAAGCACCCCACGGATCAGGACGAGCGTCATCGCGTCGTGGCCAACGGGATCGTCAAACTCCCCTGGGGCTTCCGCATGAGCGGTCTCCTCACGCTCGGTTCCGGCACCCCCTACACGATTTTCGATGCCTCCCGGGGCTGGGACTACAACCAGCGGCGCTTCCAGTTCGGCGCGGGCCGCCCGATCAAGCACTCCTTCATCATTCCCGACGCCTGGGCCTACCGGTCCCTGGACCTGAAGATCCAGAAGGACTTCTACTTCGGGAAGACGTCCCGGCTCGGGATCAATGCCGAAGCGATCAACGTCTTCAACTACGACAACTTCACCTATGGTTGGGATTCCGGGTTCATTCCGCCCCTGCCAGATGTGAACACCAAGTTCGGTCAGCCTGTGGATGCGCTCATCGGCCGTCGTCTCCAGTTCGGCGTGACCTACACGTTCTGACCGCAAAGGATGTTTCAGATGTCTACAACCACCTTGTCTGGACAGAGGGTCCTGGCAACCACAAGGCACGGGGGCCCCTGGCTCCCGTGCCTCTCGGTTGTCCGAGGAAGGAAGGGCCTGATGCTGCTGCTGGCTCTCCTCGTGGTCCTCCCCGGCTGTTCCGCCTCGACACCCTCCCCGGCGAAGACAGATCTTTCCGACCAGGCCTTCATCGAGGCCCTTGAACAACGTACCTTCCAGTTCTTCTGGGATCAGGCCGACCCGGTCACGGGCCTCATTCCCGATCGCTATCCCACGCCTTCCTTCGCCAGCATCGGGGCGGTGGGATTCGGACTGACGGCCTATGCGGTCGGAGCCGAGAGGGGCTATGTCACGCGGGCCCAGGCGGCGGACAGGGTCCTGCAGACCCTTCGGTTCCTCGAACAGTTGCCGCAAAATACTGATTTGCAAGGCTCATCCGGGTACAAGGGGTTCTTTTATCATTTCCTCGACATGAAAACGGGAAAACGTTTCCAAACCACCGAGCTGTCCACCATCGACACCGCCCTCCTGGTCGCAGGAGCGCTCACCTGCCAGTCCTACTTCAACCGTTCCGACGCGCGGGAGACCGAGATCCGTCAGATCGCGGACCGTCTCTACAATCGCATCGACTGGACCTGGGCCATGGCCAGGCCGAACAGGATCTGCATGGGCTGGACGCCCGAGGACGGGTTCATCTCGTACGACTGGCGGGGCTACATGGAGGCCATGGTCCTCCTCGTGGTCGCCCTCGGGTCACCCACCCATCCGGTGCCCGCCGATGTGTGGACCCAGTACACCAGCACCTACGCATGGGCCGGCTATTTCGGCCAGGACTATGTGGCCTTTGGACCGCTCTTCGGGCATCAGTTCTCGCATGCATGGATCGATTTCCGGGGCGTGAGCGACGCCTACATGAGCGCCAAGGGCATCGACTATGCCGAGAACACCCGCCGGGCCACCTACGCCCAGCGAGCCTACGCCGTGCAGAACCCTGGCCAATGGAAGGGATACGGCGCGAACATGTGGGGCATCTCCGCATGCGACGGTCCAGCCGATGTGACGCTCACCGTGGATGGCCGGCAGCGGACCTTCCTGACCTACGCAGCCCGGGGGGTGGGCGCCCTGGGCGTTCTCGACGACGGCACGATCACCCCCAATGCCGCGGCGGGGTCGATGCCATTCACTCCGGAGATCTCGATCCCCGCCCTGCAGGAGATGCGCCGCCGCTTCGGGACCCAGCTCTTTGCGCGGTACGGCTTCCTGGACGCCTTCAACGAGACCTACCCGACGAACGCGAGCGTCCACCACGGGAGGAACATCCCGGGTCTGGGCTGGGTCGACACGGACTACCTGGGGATCGACCAGGGGTTGATCCTCGCCATGACCGAGAACTACCGCTCCGGGATGATCTGGAACGTGATGAGGACCAACCCTTACATCATCCGGGGTATGCGGGCCGCCGGCTTCAAGGGAGGGTGGATCGACAAGGCGGTTGCGGCGGCGAAGAAGTCCGCCCGGGCAGGAAGAACCAGGTAGACCGTTCCGTCGAGACGGCATCCTTAGCTGGTTGATCCCGGCCATCGGCCGGTCGCCCGCCTTTTTCACGGTGTTACCACCGATCTGCGGCCACGAACCGCTCGGAGGATCGCAAAGATGAAACGGCCATTCCTGCGAATGCTCATGGCGCTCTGCCTGTCCGTACCCGTCCTGGCTGCGGACTCCGGGCGGGCGCCTGGTCGCTTCGGGGACCTCCGCGCCTGGAAGGCGGCGCCCTCGGATGGCGTGGGACTGGTTCTGGCCCAGGTGCCGGGTCGTGGCGGGAACCCGGGCTTGCGGATGACGTTCGATTTCCATGGCGGGGCGGGCTACGCCGCAGCCCGCCGGACATTCCCCGTGGACCTCCCCGCGAACTACGAGATCTCCTTCTGGCTCCGGGGCGAGGGCCCCTCCAACAACCTCGAGTTCAAGCTGGTGGATCCGGGCGGAGACAACGTCTGGTGGGTCAACAAGCGGGATTTCGAATCACCGTCCCAGTGGACGAAGGTGGTCCTGAAGAAGCGGCACCTGTCGTTCGCCTGGGGACCCGCCGGGGGCGGGGACCCCAGGTCGATCGGATGGATCGAACTGGCGATCACGGCCGGCAAGGGCGGGGCAGGACATGTCGACATCGCCGGTCTGACGATCCGCGACCTGCCTCCCGAGGTTCCCTACGACCAGGTTCCCGTGCCGAGCGCGTCCACTTCCCTCGCGGCGCATCCGCCGGCCCTGGCCATGGACGGGCGCGGGGACACGGCCTGGCGGACCTCGAAGGAAGGCGGGTGGTACCGGCTGGATTTCAGGATCCCGAGGGAATTCGGGGGCCTGGTCATCGACTGGGACGAGGATGATTTCGCCACCGACTACGCGATCCAGGTCTCCAATGACGGACGCGCGTGGAACCTGCTCAGGAAGGTGCGTGGGGGGAGCGGGGGAAGAAGGTTCCTGGCGCTTCCCGAATCCGAAGGCCGGTTCCTGAGGATCGCCTGCGCGCGCACGAGCCGCCATCGCGGCTGGGGCATCCGTGCCCTGGCGGTGCAGCCGCTAGGGTTCGCCGCCACCCCCAACGCTTTTTTCGAATCCGTGGCGAAGGCCGCGCCCCGGGGAGACTATCCGCGCTGCTTCCTCGGCGAGCAGTCCTACTGGACCATCGTGGGTGTGGACGGCGGCCTCGACACGGGGCTCCTGGGCGAAGACGGGGCCATCGAGGCGGGTCGCGGCGGCATTTCCATCGAGCCCTTCCTGTGGAGCGGTGGGAAGCTCCTCCGCTGGAGCGATGCCGAGATCGCCCAGTCCCTCGAGAAGGACTACCTTCCCATCCCCACGGTGAGCTGGAAGGTGGGGGAGCAGTCCCTCCAGATCACCTCCTTCGGCTCGGGACCGGCAGAGGCGCCCGTCCTCCGATGCCGGTACCGCGTCTCCAACGGCAGTCGCGAGCGCAGAAAGATGACCCTCTTCCTGGCCCTGCGCCCGTTCCAGGTCAACCCTCCCACCCAATTCCTGGGCACGCCCGGCGGAGTGGCGGAGATCCACGACCTGGGGCTCCGGGGCGGCTCGATCACCGTCAACCGGAAGGCCGCGCTGGTTCCCATCAGCCCTCCCAACGGGTTCGGCGCAGCCACCTTCGACCAGGGTCCCATCATCGAATTCCTCCATCGCGGTGCGCTCCCGCCCGCCAGGCAGGCGGAGGATCCGATCGGGTACGCCTCCGGCGCTCTGCGCTACGACCTGGACCTCGAACCAGGCCAGTCCAGGGACATCTTCGTGGACATCCCCCTCCCTCCGGGGACCGGCGCCTCAGTCGGTTCCATGGACTTCAGCCATGATCTCGCCCGGACCATCCAGTCCTGGGAGGAGAAGCTGAACCGGGTGGTCTTCCAGATCCCGGACCAGGCGGTGGCCGGCACCCTCCGGACCTGCCTCGCGCACATCCTGATCAGCCGCCGGGGACCGGCTCTCCAGCCGGGGACGCGCTCCTACGCGCGGTCCTGGATCCGCGATGGCGCCTTGATCTCGGCAGGCCTCCTGCGCCTGGGCCATCCGGAGGAGGTGCGGGATTTCATCGATTGGTACGCCCCGAACCTCTTCGCGAACGGCAAGGTTCCTTGCGTCGTCGACGGACGCGGCGCGGATCCGGTTCCGGAGAACGACAGCCATGGCGAGTTCATCTACCTGGTGGCCGAGTACGAGCGGTTCAGGCATGACCAGGAGCTCCTCAAGAGGACCTGGCCGCAGGTCCGGAAGGCGTGGGACTACATCGACTTCCTCACCCGGCAGCGACGCACCCCGGAGTTCCAGTCCGGAGAGAAGGCGCTCTTCTACGGCCTCGTCCCCGAGTCGATCAGCCACGAAGGGTACTCCGCCAAACCCGTCCACTCCTATTGGGATGACTTCTTCACCTTGCGGGGGCTCAAGGATGCCGTCGACCTGGCCGGGATGGCTGGGGAGAAGGATCTCCAGAAGACCTACGGCGCCGCGCGCGACCGGTTCCGGTCCGACTTCCTGGCCTCCATCCGGCGGAGCATGGATCGGCACGGGATCAGCTACATCCCCGGCTGTGCGGAGCTGGGCGACTTCGATGCGACCTCCACGACGATCGGCGTAGCGCCCGGCGGGGAACTGGCCTCCCTCCCCAGGGAGGCCGTGGAAAGCACGTTCGGAGCCTTCTACCAGCAGTTCCGGGAGCGGCGGGACGGTCGTGGCCAGGGGGACCGCTACACGCCCTACGAAACGAGGCTCATCGGGACCTTCATCCAGCTCGGCTGGGTGGACCGGGCTCACGAATTGATACAGTTCTACCTGAACGATCTCCGTCCCAGGGGCTGGAACCAGTGGCCGGAGGTGGTCCAGCGCGACCTCCGCTCGCCGGTGTTCCTGGGCGACCTGCCCCACGCGTGGGTGGGGTCCGATTTCATCCGCTCGATGCTTGCGCTCTTCGCCTACGAGCGGGAACAGGACCAGTCCCTGGTGGTGGGGGCGGGCCTGAGCGAGGCATGGTTGCGCAGCCCGGACGGTGTCGCCGTCACTGGTTTGAGGGTTCCCTCGGGCGAGATCAACCTCCGGGGGAAGGCGGAAGGGGAGCGGGTCACCTACGAACTCTCCGGGAGGCTCGATCCGCCGCCGGGAGGGCTGGTCCTCCGGTGGCCCTTGGATGGGACCTTCAGCAAGGCGACCATGAATGGCCTGCCACTCGGAGAAAAGCCGGGAACGGAAGTGGTCATCCGGCAGCTTCCCGCGAAGGTGGTTTTGGAACGATGAGCGGAATCCGACGGGATCCACTCCAAGCCTTAAAGAGGATGTTATGACGCGCATCAAACATGGCCCGAACGAGGGCGGAACGGTCTCCTGGGAGGGGCTCCGGTCCGCGGGGCCATTGGGGCACCTGCTTTCCAACGGGCAGTACCGGGTCCTGCTCACCGCGGCCGGATCCGGATTCTCCGAGTGTTCCGGTCAGGCCCTGACCCGTTGGCGGGGGGACAGGGTCGAGGATGCGGACGGAATGTTCGTCTACCTTCGCGACCTGGACCGGGACCTGCTCTGGTCCGCCGGGCACCAGCCAGTGCGGAAGGCCCCCGACCACTACGAGGCCGCCTTCTCCGATGGGCGGGCCGCCATCACCCGCCGGGACGAGGGCATCGAATCCATCCTGGAAGTTGCGGTCGTCCCGGACCGGAATGCCGAATTGAGGCGCCTCACCCTCCGGAACCTCCTGGCGGTTCCGCGCCGGATCGAGGTGACGAGCTATCTGGAGGCCGTCCTCAACCATCGCGAGGCCGACGCGGCGCATCCCGCGTTCTCGAAGCTGTTCGTGCAGACCGAATGGTCTGCGCCGGCCCGCGCCCTTCTGGCCCGGCGTCGCCCGCGGGGCGGGAACGAGGCCCCGCGCTGGATGTTCCACTGGCTGGGCCAGGCCGCTTCGGGTCCCGTTTCCTTCGAATCGGACCGCGCCCGGTTCCTGGGGCGAGGGCGCACCGTGGCCGAGCCGCAGGCGCTCACGGCCCAGGAGGGACCCCTGTCCGGCGGCATCGGCAACGTTCTGGATCCCGTCCTGGCCCTGCGCAGCGTGGTGACGCTCCAGCCGGGCGAGAGCCTGACGCTCGCCTTCGGCCTGGGGTATGCGGATTCCCGGGAAGAGGCCATGGAGATCTGCGCGCGGTATTCGGCGGCGGATTCCGTGCGGCGGGCCTTCCTGGCCTCCGAGGAAAAGGCGAGGAAGGACCGGGAGGGCCTTGGCGTCTCCCGGGAGGCATCCCTGTCCTTCACCCAGGTCGCCGTGGACCTGATGTATGGCGGGAAGCGACCGTACCGCCAGGAAGGCGGCACGGCTCCCGGGACGATGCTGCCGGCACCCTGGGGCCTCCTGGGGGGCTCGGCGGATCCTCGCCTCCTGGTCGTGCCCGTCTCCGGGACCGGTGATGCCGCCGTGGTGGACGAGGTGCTGTGCGCCCATGCCTACTGGACCTGCCTCGGCTTCCAGGCCCAGGTCGCCTTCCTGGGATCCGGCGGGTTCGACGAGAAGCGGTGGGCCGGCCTTCTCAAGGGAGCGGGAGAACCGGAACGGTGCGTCTTCATCAACGCGGACCGGCTGCCTCCCGAGGCCCGGCTGTCGCTGCTGCGGCACGCGAGGCTGGTTCTCGGCGACGTCCCTCGAGCCTCCGCGAGGAGGCGGATCCCCCCCCACCGACCCCAGGGTTCCATCCCCTGGGGGATGGCGCCGCGAAAACCCAGGCTCCGGCCCAGACCATCCTGAACAACGGTCGGGGCGGGTTCTCGCTGGATGGCCAGGAATACATCCTCCAGGTCGGGCCCCTCGTGGACGGCCAGCCGGACCTGCCGCCGATGCCCTGGTCCAACGTCATCGCCAATGAACACTTCGGATTCCTCGCCACCGAGCGAGGCGTTTCCTGCACCTGGAACCGGAACAGCCGGCTCCACCGCCTCACGCCATGGCTGAACGACCCCGTGGGGGATCCGCTTCCCGAAGCCCTCTACCTGCGTGACGAGGAGGCCCGGGAGTACTGGTCCCCCACGCCGGGCCCAGCCGGGAAGGGGCTTTCCTACACCGTGCGGCACGGCTTCGGCTATACCTGCTGGGAGAGCGTGGCGAAGGATCTGGAGCAGGAGGTCATCGCCTTCGTCCCCCTCCAGGAATCCCTGAAGCTGACCCGCGTCAAGCTGCGCAACGCCGGCTCACGGCGTCGCAAGCTCTCCCTGTTCTGGTACGCCCACCTGGTCGAGGGCGAGACCCCGGAGCGGACGGCTGGCCTGGTGGACACCCTAGCCGAGGGCAAGTCCCTGTTCGCCTGGAACGTCTCGCCCAGCCTGCTCGGCGGACAGGTGGCCTTCGCGGCCATGACGCCGGAGGCGGGTCCGCGATCCTTCACGACAGATCGCGAGAGCTTCCTCGGCCGGCACGGCAGCCTGGAGCGGCCCGAAGCCGTCCTCGACCGGTCCGTGCTGGATGACGCCGCCGGGCCCGCCCAGGACCCCTGCTTCGCCTTCCAGGTGGAGTTGGAGCTGGAGCCCGGGGAAACCCGGGAATGCTTCATTGTGTTCGGGGAGGCGGCGGACCAGGAGGCCGCCCGGCACCTCATCCGGAAGTACTCCGAGGCGGTGATGGCCGGGTCCGCCCTCGCCGAGGTCCGCGCCTTCTGGCGGGGCACCGTGTCCGGCCTCCAGATCCAGACCCCCGAGCCGGCCATCGACCTGATGGTGAACGGCTGGCTGCCCTACCAGAACCTTTCCTGCCGCATGTGGGGCCGCACCGCCTACTACCAGTCCGGCGGGGCCTTCGGGTTCCGGGACCAGCTCCAGGATTCCTGCGCCCTGCTCTATCTGGTCCCCGACCTGACCCGCCGCCAGATCCTCCTCCACGCGGCCCATCAGTTCGCCGAAGGCGACGTGCTCCACTGGTGGCATCCCCCCATCGAGCAGGGCATCCGCACCAAGTTCTCCGACGACCTGCTCTGGCTCCCGTACGTGACGGCCTTCTACCTCCAGAGCACCGGCGACTGGGACGTCCTGTCGGAGCAGGTGCCGTACCTGCGCGCCCGGCTCCTGGGGCCCGACGAGGACGAGACCTACCTGACTCCGGAGGATTCCGGCGAGCGGGGGGACCTGTACGAGCACTGCTGCCGGGCCCTGGACCGTTCGCTCGGACTCATGGGGGCGCATGGCCTGCCCCTCATGGGCTGCGGCGACTGGAACGACGGGATGAACCGCGTCGGCCGGGGCGGGAAGGGCGAGAGCGTCTGGCTCGGCTTCTTCCTCTACACGATCCTGTCCTCCTTCGTCCCCCTCTGTGAGCGGAGGGGCGACGGGCCGCGGGCGGCGCGCTACGCCTCGCTGAAGGACCGGCTGGCACGGGCGCTGGACGAGACGGGCTGGGACGGCGAGTGGTACCGCCGGGCCTACTACGACGACGGGACGCCGCTCGGCTCGGCCGCGAATGATGAATGCCGCATCGACTGCCTCTCCCAGGCCTGGGCCGTCATCTCCAAGGCCGTTCCCGAAGCCCGGGCGCGGAAGGCCATGGAGGCGATGGAAAAGCACCTCATCGACGACGAGTCCGGCATGATCCGGCTGCTGACGCCGGCCTTCGACGTCTGCGAGCACGACCCCGGCTACATCAAGGGCTACATTCCCGGGGTCCGCGAGAATGGTGGCCAGTACACCCATGGCGTCCTGTGGGCGGTCAAGGCCGTGGCTGAATCCGGACGGACGGACCGCGCCGCCACGCTGCTGGCCATGTTGAGCCCGGCCACCCATGGCGGAAGCCCTGAGGGGGTCGCCACCTACCAGACCGAGCCCTACGTGGTGGCCGCCGACGTCTACGGCGTGGCGCCCCTGGTCGGACGCGGGGGATGGACCTGGTACACCGGCTCCGCGGGCTGGATGTACCGCGTGGCCGTGGAGGACGTGCTGGGCTTCCACCTGCACGAGGGCCATTCGATCCGCCTCAGGCCCCGCCTGCCATCGGCCTGGAACCATGCCACCCTCCGCTACCGGGATCCGGCCTCCCAGGCGGTCTACAAGATCCGCATCGAGCGGGATCGCACCCGTCCCGCAGGCATGCTGGAGGCCACCCTGGACGGCGAGCCACTGGCGCCGGGCCAGGAGGAGATCCTGATCCCCCTGCGGAGCGATGGCGGCACGTACGCCGTGAAGGTCCTGATGGGAGCCTGAGGCCATGGACCGGCTTCCCGAGAGCAAGAGGAGACACACCCGATGACGGCCTTTCCTGCGGATTTCCTTTGGGGCGCCTCGACCTCCGCCTACCAGATCGAGGGCTCGCCCCTGGCGGATGGCGCCGGTCCCAGCAACTGGCACCAGTTCTGCCACGAGGGAGGGAAGGGCGCCCATCTGGCGCCAGGGGGGGATGTCGCCTGCGACCACTACCACCGCTGGCCGGAGGACATCGCGCTGATGCGCGGCCTCGGGATCAAGGCCTACCGCTTCAGCATCTCGTGGAGCCGGATCCTGCCCGAGGGCCGGGGACGCCTCAACCCGCGCGGACTGGACTTCTACAGCCGCCTGGTGGACGGGCTCCTGGAGGCAGGCATCCGCCCCATGGTCACCCTGTACCACTGGGATCTGCCCGCCGCCCTGGATGCCCTGGGGGGATGGCTCAACCCGGACGTGGCCCACTGGTTCGCGGACTACGCACGGATCGCCTGCGGGATGCTCGCGGACCGCGTGGAGCACTGGGCGACCCTGAATGAGCCCTGGGTGGTGGCGGACCAGGGGTACCTGAACGGCGCGCACCCGCCGGGGCACTCCGACTTCCGGGAAGTGCCCGTCGTATCGCACAACCTGCTCCGCGCCCATAGCCTGGGTGTGCGCGCCTGCCGGGCCGCGGGCGCCCGCAAGGTCGGACTGGTGGTCAACATTGAACCCAAGTATCCGGCCTCGGACCATCCGGAGGACCTGGCGGCCGCCCGCCGCGCGGATGCCTACATGAACCGCCAGTACCTGGATCCTGTCTTCCTCGGACGCTATCCGGCCGAACTGGAGGAGGTCTTCGGGAAGGCGTGGCCGCGGTTCCCGGAGGCGGATTTCAACCTCATCCGGGAACCCATCGACTACGTCGGCCTCAACTACTACACCCGGAGCATCGTCCGCCACGATCCGGGCGCGTCCTTCGGCCGCTGGAGCGCCGTGCCCCACCCGAAGAACCTGCGCACGGAGATGGATTGGGAAGTGTTCCCGCAGGGACTCACGGATACCCTCCTGGGCCTCCGGCGGCAGTACGGCGACATCCCGATCTACGTCAACGAGAACGGGGCGGCCTTCGCGGATCCACCGGTCGCACCGGCGGACCTGCAGGATCCGCTCCGCGTGGACTACTACCGGAACCACCTCGCGGCCGTGCGGGAGGCCATTCGCCTCGGCGTGGCCGTGAAGGGCTACTTCGCGTGGTCCCTGCTCGACAACTTCGAGTGGTCGTTCGGGTATTCCAAGCGGTTCGGGATCGTACACGTCGATTTCGAGACCCAACGCCGGACGCCAAAGGCCAGCGCCCGGTTCTATTCCGGGATCATCCGATCCAACGGAGCCTCCCTGGGGTGAGACTTGGTCCCGGGGGCGTGCCCACCCGCTCGGGAGGAGGTCTTCATGAAACGATTGTCGTCGTGGCTGTGCCTTGCCCTCGGCCTGATGCCATCCCGGGCGCAGGCGGTCCTGCCCCCGACCTCTCCAGAGCCCGCCCGCAAGGTCTCGGGGCCGGAACACAGGGAGGACGCATCGCCCGACTGGGCCGGCCTCAAACGGTACCGCGAAGCGAACGCCCGCCTCGGAGCTCCGCGGCCCGAGGAGCATCGCGTGGTCTTTTTCGGCGACTCGATCACCGAGGCCTGGATCGCCATCGCGCCCGGGTTTTTCGAGGGACGGTCCTACCATGAACGACACGAAAAAGCCCCCGGATGGTCCGGGGGCCTTTCTCTGGATTACGGCTTCCGGTGGATCAGAAGGCGACCAGTAGCGCGGCGACGACAGTATTGCCGCCCTGCTCGCCGGTCTCAGTGCCGAAGGGCTTGAGGAAATTCTTGCTGCGGGCGATGTAGTTCAGCTTGAAGTTGGCCGCCTTCACCTTCTTGGGAATCCAGGCGTAGGTGTAGCCAACGGTGACCTCGGTGTACTTGGGGCTGTAGTCGGTGCTGGTGGGCAGGCCGGTGGCCACGTTCGTGGTGTAGGGGTCCGTGGCCGTGTACCAGTCGTCTCCGCTGTTGAGGTTCATCAAGTCGTAGCGGGCCAGGAAGCTGTGGGGGCCGAAGCTGTAGCCGCCCGTCACGTAGTAGCCCGTGAACTTCTGATCCAGGTGTTCGCGCTTCACCACGGGCGCGGTGGCGGCGAGGGAGGCGAAGCGGCGGCCGAGCAGCCCGGTCATGTACTCTGCGGTGAAGGTCCAGGTGCCATCCTGGTAGGCATAGAAGGCGCCCAGGTTGGTGGTCTTGTCCTTGTTGTCGTAGATGGCGGCCTGGCTGGGCCAGACCCCACCGGGGTTGGCTGCGATGGCGGTGGAAGGGGTGCCCTTGTCCGCCACGTCCGTGGTTCCCTGCAGGGTGTAGGCGCCGAACTTGTGCGCCTGGCCGAGGCTGAAGTCCAGGCGGAGGACGAAGTCCTTCTGGGCGTTGGTGTCGTTGGTCTTGCCGGAGGTCGCGTCGTTCATGCCGTTGAAGACGGCCGCGGTGACCTTGCCGGCGAAGCCCTTGGGGTCGCCGTAGGAGAAGCCGAGGGCCAAGCCACGGTCGCGCTTGTCGCCAAACATCCGCCCCAGCTGGCTGCGCTCGGCAAAGAGCAGTTCTGTGGAGCTGGTCACGCCCTCGTAGGTCTGGAGGTTCTTGAACTGGCCGGCCTTCACGTCGATGCCGGCGATGGGCTTCCAGACCACGAAGGCGTCCTGGAGGATGATGGGATTCGACGTCCCCGTGGAGATGGAGGGGTCGAACATCACTTCGTAGTCCACGTCCTCGGCCACGTTGCCGGAGATCTTGATCTCAGAGCGGCGGATGGCGAACGTGTTCTCCTTGAACTCGCTGCGGAGGTTGTAGTACCCGCCAGGAGCGGCGCTGTTGTACCGGAGGTTGCTGTCCATCATCTGCGTGTACCAGAGCTGGATGTCGCCGCCGATCTTCGCCGTCTGCGCGGAGGCGGGCAGGGCCGCGAGGGCGAGGACGGCCAGGCCGAGATTGCGGGTGCGCTTCATGGAGTCTCCTAGAGGGCCGACAGGCCGATGGGAGAAAGGTTCCCGGTTCCCTGTGACATGGACGCGAAGACCCTGGTCCGGTCGTGTGCCAGGAAGGTGAATTCATGCCAGAGCGGTTCGATCCCGGTTTTCCACCCTGCATGCGCGATTAAGAAGGTCTTGATTTCACCAGCCTTGTCACGGTTCTTCACAAGAACCAGGGCGGTTTGGTCGTGCCTCGCACGGGTGCCCCGCATAGCTGCCCGTTGGAGGGCAGGCGAGGTGTTGCCACACCTTTGTGTCCATCATCACAACCATCGGAACTTTTAGATCATTTTCAATAGACGCAAAGAGTTCCCCCGTTTAGCTTGAATCCGTTCGATCCAACTCCAGATTCCGAGCGATTGATGTCCCAGACATCTGGTGGTCAGACCTGAATCCATCACTCCTTCCTTCCAGCCCCTCAACCACTCAATCCCTCCCAACCCTCCCTCACTAGGAGCCCAAATGCATAAGAAATACATCACGCTGGTTGCCGCCGCGCTTGTCGCTGGCACTGCCTTCGCGCAGTCCGGCCCAACGGTTTACGGTGTCGCCGACCTGTCTGCTGAATCAGTCTCGGCCACCGGCGCCACCGCTGGTGCCGTGGGGAATGACATCCCCAGCCGTATCCGGCTGAACGCCAACAGTTCCCTGCTCGGCGTCAAGGGCAAGTACGACGTGGGCAACGGCAATGCTGTCATCTACCAGTTCGAAACCTACATCGACCTGGGGAACAACGAGTATGCCGGCATCAACGCTCCGGCCACCAGCGCCACCGGAACGACCGTCACGACCGCCGGCCTGAATGGCAGCAGCACCAGCATGTTTGGGGGCCGCCGGGATACGTTCCTCGGCATGACGGGCGACTGGGGCACCCTGAAGGCGGGTTACATGACCACGGGCTTCCGTGGCGCGACCGCCAAGGCTGATCTGGCCCCCGGCTCCACGGGCGTCACGGCCAGCTATGAGGTGTTCGGCTACGCCGGAGCGGGGAAGAACTGGTTCCAGCGCTACCCCTCGATCATGTACACGACTCCTGACTTCAGTGGCTTCTCTGCGGCCGTCACCTACATTCCGAACACCACCAAGGCGGTCGAAAATGGTCAGGTCGACCCCGGAGGCTGGGATGTCCTGGCCCGCTACGAAAACAAGCTCTTCCATGTCACCTACGTCCACACCGACCTGAAGGACGTCACCTTCGGCGGCTTCGCTTCGGAAACCAACAAATCCGATGCGCTCTTCGCCGGGATCAAATTCTCCACCGGCACCAGCGTCAGCGCGATGTACAACATGAGCAAGGCGACGCTTCTGCCCACCACCGTTGGCGCCACCAGCTTCGAAATGAAGCAGAATTCCTTCTATGTCGGGGTCAAGCAGGTCGTGGGCCTGCACGAGTTCATGGTGAACTACCAGTCCGCCCCCAAGCACACGGGAACCAATCTCCCTGCCACTGGTGCTTATGCTGAAGCGGATTCCGGCGCGAGTTCCATCGCCGCCCGGTACGGTTACAACCTCTTCAAGAACACCCAGCTGTACGTGCTCTACGCGGCCATCACCAACGAGGCTCAGTCGGCTGTCAACTTCAACGTCGGTGCCATCGGCACTGCCGGTCAAGTCAAAGCCGGTGCCGATCCGAAGGCTTTCGGCGCAGGTCTCCGGTTCTCGTTCTAAATCCTTGCTTCTTCCCAAAAACGGGCGCTTTGCGCCCGTTTTTTTGTTCGACGGGAAGGGCCCTTTGATTCTTGGGTTACCCATCAGGTGGTGACCGCTCAGTGGGTGCGGCTGAATCGGGGGATCCAGGTGGATCGAAGAGATGTTCGTCCAGCCCTGGTTCTTTCCTCTGGGAGTGGAGTGAAGACTTCGAATTGGCAAGCGATTGGCATGCCTCTTGGGGAAGCCGAAAGCCTTGTGTGACAGACGCCACAGATAATCGAGGCATGGGTGATATTTGGGGTTCGCAGGGTGATTTTCAAGGCTCCAAAGCGTAGAATGACGGACACCATCCACCCCCAACTCTCTTGCACTGGAGCTGCCATGCGAAAGCACCTCTTGGCCCTGGGCGCCGTTCTCGCCCTCTCTCCGTGTCTCCTGGCGCAGAAGATCGGCGTCATCAATTCCATGAGCGGCCCCGAAGCCCCCATCGGGGAGCACATCACCAACGGCATCAAGCTCGCGGAAGAGGACCTTAAGAAGAAGGGCATCAATCTGCAGCTCGTCTGGGAGGACGACACGGGCAAGCCACAGATCTCCATGAGCGCCATGGAGAAGTTGGCCACCCGCGACAACGTCGTGGGCGTGGTGGGCCCCTACACCTCGGCCTGCTCCAATGCCGTGGCCAAGCTGGCGGAGAAGTACCGTGTGCCCCTGCTGATCCCTGCCGCGGCCAAGGAGGAGATCACGCGCCAGGGCCTCAAGTACGTCTTCCGCATGAATGCGCCCGCGGACAAGTACGCCTCCAGCCTCATTGA
>CAVPLE010000135.1:0-28766 GCA_963705865.1 uncultured Holophagaceae bacterium | reverse complement strand
GGCCCCCACCTCGGGCCTGGCGGACTTCGCCAAGGTGAAACCGGGCAACCTCGTGGGCCGTGGAGACTCGACACTGCTCACCACGGTCTCCAACGTGGATCCCATCCATGTGATCGTGGGCATGCAGGAGGGCGACTACCTGAAACTGGCCGAGCACAGCCTCGGCGGCAGCCGGCCCATGGAGGGCAAGGACGCCCCCAGCGCGGAACTGATCCTCTCTGATGGCAGTGTCTACCCCCTGAAGGGCCGGTTCGACGCCGTGCAGCGGGGCATCGATCCCCGCACCGGCACGATCTCCGTGCGCGCCGTGTTCGCCAATTCCGATCACCGGCTCCGCCCCGGCCAGTTCGTGAAGGTCCGCTTCAACTACGAGACCCTCAAGGACGCCGTGCTCGTGCCCCAGCGGGCTGTCCAGGAGGTCCAGGGCGCCTACCAGGTGGCCGTGGTGGAGGGCGGCAAGGTCCAGGTTCGCCCGGTGAAGATGGGCCCGCGCCAGGGGGAGGACTGGGTGGTGATCGATGGGCTCAAGCCGAACGAGACCGTGGTGGTCGAGGGTCTGCAGCAGATCAAGCGGGGCGCCGCGGTGACCACCAAACCCTTCGCCAAGGCCGGAGGGAACTGAGCCATGGGGAACATCTTCATCCGCCGGCCCATCCTCGCGATGGTCATGGCCATCCTCATGGTGATCGTCGGCCTGGTCGCCCTGAAGGGCCTGCCCATCGCCCAGTACCCGGACATCTCGCCGCCCAACATCATCGTCTCCACCACCTTCACGGGCGCCGCCGCCCAGGACGTGGAGAAGGCCGTGGCCACGCCCATCGAGCAGCAGCTCAACGGCGTGGACAACATGCTCTACCTCAAGTCCACCAACGGCAACGACGGCACCCTCAAGACGGAAGTGACCTTCGAGGTGGGCGCCAACCTCGACACCTCCACCATGCTGGTGCAGAACCGGGTGGCCCAGGCCAACGCCGCCCTCCCCGCCGCCGTGAAGCAGTACGGCGTCAACACCAAGAAATCCACCTCCCTGCCGGTGCTGATCCTCGCCCTCACCTCTCCCAACGGCACCTGGAACAACACCTTCCTCACCAACTACGCCAGCATCAACATCCAGGACCGCCTCACCCGCGTGAACGGCGTGGGCGAGATCGGCGTGCTGGGCGGCACGGACTACTCCATGCGGGTCTGGGTGAAGCCCGACCGCCTGATGACCCTGGGGCTCACGGTGAGCGACCTGCTCGCCGCCATCTCCGCGCAGAACGACATCACCCCCGCCGGCCAGCTGGGCGGACCGCCCGCGCCCGCGGGCACGGCCTTCACCTACACCGTCAAGACCCAAGGCCGCCTGGCCACGGCGGACGAGTTCGGCGCCATCATCGTGCGCTCGAACCCGGACGGCAGCCAGGTCCGTCTGCGTGACGTGGCCCGGGTGGAACTCGGCAGCCTCAACTACATGTCCACGGGCCGGATCAACGGCAAGCCCTCCGCGCTGCTGGCCGTCTACCAGGCCCCGGGGTCCAACGCCCTGGATGTGCGGGACGCCGTCGAGAAGGCCATGGCCGAAGTCGCACCCGGATTCCCCAGGGACATGGAATACCAGACGGTGCTGGACACGACCGAGGCCATCAGCGCCGGCATCCACGAAATCCTGATCACCCTGCTCGAAGCCGTGCTGCTGGTGATCCTGGTGGTCTTCGTCTTCCTCCAGAACTGGCGGGCCACGCTGATCCCCCTCATCACGGTGCCGGTGTCGCTCATCGCCACCTTCGCGGTGTTCCCCCTTGTGGGCTTCTCCATCAATGTGCTCTCGCTCCTGGGCCTCGTGCTGGCCATCGGCATCGTGGTGGATGACTCCATCGTGGTGGTGGAAGCGGTCATGCACCACATCGAGCAGGGCATGAGCCCCCGCGAGGCCACGGCCCAGGCCATGAAGGAAGTGACCGGCCCCGTGGTCGCCATCGCCCTCATCCTCATCTCGGTCTTCGTCCCGGTGGCCTTCATGGGCGGCATCACGGGGCGGCTCTATCAGCAGTTCGCCGTGACCATCGCCATCTCCGTCGCCTTCTCCGCCATCAGCGCCCTCACCTTGAGCCCCGCCCTGGCCTCGAAGTTCCTGCGGGCCCGAAAGCCGGACGAGAAGCACTTCCTCGATCCCTTCTACGCCTGGTTCAACCGGATCTTCGGCATCGGCACGGACCGCTACCTCACCGTCACCCACCTCCTCATCCGCAAGGGCGCGCGCAGCCTCCTGGTCGTGGGGGCCCTGGTGCTCCTGTCGGGCGGGCTCCTCAAATGGGTGCCGACAGGCTTCCTTCCCAACGAGGACAACGGCTACTTCCTGATCAACGTCCAGCTGCCGGACGCGGCCTCCCTGGAGCGCACCGAAGCGGTGCTGCGCAAGGTGGAGAAGGTGCTGGCGAAGAACCCAGCGATCAAGAACTACACGGCCTCTTCGGGCCGGAGCGTGCTTACGGGCACCGTCTCGCCCAACACGGGTCTCAGCTTCGTGGCCTTGAAACCCTGGGATGAGCGCGGCAGCGTCAAGCAGCGGCTCGACCAGGTCATGCAGCAGCTGAACCAGGAGTTCTACCAGAAGATCCCCGAAGCCCAGGTCTTCGCCTTCGGACCGCCCCCCATCCGCGGGCTGGGCTCTAGCGCCGGCTTCACACTCATGCTGCAGGACCGCTCGGGCAGCACCCCCGAGGCCCTGGCCGCCATGGCCGACAAGTTCATCGCGGAGGCCCGGAAGCGCCCGGAGATCGGCCGCATCGCCACCTTCTTCCGCGCCTCCGAGCCACAGATCTTCGCGGACATCGACATCGAGAAGGCCCAGAAGCTGGGCGTGCCCATCCAGGAAGTGAACCGCACCATGGGCGCGCTGCTGGGCAGCTCCTACATCAACGACTTCAACCGGTTCGGCCGCGTCTACCGCGTGTATCTCCAAGCCGAGCCCGAGTTCAGGACCTCGCCGAAGTCCCTGAGCCAGTTCTTCGTGCGGAGCGGCGAGGGGCAGATGATCCCGCTGGACACCCTCGTCACCATGAAGGACACCCAGGGGCCGAGCTTCACCAACCGGTTCAACCTCTTCCGGGCGGCGGAGATCACCGGTTCCCCGGCGGCGGGCTACAGCTCCGACGACGCCCACCGGGCCCTGGAGGAAACGGCGGAGAAGGTGCTGCCCCAGGGTTGGGGCTACGAGTGGTCCAACCTCTCCTACCAGGAGAAGAAGGCCGCCGGCACCGGCGGGGTCGTCTTCCTGATGGCCCTCGTCTTCGTGTTCCTGATCCTGGCGGCCCAGTACGAAAGCTGGTCCCTGCCCTTCAGCGTGCTCCTGGGAACGCCCTTCGCGGTCTTCGGCGCCATGCTCGGCCTGTGGCTGCTTCGCACCCTGCTGCCCCAGGTCTGGGGCGGCAGCTACGTCAACAATGTCTTCGCCCAGATCGGCATGATCACATTGATCGGTCTGGCCGCGAAGAACGCCATCCTCATCGTGGAATTCGCCAAAATGCGGCGGGAGGCAGGGCTCACCGTCACCCAAGCAGCCCTCGAGGCCGCGAAGCTGCGCTTCCGGCCCATCCTCATGACCGCCTTCGCCTTCATCCTGGGCGTGCTGCCCCTGGTGATGGCCTCGGGCGCCATGGCCGAGGCCCGCAAAGTCATGGGCCTCACGGTCTGCGTGGGCATGTTCGTGGCCACCGTCTTCGGGGTGTCATTCATTCCCGCCCTCTATGTGCTCGTGGATCGCTTCGGGAAGAAGGCACCTGATCCGGATGCCACCGAGCCCGACGAATCCCTGGACAGCGAAGGGAGGCACTGATGCCCAAGCGACTCCAAGCCTGGACCGCCGGCCTGGCGGGACTGGCCCTCTCCACCGGCTGCGCCCTGGGACCCCAATTCCGCCGTCCGGGCATGACGGTCCCGGCCGCCTATCCAGTCCAGCCAGCCATCAGCAATGAGGCCCTATCGGCCGACCTGGGCTGGTGGGAGATCGTCAACGATGATCCAGTGCTGAAGGGACTCGTCGTCGAGGCACTGGAGAAGAACCAGGACCTCCGGATGGCCGTCAGCCGCATGGAGGAGGCCAGGGCGCTGGCCGGCATCAACCGCCTGGGACCGGACCTCGACCTCGGCGGGAATGCGCTGCGGCAGAGGGCCCTGTCCGCGGGGGCCGGGCCGCACACGGTCATCGGCGATTCTTTTTCCGCGGGGTTCGCGGCCCGCTGGGAGCTGGACGTATGGGGCCGGATCCGCCGCACCCAGGAAAGCGCCCTGGCCCAATACCTGGCTTCGGAGCAGGGCCGCCGGGCCGTGTTCCTCAGCCTGGTCGGGGATGTGGTGAGCGGCTACTACAACCTGCAGTCCCTCGACATGAAGCTCGAGACCGCGCGGCGCACCGTGGAGGTGAGGAAGCACGCCCTCGCCCTCGTGGAGAGCCGTGTGCTGGGGGGTGTCGGCGACAAGCTGGAGACCAGCCAGGCGGCTTCGGCGCTGGCCCTCGCCGAGACCGCCGTGCCCCAGCTGGAGTTGGCCGTCCACACCCAGGAAAACCAGATGAACCTCCTGCTCGGCCGGATGCCGGGGCCAGTGCCGCGGGGCATCGCGCTCCAGGCGGTCCCCCCCAAAGCCATCGCGCCGGGCCTCCCCTCGGAGCTGCTGGAGCGGCGCCCCGATATCCGGCAGCAGGAGGAGCTGCTCCGGGCTGCCAACGCCCAGGTGGGCGTAGCCACAGCCAACCTCTTCCCCAGCTTCAGTCTCACCGGCAGCCTCGGATTCCAGAGCCCGGAACTCGCAGGCCTCACGAGCTCAGGACAGCAGAGCTGGAGTGCGGGAGGCGGGATCCTGGCCCCCATCTTCCACGGGGGGGCATTGCGGTACCAGCGCAAGGCCGCCATCGCCCGCTGGGAGCAGGCCAGGGCCTCCTATGAGAAGACGGTCCTTTCGGCCCTGGGGGACGCCTCCAACGCCCTCGTGGGTGTGGCCAAGGCCAAGGAGATCGTCACGGCCCAGGAGCAGTTGCTCCGCTCCCTGCGGGAGGCTGAACGCATCGCCACCATGCGCTTCGAGGGCGGCGTCTCCCCTTACCTCGAGGTCCTGGACGCCCAGCGCCAGCTCTTCTCCGCCGAGCTCTCCTTCGCCGAGGCCCTCTCCGACCAGCAGCGCAGTGTCATCCGCCTCTACCTGGCCCTGGGTGGTGGCTGGAAGCAGCCCGATCGCCCCCAGTTCCAGGCCGATACGAAAGTTAACAAGTAGCGTCTCTGGATTGAATACCCCCCAAACAGGAGGAAGTCATGTGGGTCCGCACCCAAGCCGCAGAACTCGTGAACCTAATGTTCATCAGAACCCTCCGCATCGAAGAAGGTGCCGTCGTCGCCCGGAACTGCGACGAACATTACACCTTGTTCAAGGGCGATCCCGAGGTCTGCAAGGCGGCCCTAGCCCATATAGTCGATGGGCTCACGACCCATTCGCCTTTCGTGGACATGAAGATCATGCGGCCATAAGTACATTGTGATCTCGGTCGGCAGGAATGGCGCCCATATGGGGGGATTCCAACAAAGGCCCGATTAGCCGCCACCTGTCGTTCACTTTGATGAACAGCCTAGCGTAGGACATGGGAATGAAGAGCCCAGCCGCATTCCATGAGGAATCGCGTCGGCGAGAGCGGCTGGAGCAGCGCCTTTCCCGAGCAGCCTTTCGACTCGAAATGGCCGAACTGGAGAGAACCTGGGCCATCGTGTCTGCCAACCGCGAGGGATGGTCCATTCGAGAAATCGCAAAAAGGGTGGCCTTGGGGCCAATGCGTTGCGTCATGAGCGCAACCACAGCATCACGCTCGCCTTCATGGAGAAGGCAATGATCCAGAGATGGGGTCTTCTCCTATACATGGGCTTGGTCCAGGCCCTTCCACTCTTCGCAAATTCAGAGGATCCGTGGTTGGATCCGGGGCCCCCATCCAGCCGAGATCTCTTTCCGCTAAATTTGACCCCGCTTAGCTATCGCCCTATCGGTGCGAAAACGGTCGGACAGGGGCATTGGCGCTTTTCATTTCAGGTGACCCGTTCGAACACCTTCGAGTTTTCAGATCTGATCAAAGAGCGCCTCGGAAGGGACAACACTGGTCGCATTTCTATAGACCAGGCCGGGGCGGCGAAATTCGCCAGCTCATTGCCCAACGAGCCCTTGGTTTTTTTCTTCGATGCCGAGATTCAGCGAACAGAATTCAGTTTTCGATATGGTGTGACTCCAAATACCGATTTGGCGCTTAACCTGGGTTGGCAGAGTATCGGTGGCGGATTTTTGGATGGGCCGATTGAAGACTTCCACAAACTCGGATTTGAGCAGACAGGACGCGACGCCATCATGCGAAATCAACTCACGATGGTAATCATTCAGAAGGGTCAGGTGACCTATTTCACCCAGTCGCCGGTTCGCTTTCGCCCTGTAGACCCAGTGCTGGCCATCATCCACCGTTTGTACGAAGACCCTAACTTAACCCTTAGCGTCCATGCGGTTTTACAGATTCCTACAACGATGATTCAAGGTGAGTTCCGTTCCAACTGGGACTCGAGCGCAGGCCTGACCTTCCAATGGCGACAGACACATGATCAGGTCTTCAATGGAGGGGCAGCCTACCTACGCCGAAGCTTAATTGGAGGGCATGGGGTGAACCCATTCCTAATCAAGGATCAAATCGCCGGTCATATTGGATGGGAATGGCAAGGGTGGACCAGAGCCCGACCGTTCCTTGTCCTTGTTTACCACGATGGGCTAACTTCCCAGGGACCGGGGGCGACCCTGGATAAGCCTTCCGTGATCAATGATCTAGGCGTGCATATTCGCATTAGTACCCACTCCACCCTGACATTCAGCTATATCAACAACATTACGCACCATGAGAACACCTCAGACATGGGCCTAGCACTGCGCCTCACGATGAGGTTGTAGGCGATAGGAACAAGATCAGATTCCCTGCGCGGTTTGGTTTCTTCTAAATATTCGCTCAAAGCACACTGGAGGTTGATATGTCCCAATTCCCTGCCATCACGATCTCCCGGAGTCTTGGAAGTGGGGGTACCGAAGTTGGTTTCCTCGTGTCTCGACTATTGGGGTGGCATTTCTGTGACCGCCGAATTTTGCGTATGGTCTCGGAGGCCATAGGCCAATCCACGGCCAGTCTTGCAAGGTTGGAGGAACACCATCAGGGGTACCTGGAAAAGCTTTTCCCCCTCTTCGCGATGGGAACCCCGGAAGCTACATACATGGCTCCCATGGAGATCCCAATGTACAGTCGTGAGTTGTTCGACCTTGAGAGCAAGGTGATTTTTAAACTGTTGCAGCATGCGCCTTCAGTGGTGATGGGACGCGGTGGATTCATCACATTGAGAGATCGAGCCGCCACCCTTCATGTGAGCATTCATTCGGATCTTGCCTTTCGCATTCAGACGTTAGTGGGGCGCGGAAAGGCACCGGACCAGGATGCTGCTCGGCAAGCGATCATTACATCCGACCAAGATCGTGCCGCCTTCATCAAAGAAATATCTGGTCTCGATTGGCATGACCCAAAGCACTTCCACATCGTTCTGGATGTTTCAAAATATGGGTCTGAGGCATGCGCAAAAATGATTGAGGATGAATTTCATCGCCACTTCCCATTTGAATTTCCCGTACAAGGAAGTGGTCCTGTGTAGGGGTAACCCCAACAAACGTGCGATGAGCGGCCATTTCTCCTGTTGTGCGGTCAAGCACTCCGATGGTGAGTGAGGTATTCCGAGAACCTGGTCGGTCTGAAGCGGGAGGTGGGCCAGCGGTGGCCGTCCACCCGCCTCCTGGACGTGCTCAAGGAGGCGGATTTCCGGACAGGCTTCAGGATCTCTTGTACGTGCGCCGCCGCTACCTCTCCATCGAGGGCCTGCGGCAGGCCATCGCCCAGGTGGTGGACGCCACCTGGGCCGCCCGCCTGCCGCACATAAGGGGCGAAGGGACCACGGCCTGCGCCTCGGATTCCAAACAGTTCGGGGCCTGGGACCAGAACCTACTCACCGAGTGGCACCACCGCCAGGCCTACCCGAACCTCGACCTGGTGCTTGCAGCTCGAAGCATCGATTGGGAGCTGATCGAACAACAGCTCGACGCCATGGTGAAGCATGCCGTGGACATGAAGCGGCATGGCCGACGCGGTCGTGTACATCAACGCACTAATGATCCAGCGCGTCCTCGCGGATGAGGGTTTGTCCGAGCGTCTAACCCCCAGGGATCTCGGGGCTTTGAGCCCCCTCCTGACCCAGCACATCAACCCCTACGGGCGGTTCGATCTGGATCTGGAAGCCCGGTTGGAACTGGAGGCCTGACCTCCCCAGGGAGAAATGGCGGCTCATTGCACGTTTGTTGGGATTACCCCTGGTATGGCGGGTTTTGGGGAGGGACTGAAAATTTGCGCGTTTTTAGACCAGGATATTCATCCCCTGACCAGGGTTTTCCGTGCCAAGTCATAAAGCAGCGGGTGTCGGGACACCCTGCGTCCCGACACCCGCTGCTTGCCTTGGTCTAAATCTGCTGGATCAGGCCATGCCGTCGATGATGGCGTTCAGCGTGGGGCTGGGGCGCATGGCCGCGCCGGTCTTGGCCTTGTCGGGGTGGTAGTAGCCGCCCATGTCCACGGGCCCGCCCTGGGTTCCGATCAGCTCCTCGTTGATCTTCGCCTCGTTGTCGCCGAGCTGCCTGGCCACCTTGGCGAAGCGGGCCTGGAGTTCGGCATCCTTGGTCTGGGCGGCCAAAGCTTGGGCCCAGTAGAGGGCCAGGTAGAAGTGGCTGCCCCGGTTGTCGATCTGGCCGACCTTGCGGGCCGGGGATTTGTCGTTGTCGAGGAACTTGGCGACGGCCTGGTCGAGGGTCTCCGCCAGCACACCGGCCTTGGCGTTCTTGTAGGCGTTGGCCACGTGCTCGAGCGAGGCCGTGAAGGCCGAGAACTCGCCCAGGGAATCCCAACGCAGGTAGCCCTCCTTCTGGAACTGCTGGACGTGTTTGGGGGCGGAACCGCCCGCACCAGTCTCGAAGAGGCCGCCGCCGCCCAGCAGGGGCACGATGGAGAGCATCTTGGCGCTGGTGCCCAACTCGATGATGGGGAAGAGGTCCGTGAGGTAGTCACGCAGGACATTGCCGGTGACGGAGATGGTGTCCAGGCCCTTCCGGATGCGCTCGCAGGACGCCTTCATGGCCTCGTCCGGGGTCAGGATGCGGATGTCCAGGCCCTTGGTGTCGTGGTTCTTAAGGTACGTCTCCACCTTGGCGATCATCTGCGCGTCGTGGGCGCGGGCCTTGTCCAGCCAGAAGATGGCAGGGGCGCCAGTGAGCCGGGCGCGGGTGACGGCCAGCTTGACCCAGTCCTGGATGGGCGCGTCCTTGGCCTGGCAGCCGCGGAAGATGTCGCCCTCTTCCACTTTCTGGGAGAGCAGGGTGGCGCCGGACTCGTCCACGATGCGGATGGTGCCGACGGCCGGGGCGAAGAAGGTCTTGTCGTGGGAGCCGTATTCCTCGGCCTTCTGCGCCATGAGGCCCACATTGGGCACGCTGCCGATGGTGGCGGGATCGAAGGCACCGTGCTTCTGGCAGTCCTCGATGACAGTCTTGTACATCGTGGCGTAGCAGCGGTCCGGGATCATGGCCAGGGTGTCGTGGAGCTTGCCGTCGGCACCCCACATCTTGCCGGCGTCGCGCACCACCACGGGCATGGAGGCATCCACGATGATGTCGTTGGGCACGTGCAGGTTCGTGATGCCCTTGTCCGAGTCCACCATGGCCAGGGCGGGGTGGGTGGCGTAGACGGCCTGGATGTCCGCCTCGATCTCCGCGCGGCGGGCCTCGGGCAGTGCCTGGATCTTGGCGTAGACATCACCCAGCCCGTTGGCGGTGTTCACGCCCAGCTCCCGCAGGGTGGCGTTGTGCTTCTCGAAGACCGGCTGGTAGAAGACGGACACGGCGTGACCGAACATGACGGGATCGGAGATCTTCATCATGGTGGCCTTCAGGTGCAGGGAGAGCAGCAGGCCGTCCCGCTTGGCCGCGTCGATCTGCTCGGCGTAGAAGGCCCGGAGGGCTTTGACGTTCATGACCGAGGCGTCGATCACCTCGCCCGCCAGGAGAGGCAGCTTCTCCTTCAGCACCTTCACAGCGCCATCCGCGCCCACGAACTCGATGCGCGCCGTGGTGGCCTTGGCGAGGGTGGTGGAGGTCTCGCTGCCGAAGAAGTCGCCGGTGGTCATGTGGGCCACGCGGGCCTTGGAATCCGGGCTCCAGGGCGCCATCTTGTGGGGGTGCTTCTTCGCGAAGTTCTTCACTGACAGGGGAGCCCGGCGGTCGGAGTTGCCTTCGCGCAGCACGGGGTTCACGGCGCTGCCCAGCACCTTGGCGTAGCGGGCCTGGATGGCCTTCTCCACTTCCTCCGTGGGCTGCTCGGGATAGTCGGGGATGGCAAAGCCCTGGGACTGCAGTTCCTTGATCGCCGCGATCAGCTGAGGGATGGAGGCGCTGATGTTCGGGAGCTTGATGATGTTGGCTTCCGGCTTCAGGGCCAGGGCACCCAGCTGGGCCAGGTTGTCGGGAACGCGCTGGGCTTCGGTCAGGTGCTCGGGGAAGTTGGCGAGGATGCGACCCGCCAGGGAGATGTCGGAAGTCTCGACGACGATGCCGGTGCCCTTGGTGAAGGCCCGGATGATCGGCAGCAGGGAGTAGGTCGCCAGCGCGGGCGCCTCATCGATTTCGGTCCAGATGATCTTCTGCGTGGTCATGGGCTCTCCTTTGGGCGTTTACGGCAGCGCCGGGGCCTGGACCCCCGCTGTTCCGGCACAGGGCATTCAAGGCAGGCTCCCACGGGGGGCGGCCCCCTTCAAGCGGCTTTCCCTGTGGGGACGGGGATTTGGGACTTCCGTCACGCCCCTCGGGCTATCCCACCACCGGCATGGCAGCTCCAGAAGCGGCCTTCACCTCGCCGCGGGCCAGGGCGAAATCCATGCGGCCCAGGTTCACGCCCCCGAAGCCCACCTGGAAGATGAGCGTTTCGCCCTGGGCCTGCTTGACCTTCACTGGCGCGTCCAGGAAGGTGTGGCTGTGGCCGCCGATGATGGCGTCAATGCCCGCCACCTGGCCGGGCATCCGCAGGTCATCGGGTGCCCCCTCCTTGTTGTCGTGGCCCAGGTGGGAGAGGACCACCACCAGATCCACCTTCTCGACTTCGCGAAGGCGCTTCACCACCGGCTTCAGGCTTTCGTACGGGTCCTTCCAGGTGATTCCCTCATGATTCTTCGGAGCCACCAACCCTGCGAAGGCCACGCCGACGCCGGTGATGCCCACACGGACCCCCGGGAAATCGCGGACCAGGTAGGGACGGACCCGCTTGGCCAGCGCCGCGGCACCCGTGCAGTCGAAGTTGCAGTTCAAGAAGGCGAAGGGCGGGTTCCGATGCTTGAGTTGCTCCATGGATTCCATGGCCTCCACCAGCATTCCCACGCCGTTGTCGAAATCGTGGTTCCCCAGGGTGGTGGCGTCGTAGCCGATCATCCGCATGAGCTGGTAGTCGAGCCTGCCCTTGTAGCGGTTGAAGTACGGCGTGCCCTGGAAGGTGTCGCCCGCGTCCAGCAGCAGGATGGAACCCAGCTGGCTCCGGAGCTGTTTCACCAGCGTCGCCCGGCGGGCCATGCCGCCTTTGCCACTGATGGCGCCGTTGCCGGGACCGAAGGGCTCGATCCGGGAATGGGTGTCGTTGGTGTGCAGCAGGGTGATGCGGCCCGAAGCCGGCCCCTCGGTGGCCTTCAGGGGCACCTGGGAGGCGACGGCGGCGGCGCTGAGGGAAGCGAGAAAAGTGCGGCGTTCCATGATCTCCCCTACAACCTGAACGTCTTGTCGCGGATGGCTTCCTGGATCGGGACCGGCACCACGTACCGCCCCGGCGCCGGGGGCAGCAGCTCCTTGCCCGCCTTGCCCAGGGCCGTGCACTCGTCCAACAGCATCTGGCGGAGCGTCACGCCTGTGGTGAAGGGCTTGCGGCCCTTCTTCAGGGTGGGGATGGAATCGCCACCGGTATACAGGTAGTCAGTGGTGGCGACCTTCACCACGGCCGTGGGGTCGATGGCGCTGCCGTCTTCCCAAGTGACGGTGAGGGTGGCTGCCTGCGGCGTCCCTTCGACCTTCACCTTCACGCCGGAGCAGGGCTCACCGCCGCGACGGACCAGGCCTTCCTTCACCACCTGGATGACTTCGGCCCCGGTGAGTTCAATGACCACCAGTTCGTTCTCGAAGGGCATCAGCTCGAAGATATCCCCCACCTTGAGCTGGCCCGGGCGCAGGTTGGCCCGCAGCCCGCCCGCATTGGTGATGGCGAAGCGGACCGGAACACCGACCAGGGGCTGGGCGGCCTGACGCATGACATCCGACACCCAGTAGCCCAGCCGGTTCTCCTCGCCCCGCCGCCCGCGGAACACGCCCTGGGGCGCCTGCACCAGCGGCTGGCCGAAGGTGGCCTTGATCTCCGCGGCCAAGGGCTCGATGACCTTCTGGATCTCTGGATCGTCGGGAATGGCCTCGGTGATGGGGATGACTTCGGCCTTCGTGCTTGGCAGCTGCCCCGCCAAGGGAAGGGCAAGCAGCGAAGCAAGGAGGAATACGCTAGAGGGCTTGAGCTTCACGGAAGACTTCCTTCACTTCGGTGCGGGCGCTCCGCACGGCGGCATCATGGGTCCAGAACAGGGCGGCGAGGCGCAGGAGCCATCCCATCAACCAGCCGTTGAGCAGGGTTACGGTCAATTGCAGGGCGAGGAACAGCCAGACGCGGGCCGTGGTGCCCCCTCCCATGCGCCAGGCCAGGAGCAGCACCAGGAAGGGCAGGAGTGATCGCAGGGCGGCCCCGCCGAGGGAGACCAAGCCCCACTGGACGGGGTGTGTCCACAGCCGCAGGAAGCAGTCGACCAAGTGCGCCCGGTAGCCGCGGGACAGTCCCGCCGCACGTCCCAGTCGACAGAACCACCACTGGAGATTCAGAGCGGCCACGGCCGCCATCCAGAACAGCGGGCGCCCGAAGAAGGCCATCCAGCCGAGCCCGTCGATGCCGAGCCCGCCCAGCCAAGTCAGCACCACATCCCCCAGCCAGGCCGCGAGGCCAATGGGAAGGAAGCCGATCAGCACCGTGTCCAGGGCCCCCAGCAGCCAGGAACCCAGGCGGGCCCTCTGACCCACCCGCTCCGCCTGCATGCGCCAGCCGCACCAGAGCACGATCACGAGGCCCAGGCCGAAGAGATGCACAGTCGGGGAATTCGCCAGGCGGTGCTGAAGCCCGCCGTTTTCCCACAGCTCCCAGATGTCCCGGGCACCAATGCGTTCGCCCCAGTGGCTGGGCAGCGCGCTCCAGCCCGCGGCCCGGCGCAGATGGCCGGCCCAGCCCAGGACCGGGCCCAGCAGCACGAGCAGCCAACCCGCCATGAGACCCCAGCCCCAGCGGCTGAAGCCGCCGGGCAGGGCGCGCCGGAAGAATCGCCAGGGAGCCCTGGGCGCCAGGGCATCCTCGGTAAGGATGGTGGTGGGGCGTTCCGTATCCGCGAGTTCCATGGTCGTCCGCAAGCAATCCTTCATCAAACCACACTTGACAGGGCCCGCGCCGATGGGGTTTCATCGGATCCATGACGCTGTCCTTTCCGACCCTCCGCCAGGGCCTCCTTCACGGGGCTTGGTGGTGGCGTATGGGCTCGGACGGCTCCTTGCGCGAGGCCTAGCGGCCAACGCCACCCCGGACCCTCTGAGCCCGACCCCATGGTCGGGCTTTTTTGTATGTGGACGAATCGCCATGTCACCTGAATCCAGGCTCCTGCTCCGCCATCCTTTCCCTGCGGACCTCCTGACCCCCTTGGCCGCCTATCTGGCTCTGCGCCCCGTGGGTGCCAGCCTGCTGCTGGAATCCTGCGACCAAGGTGAGCGCGTGGGCCGCCACAGCTTCGTGCTGTTGGAGGGGCCCGCCGAGTGCCGGCTGGATCCACCCGCCCGGGGCTGGGTGGAAGCTCTGCGGGCCTTGGCGGGGCCATCCCCCTTCGGAACGATCAGTGATCCTGTCGCGGAACTGCCAGCCCCAAGAGAAGCCCTCCCGGTGGGTGTGGGCTGCGCCGGGTACCTCGGTTTTGAGGCCGTGGGCGCCCTGGAGCCCACCCTGCCGCAGCCCGCCCGGGACAGCCTGGGCCTGCCGGGACTGTGGGTGCGCCGCTTCGATGTGGCTCTGGTCTTCGATCATCTGCACCAGGTGGCGGAACTCCAGACCCTGGACGTGGATCCTGAGGCGGGCTTCCGCCGCCTGCGGGACCTCCGGGCACGGCTCCTCGGGGGTGTGGCCGATCCCGGCCCCGGCGCCTCGGAACCTCGTGCCACCGCCCAGATGGCCCGCGAAACCTACGAAGGGGCCGTGCGGACAGCCCAGGAGCTGATCCTGGACGGTGACATCTACCAGCTGGTGCCCAGCCAGCGCTTCCGCATCGAGGATCCGCCGCCACCGTTGGAGGCCTACCGCCGCCTGCGCCGCCTGAACCCGAGTCCCTACGGCTTCCTGCTCGAGTGGGAGGGCTTCGCCCTGGTGGGCGCTTCGCCGGAAATGCTGGTGCGGGTGCAGGGTGACGAGGCCGAAACCTTGCCCATCGCCGGCACCGTGCCCCGGGGTGTCAATACCGAGGAAGACGCCGCCCGCTTCGAGGCTCTCAAGTGTGATCCCAAGGAACTGGCCGAACACCAGATGCTGGTGGACCTCGCCCGCAACGACCTGGGCCGCGTGGCCGTTCCCGGTGGTGTGCGAGTGGAACGGCCGCTGGCCCTCCAGCGCACCAGCCACGTCCTGCACCTCACCACCACCGTGAAGGCGAAGCTCCGGGACGGCGTGGACGCCCTGGACGTGCTGGCGGCGGCCTTCCCAGCCGGCACAGTCAGCGGCGCTCCCAAGCTGCGCGCCTGCCAGCGGATCGCCGAACTGGAAGGCGAGATGCGCGGTCCTTACGGTGGGGTGCTCTTGAGGTTGGGCACCGACGGCGCCCTGGACACGGCCCTCATCCTGCGCACGGCGGTCTACGCCGGCGGCTCCGCCTACATCCAGGCCGGGGCCGGCGTGGTGCGGGCCTCGAAACCCGAGTCCGAGTACTTCGAAACCCTGCACAAGCTGGGCGCCATCGCCCAGGCCCTTGGCGTCCAACTGCCCGGAGCCGCCCGATGATCCTCCTCGTTGATGCCCTGGATTCCTTCACCTACAACCTGGTGCAGGCCTTCGAGACGCTGGGGGCCCCCGTGAAGGTCGTCCGCCACGATGCCATCACCCTCGCCGAGGCCAAGGCCCTCCGGCCCGAAGCCGTGGTGCTCTCGCCCGGCCCCGGCCACCCCACGGCAAGCCCGGCGCACATGGCCCTGGCGGGCTCCGACTGGAACATCCCGCTGCTGGGCGTGTGCCTGGGTCACCAGGCCCTGGCCGCGGCCACCGGAGGCAGGGTCATCCGGGCCCTCGAACCCCTGCATGGCGAGGCCACAGCCCTGGAACACGACGGGACGGGGCTCTTCCAGGGGTTGCCTGCTGGTCTTCCCGTGGGTCGCTACCACAGCCTCATCGCGGATCCTGCCACGCTGCCCGCCTGCTGGCGCGTCACGGGCCGCAGCCCTGGGGGCGAGATCATGGCCATGGCCCACCGCGACCTGCCTCGCTGGGGCGTGCAGTTCCACCCCGAAAGCATCCTCACGCCGGCCGGCCCGGCCATGCTCGCGAACTTCCTCCGTCTTTCCAAGGAACTTGTCCGATGACCCTGCTGACCACCCACAACCCCATCCGCCCGCTTCCGGAGGCCACCGCCTCGGAGCTCATGCGCATCTTCATCGACCAGGACACGGACGCCCTGCTGGTGGGCGCCTGCCTGGCCCTGCTGGCCCAGCGGGTCCCTGAGGCCCACGAGCTGGCGGCCTTTGCCGACGCCCTCTCGGAGGTGGCCGTCCCCTTCCCGCCGGTGCCCGAAGGCGCCCTCGACACCTGCGGCACTGGCGGTGACGGCGCCTCCACAGCCAACCTCAGCACCCTGGCGGCTCTGCTGCTGGCGCATCACGGCGTCCCCATCATCAAGCATGGCAACCGGGCCGCCACCAGCGTCTGCGGCAGCGCGGACCTGCTGGAGGCCCTGGGTTACGACCTGGCTCGCGCCAGCGCTGATCTTTCGAAGGACCTCGAAGCCCATGGCTTCGCCTTCCTCTTTGCCCCGGCCTACCATCCACTGCTGGGGCGCCTGCGCGAGATTCGCCGCCGCCTGGGCATTCCCACCATCTTCAACCTGTTGGGCCCGCTCCTCAATCCGGCGGACCCACCCCTGCAGCTTCTGGGCGTGGCCCGGGAGGATCTGCTGGCGCCCATGGCCGGAGCCCTGGCCCGGCGGCCGACCTTGCGCCGGGCCTTCGTGATCCACGGCAAGGATGCCGAAGGGAAGGGGCTCGACGAGGCCTCCATCGAAGGTCCCTCCACGGTTCTGGCCGTGGCGGATGGTCGCGTGCAAGCGCCCCAGGTACTGGTGCCGCGAGAACTCGGCATCACCCAGCCGTCGCGTCATGCCCTGCGCGTGGCGGATCGCGCCGAAGCGCTGGCGGTGGCACGGGGCATCCTCGGTGGGGCCCAGCACGCGGACTTCCGCCCGGGTGTGGCGGACGCCGTGGCCCTGCAGGCCGGCCTGGGGCTGGCCCTGCATCGGAGTGGTTCCCTGGAGGGGCTTGCCCAGACCTTCCACGAGGTGCGAGCGGCCCTCGACCACGGTTTTGCCCTGCCGTTCCCGGTGGCGGGGGTGAACCCATGAACCGCCTGCCCGATCCCGCCTCGCTGGTGCGCGGGACGGGGCTGCCCAAGAGCTCTCACCTCCAGCGGGTGCTGGTGTCGGAGCTGGCCCGTTTGACCGCGGTGGCTCCGCCGCCGCCTCCGACACGCAGGCGTCTGGATGGCCCCGGCCCCTTCGAGACAGCCTTGAGGCGTGAAGCCTCCGTCCGGGGTGGCGCCGTGATCGCCGAGTACAAGCAGGCCTCGCCGTCGCTCGGTCCCTTTGCCGCCGGAACGCCACTCCATGCCCAGCTTCAGGCCTACCGGGACGGAGGAGCGACGGCCTTCTCCATCCTGGCGGAGCCCGCCTACTTCCGGGGCGCCGCGGCTCACCTCGCCGCCGCGGCGGAATTTGGCCTGCCGCGCCTCTACAAGGGCTTCGTCATCTCCGAGGCCCAGCTCGCCGAGGCCGAAGCCTGCGGGGCCGAAGCGGTACTGCTCATCGTCCGGGTGCTCAAAGGGCATACGGCGGCCTTCGCCGAAGCCGCCCGGCAGCGGGGTTTGGAGGCGCTCGTGGAGCTGCACGACCTCACGGAAGTCCCCCACGCCCAGGAGGCCCAGGCCCGCATGGTGGGCATCAACGCCCGGGATCTCTCCACCTTCACCCTGGGCGAACCCACGGCCGCTCCCCTGCGCCGGGCTTTTCCTGATGCGGTGCTGATCCGCGAATCCGGCCTCGCCACGCCAGAGGATGCCCAGACCTCTCTGCGGGCGGGTTTCGAGGCCGTGCTCATCGGTGAAGCCCTCATGCGCAGCCCGGATCCCAAGGGTTTCCTGGAGCGCGTCTTCGCGGACCTTCGGCAGGAGGCGCGATGAGTCTGCTGGCCAAGGTTTGTGGCCTCACTACCGCGGCAGACGCGACTTTCGCCGCAGTGCAGGGGGCAGACCTGCTGGGTTTCGTGTCCCATCCACTCAGCCCGCGGCACTGCGCGGACCTGTCGGTGGCGGAAGCCTTCGCAAATCGCGCGGTACTGGTGATGGTGGTTGACTGCGGAGAGGCAGTCCTCGAAACGGCCCAGCGCCACGGTTTCCAGCGAGTTCAGCCCTATCTGCCGACGGTGGACCGCGAGCGCGGTATCGCGTTATTGCGTGCAGCAGGTCTCTTCGTCCTGCTGCCCTGGGCGGATGAACCGGGCCAGGCCGCGGTGCCTGCGGATCTCTATCTGTGGGAGCCCAGCCCGGTCCAGACCGGCGTAGCGGGGGGCTCGGGGCAGAGCCATCCCATGGCCTTTCCACCCCCCGGGCCTTTCCTGCTCGCGGGTGGCCTGGATGGCACCAACCTGGCGGACCGGATCACCGCGCTCCCCCTCGAAGTTCGTCCGCACTTGCGCGGCTTCGACGCGGCGAGCCGCCTGGAGGCCGCGTCAGGCGTGAAGGATCCAGCAAAGGTGGCCGCGTTCGTGGCGGCCGTGAGACAGGCAGCCTCGCCAGGAAAGGAAACCCATGACTGATTCGTTCGCGCTTCCCACACGCTTCGGCACGCAACAACTTGGCGGCTGCTATGCCCCGGAAACGCTCATGCAGCCGCTGCTTGATCTGGAAGCGGCCTTCTGCGCAGCCTCGACAGATCCTGCCTTCCTTGCGGAGCTGAAGGCCGAGTTGCGCCACTTCGTGGGCCGCCCCACGCCCCTCACGCCCGCGCCACGCCTGGCGGCGAAGCTGGGGCTCAAGGCCCTCTACCTCAAGCGGGAGGACCTCACCCACACCGGCGCCCACAAAATCGACAACGCCCTCGCCCAGGCCCTGCTGGCCCGGCGCATGGGCAAAACGGAAATCATCGCGGAGACCGGCGCGGGCCAGCACGGCGTGGCGACTGCCGCGGCCTGCGCGCGCCTGGGCCTGACCTGCACCGTCTACATGGGGGTCACGGACATGGCCCGACAGGCGCCCAATGTGGCTCGCATGCGCCTTTTCGGCACCAAGGTCGAGCCCGTGGCGGCGGGGCAGGGCACCCTCAAGGAGGCCGTCAACGAGGCACTGCGGGCATGGGCGGGCCGCTGCGACCGGGCCCACTACATCCTCGGTTCCGCCCTGGGACCCCATCCCTTTCCGACCATGGTGCGCACCTTCCAGACTGTCATCGGCGAGGAGGCCCGCGCCCAGGTGCTGGAGCAGTCCGGTGGCCTCCCCGCGATCGTCCTCGCCTGCGCGGGTGGCGGCAGCAACAGCCTGGGCCTGCTCCTGCCCTTCCTGGGCGATGGCCTACGCCGCATCGCCGTGGAGGCCGGCGGCCACGGCCAGGCCCTCGGCGAGCATGCCGCGCGTCTCGATGGCGGGCGCATGGGTGTGCTGCACGGCTGCAAGACGCTCCTGCTCCAGGACGAGCACGGCCACACGGCCGAGACTGCCAGCATCAGCGCGGGACTGGATTATCCGGCGCTGGGGCCCGAGCTCGCGGCGCTTGCGCTCGATGGCCATGTGGAGGTTCGCCGTGCCTCTGATGACGAAGCCCTTGATGGTGCCCGCCTGCTCTGCGAAACCGAAGGCATCCTGCCGGCCCTGGAAAGCAGCCACGCGCTGGCCCTGTTGCCCGCGCTCGCCAGGGAAGGCGCCGCCACTGTCCTGCTGGGCCTCAGCGGCCGGGGCGACAAGGACCTGTCCACCTATCAGTCGCGTCTGGGGATCTGACTCCTCGACTGCCGGCGAAAAACCTCAAAAGGGGAAGAATTTTGGCCACAAAGAACACAAAGAACACAAAGAACACAAAGGGAATGAGCCCAGGTGTCTGCTTTCCTTGCGCCCTTTGTGTTCTTTGTGGCTACTTCTCTTTTTGCTTTATGAAGGGTCCTCGATGAATTCACTCCTCCCGTTTCTGATGGCAGGCGATCCCAGCCTTGAGGCCTTGCCGGCTCTTCTTTCTGAGGCCAAGGCCCTCGGCCTGGAGGCTCTGGAGTTGGGGCTGCCCCACTCGGACCCCATCGCGGATGGTCCGGTGCTTCAGGCGGCCGCGCACCGGGCGATCGCCAGGGGTGCCACCCCGGTCCGAGTCCTGGAATCCCTCGCCGGAATCGTCGACAGCCCCGACCTCATTCTCTTTACCTACGTGAATCCGCTGCTCCAGATCGGCGCTTCGAGGCTGAAGGCATTGCTTGCGCCCACGCCAGTGAAGGCCCTGCTGGTGGTGGATCTGCCCTTCGGAGAAGAACCGGTCTTCGAGGCTGAGCTGCGGTCTGCGGGCTATCCCATGGTGCCGTTGCTGGCGCCCACCACCACCTTGGAGCGAGCCCGGCTGATCTTGTCGGACCGCCCGGATCCAAGGGCCTCGGCACCTTTCGCCCAGCGCTTCGCCTACGTCGTGGCCCGCCTTGGCGTCACGGGCGTTGGTTCCGGCACTGATCTCGCACCCGTGCGGGAGCGCGTGCTGGACCTGCAGGCCCTGACCGCCCGCCCCCTGGCCGTCGGTTTCGGATTGTCCGACGCCGCCAGCCTCGCCGTCGTGCGGAGCATGGGCGCCACGCCCGTGGTGGGTTCCGCATTGGTGCAGGCCCTGGCAGATGGAAGGGGGCTGAGGGAGGTGCTTTCCAGCGGGCTTGGATGAAGATCAAAAGGTCGTGAAATATTTTGACGGTTCATCCTACCCTGAGGAAAGTTGCAAGGGCGAGGCGATTTGGTATCGTGATCCATCTTGCCCTTCAGAAACGGCTGCCAACAGCCATCCACCCCGGGATTCGGGATTAGGAGCCATGCGCCCATGATCCACCGTTCACGTCTCACCCTCACGGCCTTGACCCTCATCGCCGCCGGCGCCTTCGCTCCCCAGGCCCAGGCCTCCGGCTTCCAACTCCGCGACCAGAGCCCGAGTTCCCAGGGCAATGCCTTCGCCGGTGTCAGCGCGGGGGGCAACGACATCAGCGCGCTGTTCTTCAACCCCGCGGTGATGACCCAGTACGACGGCTGGCAGTTCTCCCTGGGCGGCACCTACGTCGGCCTGGACGTGAAGCTCCAGGACATGACGGCCACCCGCACCCCCGCGCTGACGTCGCTCGGCTTCAATGTGTACCCCGGCACCACGACGAGCCTGATGCCGGTTTCCGGCTCACCCAGCCACGGGAACTCCGGCGTATCCGCCATCCTCCCCGAGTTCAACATCATGTACAGCGTGAACAAGGACCTGAAGCTCGGCCTGTCGGTGAACGTGCCGTTCGGGATGGCCACCGAGTACGACGCCAACTGGATCGGCCGCTACCATGCCCTGAAGACCGACCTGAAGACCGTCGAAATCGCACCCAGCCTGGCCTACCGGGTGAATGACCAGTTCTCCTTCGGCGTGGCGTTCATCGCGCGCTATGCCAATGCCGAGCTGACCAATGGCGTGGACTACGGCACGGCGCTGGCTTTGACGGTGGGGTCCGGCTTGGCCGCCGCGGGGATGTCCCCGGTGGCCCCGGGCCCGACCCAGAACAGCCCTGTGGCCACCGTCGCCATGGGTGCGCCCAGTGCCACTTTCGGGACGCCCGGCTACGCCATTCCCGGCGGCTGGGACGGCAAGGCGGGCCTGAAGGGCGATGGTTGGGACTACGGCTGGAAGGCGGGCTTCACCTGGCAGCCCACCAGGGACTTCCGGCTGGGCGGCGCCTACTCCGCGGCCATAACCATGACTCTCAAGGGCGATGGCACCTTCGAGTACCCCGCGGGCATGCCCTCCACGGACTTGGCCGCCCTCCAAGGCGCCGGGCTCCGCAACGGCGGTGGGCAAGCCGATCTCGCCCTCCCAGCCACCGCCTCCCTGGGCTTCGACTGGCAGGTGAATCCCGCCTTCTCCCTCCAGGGCGAGGTGGCCCAGAGCACCTGGTCCCGGTTCAAGGAGCTCCGCGTGAAGTTCAACACGGGCCTCGCGGATTCCGTCACGGACCAGAGCTGGCGCGACACCTGGTTCTACTCCCTGGGCGGCACATGGAAGATGGATCAGGCCTGGACCTTCCGGGCCGGCCTGGCCTTCGACCAGGGCGCCGCGGACGACGCCCACCGCACGCCCCGCATCCCCGACAGCGACCGGAAGTGGGTCTCGCTGGGCCTGAGCTACGCCTTCTCGAAGAAGACCTCCCTCGATGTGGGCTACACGCACCTGTTCATCAGCGACGCCACGATCAACCTGACCTCCGCGGGCGACAACCTCACCCGCGGCAGCCTGAATGGGACGATGAAGTCTTCCACCGACATCCTCGGCGTGCAGCTGCGGTACAGCTTCTAGCCTCCGGCAGGCACAGAGAAGGGGCCCGGCATGCCCGGGCCCCTTCTCTGTGCGCTGGCCGTGCCGGGGAACTACACCCGCTCCACGGCCATGGCAATGGCATTGCCGCCACCCAGGCACAGCGCGGCGATGCCGCGCTGTTTGCCGCGCAGCTCCAGGGCATGGAGGAGGGTAGCCATGACGCGGGCGCCGCTGGCGCCGATGGGGTGGCCCAGGGCCACGGCGCCGCCATGCACATTGATGCGGTCGGCGGGCAGCTTCAGCTCGTTCATGGTGGCCACCAGCTGCACCGCGAAGGCCTCGTTGATCTCCCAGAGGTCCACATCACCCACGCTCCAGCCCACCTGGGCCAGGAGCTTGCGGATGGCCTCCACGGGGGCCATGAGCACCCACTCGGGATCCAGGCCGGCGGTGGCCGTGCCGAGGATGCGCGCCTGGATGGGCAGCCCCTGGGCCTTGGCGTAGCTCTCGGTGGTCACCAGCGCGGCGGCGGCGCCGTCATTCACGCTGGGGGCATTGCCGGCGGTGACCGTGCCGTCCTTCTTGAAGGCCGGACGCAGCTTCGACAGGGTCTCGGGCGTGGTGTCCGCGCGCGGACCCTCGTCCTCGGCCACGATCACGTCGCCTTTCCTGCCGGGCACGGCGATGGGCACGATCTCGGCCTTGAAGGCGCCGGACTGGATCGCCGCCACGGCCTTGCGATGACTCTCGGCGGCCCAGGCGTCCTGGGCCTCGCGGCCGATGTCATATTTGGCAGCCACCAGCTCACCGGTGTGGCCCATGTGCTGGTCCGTCATGGCGCACCAGAGGCCGTCGAGGATCATGGCGTCCTTGGCTTCGGTGTGCCCCATGCGCGCCCCGGCACGCAGCTTGGGCATGAGGTAAGGCGCGTTGGACATGGATTCCATGCCGCCGGCCAGCACGACCTCGTGATCCCCCAGGCGTACGGCGTTGGCCGCCAACTGGATGGCCTTGAGCCCGCTGCCGCAGACCTTGTTGATGGTGAGCGCGGAGACGCTGGCCGGCAGGCCGCCCCGCAGCGCAGCCTGCCGGGCCGGAGCCTGGCCCACGCCCGCGCTGACCACGTTGCCGAAGATGGCTTCCGTGGGTGCAGCTCCCGGCACAGCGGCCAGTACGGCCTTGATCACCTGGGCCGCCAGGTCCGGAGCGGCCAGGGCCGCCAGGCCGCCCTGGAACTTGCCGATGGGGCTGCGGAGGGATTTCAGAATCACGGCGTGGGACATGGAAACTCCAATGAGTGGCTGTCAACTGTCAGCTATCGGCGGACTGTCATCAGTTGAGAGCTGAGAGCTGATAGCTAATTAGTACCTTTCGCCCTGCGCACGGGCGGGATGGGAGGCTCGTCGAGCGTGCTGAGGTCCAGACCTTCCAGGTTCAGGGTCGGTGGCGGGGCCAGATAAATGTCGGGAACCTCATCCTGGATGTGGCGGCGAGTGCGCTCCATGAGGGATTCCACCTCCCGCACGAACCGGGTGCGCTCCATCTTGAGATTGCGGATCTGGACTTCCAGTTCCACCACGTGCTGCTGGGCGTCCCGGATGACCTCATCAGCCTTGAACTGGGCCTCCCGCTGGATGAGTTCTTTCTCGCGGTTGGCGCCGTCCAGCACGTCCTCGCGGGTGCGCTGGGCTTGCAGGAGCGTTTCCCGGAAGATGCGGTCCTGATCCTGGTACTGGCGGAGGCGTTCCCGGTTGTCAAGGATCTCCTCCTTCAGCTTCTGGTTCTCGGCCAGGAGTTCCTCCCACTCGGCGGCCACCTCATGGAGGAAGGTCCGCACTTCGGACTCCTTGATGCCGCGGAAGGCCTTTTCGAATTCCCGGCGCTGGATGTCGAGGGGCGTGTATTTCATGGCACCTCCGTTCAGGAATGGATGGCCCTTGCCAGGACACTTTGAACCAGCCAGAGAAGCATCAGGGCGATGAGGATGTCGAAGCTGAAGCCACCGATGGGCGGGATGAGCGTCCGGATGGGGTGGAGGATGGGGTTGGTGATGGCATGGAGAAACCGGATCCATTTGTTCCGCGGGTCGATGGGGAACCACGACAGCAGAGCCGTGGCGATCAGCAGCCAGCTCAGGGCCGTCAGCAGGTAATAGGCAATGAGGAAGAGAAGGGGCATGGTCAGGATCCCGGGAACCCGTTCATGATAGCGGAGAGGGGTCTCTTCCCATGCGCATCGGCATCTCCTGTTACAGCACCTTCGGCGGTTCTGGCGTCGTGGCCACGGAAGTGGGCAAGGCCCTAGCCGCCCGGGGCCATGAGGTGCACATCCTCAGCCCCAGCGTGCCGCCGCGTCTGGTGGGTTTCGAGGACCGCATCAACTTCCACGAGGTGCGGGCCACCACCTATCCGCTCTTCGAGGATGCTCCCTATTCCATCGCCCTGGGTTCCAAGATGGCGGACGTGGCCGAACACCATGGCCTGGAGATCATTCACGCCCACTACGCCATCCCCCACGCCATGGCGGCCTTGCTGGCCCGCATGGCCATCCCGTCGCTGAAGGTCGTGACCACCCTGCATGGCACGGACATCACCGTGGTGGGCAGCGATCCGAGCTACCTGCCCATGGTGAGGATGGCCATCCGGGAGAGCGATGGCGTGACCGCGGTTTCGGAGTTCCTGCGGGATGAGACCTACCGCACCTTCGGTGTGGACCGCACCATTGATGTCATTGGCAACTTCGTCGAACCGCCGGGCCAGGAGCGCCCGGACTGCCGGGCCTGGCTGGCGCCCAGGGGCACTTCGGTCCTGACCCACATCTCCAACTTCCGGGCCGTGAAGCGCGTGATGGACGTGCTGAAGATCTTCGAACTCGTCCGCAAAGAGGTTCCGACCCACCTGGTGATGGTGGGGGATGGGCCGGACCGGGTCGAAGCCGAAGCCTACTGCCGGGATCGCGGGTTCGCCTCGGAAGTCCGGTTCACCGGCAAGCAGCTGGATATCGGCACCGTGCTGGCCTGTTCCGACCTCTTCCTGCTCCCCAGCGCCACCGAGAGCTTCGGCCTGGCGGCCCTGGAGGCCATGGGCCACCGGGTCCCGGTCATCGCCAGCCGGGTGGGTGGGCTGCCGGAGGTCGTGCGCCACGGTGTGGACGGCTTCCTGGAGCCTGTGGGGGACGTGGAGGCCATGGCGGCCGACGCATTGAAGCTCCTCCGCGACGAGAACCTCCGCCGGACCATGGGCGAGGCCGCCCGCGAACGCGCCCTTGGTACCTTCGCGGAAGGGCCCATCGTGGATCGGTACGAAGCGCTCTACCGGCGGGTGCTGGGCAAGGTCTGACACCTCCGTATTCACGCAGGGTGGTGGCGCCTCCGATAGAGTTGGAACCGGGTGGGAGCGGGAATGGTGGGGATTCGGGTCATCTTGGCGGGACTGCTGGGGGTCCTCTGCCTGGCCGCCTCCGAGGGCTGGCATCGCCCTTTCGCCGTCCTGGGTCCAGCCCAAGGCCTGCCCTCCGGGGCCATCACCACACTGGCCCAGGATGCGGACGGGTTCATCTGGGTGGGGACGGAAAGCGGCTTGCTGCGGTACGAGGGCGGACACTGCCGCCGTTGGACCCGCGAAGACGGGCTCCCTTCCGGCTTCATCCACCGGGTGCTCCCGGCGCGAGAAGGGGGCGTCTGGGCAGCCACCCTCCGGGGCCTGGTGTGGCTCCGGGAGGGACGGATCGAGCCGGCCCGCTTCGGCAGTTTGCCGGGCACACCGCCCGCGGAAGCCGTCACCCTTGACCCTAGGGGCCGGCTCTGGGTCGTCACCCGCGAGGGGTTGTTCGTCCAGGAGGAGGGGCCGCAGTTCCGGTTTCGCGCCCCCAGGCCCGCCGGGCTGAACCTCACCTTGGCCGCAGGAGCCAGTGGGGCGATCTACCTGGGCACGAAGGCCGGCATCACCCTTTTTCTGCCGGATGGCACCCGGAAGGAGTGGGGCCCGGCGCAGGGCCTCCCCGCGGATGGGGTCGCCATGGTGATGGAGGACGGGGACGGCCGGATCTGGGCCGGGTCCGGGAGGAGCCTGGCGGTGAAACCGCCAGACGCTGCCCGGTTCACAGACCAGTCCGCACGGCTGGGCGCGAGCCTGTCCCCCAACAGTGTCCCCTTCAAAGATGCCGATGGTTCCATCTGGCTGCCCACCCAGGCGGGGGCCCTGCACCTCTCAGGGGACGGTACCGAACGCCTTGATGCGGCGGGGGGGCTGCCGTTCCGCTGGGTCCGCACGGTCTTTCGCGACCGGGAGGGCACCCTCTGGATCCTCGGCACGGCGCTGGCGCGGCTCCAGGGTGGCGGTCGAGTCTGGAATCATGCCCTGGCGGCCGGGACCTCTGGCGAAGTGGTCTGGTCCATCACACGCACTCCGGGAGGCGAGCTGCTGGCGGCCACGGACGACGGCGCCGTGCGGGTGAGTTCCACGGCGGTGACCCGCATCCCTGGCACCGCCGGCCACCGTATCAAGAACCTGGCCCTCGATCGGACTGGCACCCTCTGGATGGTCAGCACCATCGGACCGACCCTCTGGCTCAGGCCCGGGCACCGAGAAGCGGAGCCGGCCCCGCTGGGGGACTTCGGCATTGCCGTGAACAGCGTGATGCAGGACTCCAGGGGCCAGGTCTGGCTGAGCCACGTCCGGTACGGAATCCTCCGCTGGGACCCGGCTGCGCGCCGACTTGTCCAGGAAGTGAAGGGTGCAGGAACCGGCACCCTCGGTGCCTTTCGCATTCGGGAGGACGCTCAGGGCCGCCTCTGGGCCGCGACCACCGCGGGGCTGTATCTGAAGGATGCCAACGGCCCCTGGCGGCTGTTCACCGAAAAGCAGGGTCTTCTTCCTTTCGGGCTCTATGGCATGGCCTTCCTGCCCGACGGCAGTGCCTGGGTCCACTACCAGGAGCCCCAGGGGCTCACGCGAATCTGTGTGGACGGAGATCGGCTCACCGTGCTGGAGCAGCGTGTGAAGGGCCAGGGCCTCCAATCCAACCAGGTGTACGCCGTCGAGGTCGACGCCCAAGGGCAGTCCTGGGCCACCACGGACCAGGGCCTGGATCGCCTGGATCCGCCCCTCCACATCGGGCAGCAGGATGGGATGGTGAGCGAGGACTGCGCCATCCAGGCCCTGCTGGCGGAGACAGGGCGCATCTGGGTAGGCACCGCGGCGGGGCTGGTACGGGTACGAGGCTCCGGGAACCGAGGGCCAGGTCCCGCCAGCGCAGGCGCACATCGTCCAGTTCGCCTATGGGGCCAGGCAGCTGGAGCCTCCTTATGGAACCTTGGCGTCGGTGGCGCATCGCGAGGCCACCGTGGCCTTCCGGGTGGCGGCACCCACCTACCTGGATGAGCGGCAGACACGCTTCCAGGTGCGACTCCTGGGCCTTGAGGATGCCTGGCGGGAGGTGGATGCTCCCGTGGTGCGATACCCCGCGCTGCCCGGCGGTCACTATCGCTTCGAGGCCCGTGCCGCGGGCAGGGACGGTGTCTTCGGCCCAGTGGCTGGCCTCGGCTTCCGCGTCCTCCCTCCCTGGTGGCGCACCTGGTGGGCCCTGGGCCTCGGAGGCCTTGTGTTCCTGGGCATCGGTTTCGTCATCCTGCGTTTACGCGTGGCGACCCTGGCCCGCAGCAAGGCCGACCTGGAGGCTCTCGTGGCCAGGCGGACCGAGGAATTGCGGGCCCGGAATGAAGAGCTGTCCTCTGTCCTTGGCAAGGTGAATCAGCTTTCAGGCCTGCTGCCGATCTGCGCCACCTGCAAGAAGATCCGTGATGACAAGGGCTACTGGAATCAGCTCGAGCATTACATCACCGCCCATTCCGATGCTGACTTCACCCACGGCATCTGCCCCGATTGCGCGCAAGCCATGTACCCCGAAAGCTTCAGGGCGGGGAAGAGGCGACTGGAGGCGGAGGGGTAGGACATCCGCCGCGCAGAATCCTGGCGACACCGCGCGGCAACCTCCAGGCCCTTCCTCGAATTCCAAGCGGTTCCTAGCTCCGCCATTCCCAGAGCACGTTGGCGATCGCCCAACCGTCGTGGTGGGCCGCTAGGTGGATGAAGGCCGTCCATGGCCCAAGGTCCACCCGAGCACTCCCGCTCCGGCCTTGGACATCCAATACCTTCACATCCGCTTCAGAAATATGGTTCCGTACAGCCTTTCCGAGGAGCGACTGGACTCCGATGAGGCGCTGCAGGGCTTCCTGGCTGGGCGGCGATTCCAGTCCGAGAATGTGCTTGGCAAGGGCCGGATGGAGGCAGGCGAGCATCGCCTCCGTATTCCCATCAAGCCAGGCCTTCGCCCAGTGCTCGACCACCGAAGCGATGCCATCCGTGCGAGGGGTAGATCGGATCGACATGGCCGCTGGCATGGGGGTGGCATCCTCGGGCGCCTCGGCCATTCCCAAGGTCCCCACGAGCAACAACGAGGATTTCAAAGCGCCCCGTGGCATGATGCCCTCCGGTTTCAAGGATAGAGTCCTTCTTCACCGATGAGGTTGAGTCCACTTTGGTTCCCCGGATTGATCGCGGAATCCTGGATTAGTCAATAAAGGCAACCATGCGATGAGGTAGCTACAAAATCAGGGATCCATGTGGTCGAAGAGGCCTGGTTCCGCCGCACAGGATGGGACCCCTGGACGCAGCACATATTCCCCCACTTTCACAAGTGAACCGGCGCGAATCCCCAGCAAGCGCAGCCTTCGATCGAGTGTCACCCGCTCACAAATGGTAA
>CAVPLE010000134.1:0-6131 GCA_963705865.1 uncultured Holophagaceae bacterium | reverse complement strand
TCCAACCCGGACCCGCTTCACGGCGATGCCGCCCCGGGTGGTGGCGCTCTGGAGGGTTACGACTCCGAAGGTGTTTTCAAGTTCGCGCGTAAGTGATTCGATATTCTTGGGATCGGAAAGCGCGGCCACCTGGACTACGAAGGGGTCGGCATGATCCATGGCAGGGTCCAAGGCGGTGGGCAGGCCCATGGCGTCGACCGAACGGAGACGGATGCGGGTGGTGCCCCGTCCCATGAAGCCCAATTCCTCAGCACCGCGCTTGGAAAGATCCAGCACGCGCCCCTTGATGAAGGGGCCTCGATCGTTCACCCGGAGGACCGTGCGCTTGCGGTTCTCCAGGTTCTCCACTTCCACGAAGCTGCCGAGGGGCAGGGTCCGGTGGGCGCAGGTGAATTGCTCGGGGTCGAAAATTTCACCACTGGCGGTAGGTCGGCCAGCGAATCCATCATCGTTGCCGCCGTACCAGCTGGCCATGCCCTCTTCCACATAGGCCTGCCCTTCGGATGGGCTGGCGTGGTCACGGGACCCGGTGGCCGGCGAAGCATAGGTCGCGGGAGGGCGGGTGCAGTGGAGGGTGAAGCTGAGGGCCACGAGGGTGGCCACTCGGGGAGTGCTCCAGCGCATGAGTCTGAGGAGTCCGCCCTTGCCTGGATCCACCGGAGTCGGGGGGTCGAACGCGACATGGATCTCGTGGATCCAGAGCGCATAGGCCTTGCTCCAATTGGTGGGATGGAAGGGTGACAGCATCGGACTCCACAAAGATCAACAGGTCGGATTTAATGGACCAGTTCGTATACATACAAAGTATGGCCGGTGCTACCCCGTTTGTAAAGAGCTGCAAATTGCAATAGGAATATATGGGCTGACGATGGGGCTTATGCCTATTGCCGGCTGGGGATTTGATCCACACGGAAAGGCTTCGGACGATTCCCTTGGGTGAGGAAGGCCGGAGGGAGGCGCTTGGCGGCGGCCAGAGCCGCAGTCTCGGACTCATAGCCACCGAGGAAGACCTGGTAGCACATGCGCCCACCCTTCATGGTCATGGGCAGGATGAACAGATCCGGATCCCGCCCCTTCAAGAGGCCGGCGGCATGCTGGATCGTCTCTCCCTGGCAAGCGATCTCCAGGCGCAGGGACCACTTCCCCTGGAGGGCGAGACGTTGAGCTGCGCCTTGGGCAAGGGTCAGCTTCCAGTTCCCGTCCCGGATGGCTTTCAGGCGCTCTGCCTTGGAAGGAACCGCGGAAGACTTGAGGGCCGGCTTCGGTTTGCCCGACGAAGGGACTTCAGAGACGGCTGGAGCACGCAAGGCCGCAGGTTCAGGTGTGAGGCGCGGAGCGGGTGCCGTTTTGGCCTCGGTTGCGGCCTCAGGTGGGGGCGGGGTAGGGGCCGCAGGGGTGGAGGGCTCCGGTTTCGGCACAGACGGCTGGGGATCCCGGCTGGCTGGCTGGGCTAACCGCGGGAGAATGATGGGATTCCGTTTGTACCACCGCAGACCGCCCCACAGACCCAGAGCCGTGAGGAGGATCAGAAACAGGACCAGGGGGCGGCGGGAGGTGTTCCTGGACTCAAGATGAGGTAGTTCAGGCAATTCCGTGCTTCCAGATGCCGTCTGGTGGATGGCCAGGGCAGGTTCCAGATGAGGTGGAGGCTGGAAACCCGACTGGGGGCTGGGGTCCTCCACTTCGTCCTCGGGTCCCAGTTCATCCAAGGCTTCGGAAAGGTGCTCCAAATTGGTGGTGGGGACCTGGCTGGCCTGGATTTCTGCGATCAGGGAGGGGTAGGACAACTGGGGTGGTGGGACCGAGGGAGCCACGGTGGCAGGGACCGGAGTCGGTTCCATGGCCGGTTCCAGGGACACGCGCACCAGGGACGGCGGCTCCTGCAGCCGGGCCCAGCCCATCTCGCGCAGGAACAGCACAAATGCGCCCAGGCGGAAGGGCTCCACCCCGGATTCGCGGCTCAATTCCAGCAGGGTCCGGTGGTCATCCAGGAGAGCGGGGATCCGGACCAGATCGGGAGGAAGGGTGAGCTCTGCGGGGCGCCGGCCCTCCAGAAGCACCACCTGGTCCAGGGGGCCCAGTTCGGCCAGCAGACGCTCCCGGTCCTGTAGATTCAGTACGCCGGACAGCAGCATGGCGGGGGTGTCGAAGGGAAGGCGGACCGTGCTGGCGTCCAGATCCTTGGCCTCGAAGGTCGGGGGTTCGGCCGCCCCGACCATGGCAGACCAGACCACCCGTTCCACCTGGGCTCGGGCCACATCCAAGAGGTCGCGCTGGGTGATGAAACCCATTTCGATGAGGTTCCGGCCGATGGACATGGTCGGGTTGAGGTTGGCCATGGCGTAGTCGAGCTGGACCTGCGTGAGCTTGCCGCGCTCCACGAGCAGGTGGGTGAGGCGATCCTGGAGGTGGCCACTGGAGGCGAACACCACGTTCCCGTGGTCGAAGAAGATGGACCGACTGGGCTCCTGGCCCAGGCGCCACAGACCCGTGGCCCCTGCCCGGTGTCTCGCGAAGAGATCCTTGAGGGCCAGAAGGCTCATGTGATCACCCAGCGCTCAAGCTTGAGCTTGCCGACCTTCACCAGAATGCTCTGGCCGGAGCGCAGGGAGAGCCGCAGCGTTGGATCTGCGGCCTTCTGGCCGTCGAGGCTCACGGCGCCTTGGCCAATGAGGCGCTCGGCCTCTTTTCGGCTGGCGGCCAGACCCCGGTCCACGAGCAGACGGCTGAGGGCGACCTCACCGTCCGTGGGTGCCACCGCGACCTCGGGGGCCTCCTCCTGGTTGCGTTCGGAGAAACGGCGCACCCAGCGTTCCTCGGCCTCGCGGCCAGCGGCGGCACCGTGGAAATCCGCCACGATCTGCCGGGCCAGGGCCTTCTTGGCATCCATGGGGTGGCCCTTTTTGAGGGCCTCGATCTCGGCGGGCAGCTTGTTCGTCAGCAGAAGGTACCAGTCCCACATGAGGGCGTCGCTGGCGCTCATGGCCTTGCCGAACTGGGTGTCCGGGTCCTCCATGAAGCCGATGTAGTTGCCCAGGGACTTGGACATCTTCTCCACGCCGTCCAGGCCCAGCAGCAGGGGTACCGTGAGCACCACCTGGGGCTTCTGACCCGAGGCCTCCTGGAGGATGCGGCCCTGCATGAGGTTGAAGAGCTGGTCGTTGCCGCCCAGTTCGACATCCGCCTCGAGGGCCACGGAATCGTAGGCCTGGGTCAGGGGGTAGAGCAGCTCGTGGAGGGAGATGGGTTCGCGGGCTTCCATGCGCTTGGCGAAATCATTGCGTTCCAGCATCTGGGCCACGGTGAAGCGCGAGGCCAGGCGGATCCACTGCTCGCCGTGGAGTGGCTCCAACCACTCGCTGTTGAAGCGGACCTTCGTCTTTTCCGGGTCGAGGATCCGGAAGACCTGGGCCTTGTAGGTCTCCGCATTGGCCAGCACCTCCTCGCGGGACAGGGGCGGCCGGGTGGCCTTCTTGCCTGTGGGGTCGCCGATGAGGCCCGTGAAATCGCCGATTAGGAACGTCACTTCATGGCCCAGCTTCTGGAACTGGGCCATCTTGCGGATGAGCACGCCATGGCCCAGGTGCAGGTCCGGCGCGGTGGGATCGAAACCTGCCTTGATCCTCAGGGGCCGCCCTTCCTTCAGCTTGGCTTCCAGCTGTTCCACCTTGTGGCAGGTCACGGTGCCCTTCGTGAGTAGGGCTATGGCGTCAGATACGGATCCGAAAGCGGCGGTCATGCTTGAATCTTGGCGGAAATCGCGCGCCGGCTCAATGCGGATCGGCTGGACCTTGGCTGCAAACCCGTCGTGGCTCGCCGGAATGTGCAGTCGCTGTCTTAGCGGACATCCACTTCAGTCACGTGGCGGGGCCCCTTGTCCCCGGATTTCCTGGCGCCTTCGAAAGTGACATAGACGGCCCGGCCCGATTTTGGGCTCCAGCCCACCTCCACCTTGCCGCCAAGGGCTTTGTTGATGTGCAGGCCATGCTCGCTCATCAAATCAGGGCTCAGATCGGGGACAGGAACAAGATCCTGGCGCCAACCTTCGGCAGCGGTCAGGAATTGGATCTCGGTGGGCCACTGTCTTGAGAGGCCGGGGTTGGCGGCATAAAGGGCCCTGGTTCCCTCGGGGGTCCTCAACTGTTCAACGACAGCCCTGAAATCCTCCCAGTCGGGGCGCAGGTTCATGGAATCCACAGCAAAGGACATGGCCTGCTTTTCAAAGGCCTTCGGGTCCTTCTTGAACTTATGGACAAAGAAGGCGCCTACGCCAAAGCAGGTCACCGTGAGCAGAAGAACGGCGATGCCGCAGCCGAGGGCCACCTTGCCCCAGAGTGGCAGGCCTGGCTTGAGCGGGACGCCGTGACCACCGTTGTCCCAGGATGTATCCGCCATCAAAACCTCCTAAAGCAGGTTGCTCGCCAGCTCGGCCAGTTTGCTGCGCTCGCCCTTCATGAGCGTGACGTGGCCGGAGATATCAAGGTGCTTGAAGTGTTCCGCCAGGAAGCTCAGGCCATTGGTGCTGGCGTCCACATAGGGGTTGTCGATCTGGTGTGGATCGCCCGTGAAGATCACCTTGGTGCCCTCGCCGGCCCGCGTGAGGATGGTCTTCACTTCGTGGGGTGTGAGGTTCTGGGCCTCGTCCACGACCAGGTACTGCTTGGGGATGCTGCGGCCACGGATGTAGGTGAGGGGTTCCACGCTGAGGTAGCCGGCCTCCTCCAGTTGTCCCGCGGTCATGGTGGTGCGCTTCCGGGCCTCGGAATTCGCGCCCACGATGAATTCGAGGTTGTCGTAGATGGGTTGCATGTAGGGCCGCAGTTTCTCGCTGATGTCGCCAGGCAGATAGCCCAGGTCGCGCCCCATGGGCATGACGGGCCGGCTCACCAGGATCTTGTCGTAGGCCTCGTCGTCCACGACCTGCTGGAGACCCGCGGCGATGGCCAGCAGGGTCTTGCCCGTGCCGGCCTTGCCCAGCAGAGTGACCACCTGGACCGTGGGATCCAGCAGCAATTCCATGGCGAACTGCTGTTCGCGGTTGCGGGGCTTGATGCCCCAGGGATAGGACTCCATGCGTTTCACGGGCCGCAGGAGCCCCTCCCCGACCATGAAGCGGGCCAGGGCCGTGTGGCTGGGATTGGTCTGGTCCACCAGAGTGAGGAACTGGTTGGGTTCAAGATGTAGAGCGGGATCCGGCTGGAGGCCGCCATCATAGAGCAGGTCGACCTTGGCGGGGTCCACCTCCCAGGACTTGTGGCCGGTGTAGAGTTCGTCCATCTCCACCCGATCCGTGGTGTAGTCTTCGGCCTGCACACCGATGGCATCGGCCTTGATGCGCAGGTTCGTGTCCTTGCTGACGAGCACCACGCGCTCCTTGCAGGACTTCAGAAGCTCCAGGGCGCAGGCCAGGATCTGGTTGTCCGCCTTGTTCTTGTCGGCCGACAGGATGCCCAGGTCCAGGCTGTGGGGGGCCACGTCCACCTTGAGGGAACCGCCACTCTCCAGGGGCACCCCGCGGCTCAGGCTGCCGTTGGCCCGGAGCTTGTCCAGCATGCGGGAGACGGTGCGGGCGTTGCGGCCGACCTCGGTCTGATCCTTCTTGAAGTGGTCCACCTCCTCGATGACCACGATGGGCAGCACCACATCGTGTTCCTGGAAGTGGAGGATGGAGTTCGGATCATGCAGGAGGACGTTCGTATCCAGGACGAAGACTTTCTTGCTGGATGGCGGGACCAAAGAGACCTCCAGGGATGTCCGCACCCTACCACCAAGCACCCGGCCTTGCACGGCTGGGAATCAGCCTCCGGTTGATGCGAGAATGGCTGCCCGCTTGGAGACCACCACATGAGGATTCTTTCCATGCTCTTGTTGCAGCGCCACCGACGAGTACGTATTGCTCGCCCAGAAGGCCGAACTCCACGTGCGAGACGTCGACCAGCGCCGGGATGAGGCGGCCCACGGCCAGAGCCAGCCCGAGCGCGCCGAGACCGGTGCGCAGCCAGGCGAGGTACGTGCGCTCGGCCGCCAGCCAGGTGCGCCGCGGCGCGTCCTGGCCGGTGCCGGCGCCGCCGGCCGGAAGAGCCGCGGAGGAGGTGTCATCAGGTTCCATGTCACTCTCAGCAATACGTGGC
>CAVPLE010000133.1:0-14698 GCA_963705865.1 uncultured Holophagaceae bacterium | reverse complement strand
GGAGAGCAGGGATTGGGGGATCGATTCTCGGGTGTCCGAAACCGTGAACTTCCTGGTGCCCTTCGGACGCCAGAAGGGACATCTGGTGCTTGGCGCCCATTACGATGCCGTCCCTGGGGCCCCCGGTGCCAATGACAATGGGGCGGCCGTCGTCCAGCTTCTGGAATCGGCCTCACGCCTGCAGGCATTCTCTGCTGCCGGTGCACTGGAGCATGATGTGACCTTCTGTTTCTGGGACCACGAAGAGCTCTTCGGCTCCCCCTTTATGGGATCAAAACTCTACCTGGAGAACCAAGCTGGGGCCCTGCCTGCTAGGGCCGTGGTCTACGATGTGTCTGGGGTTGGCGAATTCTTCGTCTCAGGCTGGGACGAAACGGGCCTGGTGCTGGATCTCCCCACGCGTTCGACGCCGCCCTCCGACAACACAGTCCTTTCCCAGGCTGGTATTCCTGCGACGCTCATCTGTGCCCTGCCCGGTCACGAGCTGCATGACGCCTGCCCAGCCACTTGGCGAACGCTCCACACGCCCATGGATACGGCCGATCGCGTGGAGCGGCAAACCTTAATGGCAGGAGCGGACCTGGCGATGGCGATCGTGGAACGCTTCCAGGCAGCCTGATGGTGCATCCATCTTCAATGCTGCCATCTCCACACTCGGAGAGTGGTGAATCCGATTGGTTGGATGGGCTAGATGGTTCGCCGCATGAAGGGCGGCTTCTCCAGGCGCTGGGCATGGATCTGACCTCGCGGATCGCCTACCTCGAAGGTCAGGGCGTGTCCCCAGACAGCTTCGTGGAAGCCTGGGCGCGCTTCGCTCAGCAGCGCCTGCATCGTGACCCCACCTTCAACGCCATGCTCCTCAGCGGAAGCGCCTGGAAGTTGGCAGAGCTTCGTCCAGCCTGGAAGGAGGCGCTGCACGACAGGCTGGTGGAGGGGTTCCTCGGTCCGTGGCTGGACGCCTGCTTCAGCCGCTTTGAGATGCCGCGCCAGGTCCAGGTTCGGCTGCGGTGGGAAGGCCACAAAGAGGTCGTGGGGAGGGGCGAGGCCCGATCACGGCTGCGAACTGGAGGCCTCATCCCTGAGATCAGTGGTCTCCAACTCACGCTTGAGGCGGATGAGGTCCTGGATTGGGAAGGGGCCCCGCCGACCAACCTCACCCTGTCCGGAAGGTTCCGGGAAATTCACCGATTGGCACGCCCATCGAACCTCGAACTGGTGGATTGCCCGCACCTTGAGGGGATCCGGCACCTCCGGGTTGCCTCCGGAGTGATGTGGGTTCGCCACGCACCCAAATTAGTGCTCGAACAGACCCGCCTCGAGAGGGCCGAGGGGGGTGACGGGCTCCTCTGGACCGCTGACCTGGAGGTCGACCAGACTGGGACTGCAGCGGTGGCTGAAGAGGGAACCCATGGGTGAAGGCTATTGGATTCGGCCGGATGGGGCGTTCCAACGCATCACAGAGCATGCCCAGTGGATCCAGGTGGCCGAACATGCGCGGTGGATGGGCCTAGGCGAGAATGCCATCGCCCGGATCCAGGCCATTCCTTGGGACCGCGGCGATGGCCCCAACCGGGAAGCCATCGTGCGAGAGGCCGTGGCCCAGGGTCTGATCCGGTTCCGGGACCACGGGCCCTTCGTCACCTTCGAGTTCGCCATGCCCCTGGAAGCCGCCCTGGAGGCCCTCGGGCCCTTCATGAGTCATCAATTGGGCCCCTCCTCCAACTGCCGGCTCAACCGGCTCGACACCGGTGAGGCCTGGGCCATGACCTATTCGCAGATCCTGGCGCTTCTCGCGGAAGGATCCGCGATGGTCGATCCGAGTGCTGCTAGGCGTAGCACCGGGCCTTGAACAGGCGTTCCACTTTGTGGGCGGTGACGGCCAACTGGAATGGAACGGAATCGCCGCTCCACGATGATTCAATCCAGGCGATCTCTGGGTCAAAGTGCGGGCCATTTTCCGAACGGCTGCCACTCGCCAGGTACTCGTTTGCATCCTCATCGCCCGGGCCTGGGCACGGCCCGCTTCCGGCGATCAGCCTCGGATATTTCACTCCGGGGAGGGGTGGATGAATGGCTTCCACCTGGATCAGGTGGTTCCATCCCTGGCCCATGTCGTGGACCCAGTGGAAGGCTTCTCCCGCTTCGAGCCCCAGGTTCTTGAGCTGGCGTCCGGCCTCGGGCCCCGGCAGGGTCATGGCGCGCTTCTTGACGGAGAACTGAGCGTGGTGAAGGTCCGTCCAGCCCATGGCCAGGTGGAACAGAACACTGAGCCAGGCGAGCGTGATGCCGCCAGCCACTTCCACTTGGCGCCACACCATGGGATCGGTCCCCTCCAGACACACCCGGAGACGGTAGATGCGCGTGGGGGATACGGGCCGGCTCATGGTCGCCTCCTGGAGACCTTGAAAGGATCGTGGGTGAGGCTCGACAGAATCTGACGAATCGAGAGATCTCCTGCCTACCGCCCAGTCCCGGGTTGGCCGTGCGACAGGCGGAAGGCTCCCCAGGCCGCGGTGACCATCAGGGGATGCATGTGGATGGCGCCGCCGACTTGCAGGTTTGAGGGTGGCTCGAAGGCCCTGGGCATGTTCCGGAAGATGAGGTTGCCCTGCACGTGGAGACCTTCCGGGAGACAGTCGAGGTGGTTCAGCCCGTTCAGGAGCAGATGTCCCCGGATATGAAGCCCCTCCGGAAGCCGCCTCAGAGCCGGCAGGTGTTGGAGCTCGAGGGTCCAGGCCTCCAGGCCGGCGGGGAGTTCGCGGAACGACTCGCAGTTGCGGATGGCCAAGGTGCCGGGCACTCGGAAGCCCGGAGGAAGGACTTCGAGGCGATGGGAGTCCCGGATCGTCAAGCCGTGGCGGATGTAGGGGTTTCCTTCTTTCAGAGCCCGGAGCGAGGCTTCCGGTGGCGGGACAAGATGGGGCAGAAGGGGGATGCCAATTAGCTGATTGCAGTTGGAGACCTCAATGAATCTCGCGTGGAGCTCGCCGCCAAGGTGTGTGAGGTTGGCCATATGGTGAAGCTCGATGCGGTCGGCCTTCAGGGGGGAGGCGGGAAACGTTTCCCACGGCTGCCCGTCGACCTGCAGCGATCTCAGTTGGAGCCCACTGGGTAATTTCGCAAGGGAGTCACAGGCTCGGATCTGAAGCGCACCTCGGAAACCATCCAGGACGCCCTTCAGGTCGGTCAGGCGGGGAAGGCGGTCCAGGGTCAGGGCATCCGCCACGCGCAAGTGATCCGGCAGGCTCACCAGGTCTGGCTGATCCGCCAGGATCACCTTGTTCAGGGCCAATCCCGGAAGGATGGCTCCTCTCAGCGTGCCTGGCCGTGGCGCCCAGAAACCTACATTCAGATCTTCCTTTCGTTTGCCCGGCATGGACCGGATCTGGTGTTCCGGCAGCTGGAGCTCCCGGCCCAATCCCAGCGGCCGGGAGGTCTCCCGCGCCACGATGGACAGGGGGTGCACCCCGTGTCGCCTGCAGGCATCTGGAACAGCCCCGGCGAGCTTGGTCCGGGTCGCATGATGCAGAAGCGTGACGAGGTCATGGGGCGTGCCTGGATTCTCATAGAGGATTCGGGCTTCCAAGCGGGCGGGTAGAGGTGCCCCCTGGCCTGCCAACAGGTCATCCAAGGCCTTCGCGGACATGCCCGAGGTTCGCAGCATCCGCACGGCGGCCTTGAAAGCTGGGGGGTCATGGAAGGGCAGGTCCGTCTCTCGGGGTTCGGTCTGGGACTCGCTCATCGACGCCTCTTCCATCACTCTCCGCCCATGCATAGGACATCAGGTGTCTACTTCATCCTCGATGGCCAGGACTGCCGTTCCGATCGACCTAAAGGACGCTGGACTCGAACGGATCCAGTAGTCAGAAACTGTCCAACCATCGGGCCGATGCTTCATCTCCCGGAGTCCATCGATGGTCCGTTTTCTGCTGCTGATTCTGCTGGCCACCCCCCATCTGGAGGGCCAAGCCCCGGCCTGGGCTCAGCGGCTACCCCAGGCCGAGGAGCGCCTCTTTGCGGTGGGGGTGGCCTCCCTGGAGGGTGGTGAGGCTGAGGCCCGCATCCGGGCTGGACGGCTGGCCCGGCTTGAATTGGTGCTGCGCCTCAAGGCCAAGGTGAGTGGCCAGGTTCAATCGACCAAGTGGCAGACCCAGGAATGGCGTGGGGGAGCCTGCAGCGATGCCACCGCCTCCCAATACCAGCAATTGGAAGTAGCCCTCCAGGCCACGGCCATGGCGCTCCCGGCCCTGGAGGTCCAGGAAGTGGCTGTGGATGAAACTCACGGCCAAGTATTTGCCCTGGCCGCCTGGGATCTGGATCGGGCCAAGGCTGTCCAGGATGAGACCCGGCGGTTCCTGGAGGCCCGGATCGAGGCCTCCAAGGCTGACCGCGATCCCAGAACCTCTGAGGGCCGGCTGCGCCAATTCCGCACCTTTCAGGCCTTCCAGCGACGCTACCGGGATTGGGAGGAGTCCCGGAGCCTGCTCCTATCGGCTGGGGTGGTCCTTCCGAGTCTGGATCAGGCTGATCTGGACCAGATGGCCCGTAAGGTCCGGCTGACCGTTGCACCGATTGAGAGCGGTCATCTCCCGCCCGAACTGATCTCGAGAATCGAAGTCTGGCGAACCCTCCGGGGGCTCGGAGAGCCCCGAGCTCCGGACCTGCGACTGTCCCTGTCCATCGATCCGGAATGGTCCCATGTGATGGGCTTGGACCGATTGCGGGCGGTCTTGACCGTGGTGGTCCGCACGCGGTCGGGAACCCCGCTCAGCCAATGGGCCTTCGAGAGCCAGACGGTCGGAGCCACCCGCGGGGAGGCCTTCCTCCAACTCGTCACCAGTCTGTTCCCCAGTGTCCAGGAGGTCCTGGACCACTGGCTCGGCATCCTGCCCGATCCCCCTTCTTTCAAGGAGGCGTCATGAGACGCATCACCCCGATCCTATCTGCCTTCGCCCTGCTGCTGATGGCCGTGGCCTGCAAGCGGCCGGAGACGGCCAGCCCGAAGACCCTGCCGACCCTCGGCGTCACCACCACGGCTTCCCCGTCGGCTCCAGCCTGGATCGACAATCCCTCCCTCGCGGGGCCGATGAGCGCGGTGGGTATCGAGGGCCCGAACCCCATGGGTGACCTGGCTTTCCAGCGCACCGCGGCGACGGCCAATGCTCGCACTGTCCTGGCGCGGGATCTGGAGACCCGCGTCCGGTCCATGTTCCAGCAGCTCGGCCAGACCTCCCTGTCAGTCGGCGAAAAGCTCCGCAGCCAGAGCGGCCAGAAGGTCCAGGAGGACATCGTCCGGCAGCTTACAGACATCACCCTCCAGGGCACCCAGGCCCGGCAATTCTGGACGGACTCCCACACCGGAAATCTCTTCGTCCTGGTGGTGGCTGATCCTGCGATGACGCAGAGCGCGGCCCGGGGACGGCTCCGCCAGGGTCTCGCGGACCTTGGGGCAGGGCAGGGCGACCTCCAGGAGGCCACGGACCGCCTGGATGCCGCGTTGGTGGGCAACGGCAAAGACCCGCGATGAACCTTCTGCGCTCACTCCGCTATGTCCTTATCTCAGGTCTCCTGGCCCTGGGAGTGGCTGGCCAGGACCTGCCGCTTGGGCCGATTCCGGACTCGCCCCACCCTCCTCGCTTGGCCGTGCTGGGCATTTCGGTTTCGACCAACGAGCCTGCGGCCAACCCCAAGGAGGCTCTGGAAGAGCTCATCGGCACGGCGTTTGTCCAGACCCGGCGGTTCGACCTTCTGGAGCGCCCCCAGGTGGACCAGGTCATCCGGGAACTGCGCTTCCAGCGGGAAGGGCTGGTCGATCCCGCCAGCATCCAGGAACTGGGCCGCATGCTGGGGGCCGAGCAGGCCGTCCTCGGCCATGCTCAGGTGCTGGTCGGCCTCCGGGCTTTTGAGATCCAGCTGACCCTTCGGATCGTTCAGGTCCGCACGGGGCGGATCCCCGAGGCCATCCGTGTCTCCGGTAAGGGCGGGAGCTTCAATCTCGAACGGGCCATGGCGAAAGCCCTGGAGGATCTTGGTGAGGAGCTGGACAAGGCCCTGGCACGCCGGTACCCGACCCGCGGCCTGGTGCTCAAGGCCTTGCCGGATGGTCGCGCCTGGGTCGACCTGGGGGCCCGCGACCGCCTTGTCCGAGGCGACAAGCTCCAGGCGTTTCGCCAGGAACGGATCCTTCATCCCTTCACCCACACCACGGTCGAGGACCTGTCCGTGCCGATCTGCCGACTCATCGTGGACGAGGTCCACGAGCGCACGGCCCTCGTCCGCACCAAACCCCGCACCCCCCTGATTCCCGGCACTCCGGTCGAACGACTTCCCTAGGAGCCCTGATGCGCTTCCGAACCCTCTGCCTGATGGCCTTCCTGGTCGCTTCGGCCCTGCTCGCGGGGGAACCGCCCATCCTCTCCAAGGGTCAGGGTCCGGGGGCCTGGCTGGGCGTCCAGGGCCACAAGGAGTACTACGCGCTGAGCCTGGGGATTCCGCTGGTCCGCCGGGGCGGGACCAGCCTGGGGCTGGACCTCGGCTGGGGTGGGTATTCCCCCGCGAGTGAGGATGCAGCCGCCCCCGAGGGAGTCCGCTCCAAGTCGGGCCTCCACTTCGGGTTCTACACAGGGCGTCAGTTCTTCTGGGGCGCGGGCGCCGAGCGGATCAAGCGCACGGATGCCCACATCCTCCTCGGCCCCTACTGGAACTCAAGCTATGAGACCAAAGAGACACGCACGGGTGGCTACCTGCTGGTGGGCTACCGGTCCCAGGCGGGCCTCGGCATCTACTTGCATGCTGGCGGGGTCTCGGGGGTAGGCCTAGGACTGAGCGTTCACCTGTGAGTCAGGTGAGTGGCCTGCGGCTCAGACCGAGACGGACAAAGCGCCAGAACGCCTGGACCTGGGAGACCAGGGTCCGCAGGGCCTGGGTGGTTTCCTCCACATCATCCGTGAGGTTGAGGGGGAGGGATACGGCCAGTTCCAGACGCAACCTCCCGCCCTCGTGGGGGCAACGGAGGACGGCTCTCGGATTGGACTCCTCCTGGTTCCATCTCGTCCGGAGCCTGGGGAGGAGGGACTCCTGGGACAGGGAGTACATCATGTCGCTCCTGACACGGACCTTGATGGCCTGATCTTCCGGCCTCACGGTGAACTGGAGCAGGCAGGTGCAGTCCTCTTCCTGACCGAGCACCAGGTTCACCTGCACCGCCCGGTCCTCGCAGACGAAGGCATGCAGACCCAGGGCCTTGAGGCCGGCGACGAGGATGCCCATGGGCCCAGGGGCGCCGGGGCCATCCTCTCCTGGCTCCGAGTCGTGGCTGGCGCTGCCCGGCTCATCTCTGGAAAGGTCGAGAGGAAGGCGCCCCTGGGTCGGGAGCGGGCTCCTCGAGGCAGGGGTCTCCCGGGGCGCCGGATGTGTCTCCCACGGGGCGTGGAAGAAGGCAAAGGCAGCCCGGTCCAGGGCACTCATGAGGCCAGGGCTGCGGTCGCCGGCGGCATGGCGTCGGATCAGGGCTTCGAGGGCTTCAGGTTTGAGTGGGTCCATGGTTCTCCTCCGCGAGCTGCAGCGCCCATTCAGAAGGATCGGGCCGTCCCATGGACAGCAGATGTCCACTCTTTACCCGTATAACGAGAATGGGGCTGCTTGCCCCGGACCTGGAGCCCCACTCATGCCAACCTCCCTCACCCGAACTGCCACGACCGTCCGGAAGCCTCTGACCCCCAAGGGCGGCTGGGCCTCAGGATCGGGGCTGCCGGCGGAAGCGGTGCTGGGGGTGGACGGCTACATCCGGAAGGTCGCCTGGTCCAAGGCCAGCCAGGCTTTCCATGCAGGGCTCGAAGTGGAGGACCTGATCCAGGAGGGACGCGCCGGAGCGCTTAGGGCGGTCGGGAAGTTCAATGCCGCGGCCGGGGTCAAGTTCCTCACCTACGCCGCCTGGTGGATCCGCGCCGGCATCACGGACGCCCTCCAAGGGGGACTCGTCGGGGCGCCCAGGGGACAGAATCGCCCCTTCGTCGCCTCCCTCGACCAGCCGATTTCCAATCCCAGGACCCATCAGACCGAGGAACTCTCCCACCTGGACCTCCTGTCAGACGCCACTCAGGATCCCTTCGAAGAGGCCGCCCGGGCCGAGGAAGCGGCCCGGATCGCCAGAGCGCTGCCCCGCCTGGATCCCCGCACCCGCGAAGTCCTGGCGCGCCACGCGGGGCTGGAAGGCCACGAGGAGCAAGGACTGCAGGCCATCGCCAAGGACCTTGGCGTCAGCCGTCAGCGCGTCGGGCAGATCCTCCAGCGGGGCCTGGACACCCTGCGCGGGGTCGAAGGCGCGCACAGAGCCTGAACCTGGGCCCCTGTCCATCCCCTGTCGCACTGGTGAGGCCATGAACCGTCGTTCCCCCAAGAGCCTCTACCACAGGACACAGGGATACCGTGTCGCCCATGCCCTGGTTGCGAGCTTGGCCGCCCAGTGGGAGTCGGGCCGGCCCATCCACTTGGTCCGGAAAGTCCTCCGCAAGCGCGGCATTCATCCGTGGAGCCTTCTGCTGCATGTCGAGGGCCAGGCCCTGAGCCGCCTGATCCGAGCGCTCAAGGTGCCTGCCTGGGGGGTGGAGGCCAGCCATAGGGTGGATTCATCCACAGGGGAGATCGGGTTCGCGTTCCAGGCGGTGGCTCGGGGGCGCCGCCTTCCGGAAGGTCTGGTGGCGCCTTGCATCGCCGTGACGGATTCGCCCCACCTCCGAGCGTTTCCCAAAAGGCTCTGGTCCCCATGGATCTCCTTCCAGGATGTGCCGCGACCGGAAGTTCTCCCTTCATGGCTCATCGGGTTGGTCTGCCTGACCCTGATCCGGTGTCCAGGACTGAGGGACATTCCATCCGGCACCGTTCTTCCTGAGCTCCTCCAAGTTCGGGAGTGCGCCGGGATCCGGTCCCTGCGCTTCCGAGGCCGGCGCAACTACCCCCATGTCTGGGTGGAATTGACCCGTTTAGCAGGTCTCAGGCAGTTCGCTCCGGGGTCCAACATCGACGAACTCCGGATCTGGAAGTGTCCGTCCTTGGAACGCCTCGATGGGGTCACAGTGATTTCCGGAGTGCTCATCCATGGCTGCAAGGTCCTGCGCTCCCTGCCACAGGCCGAGACGCTAAACCATCTCGAGGTGACGGATTGCCCATCCCTGGGCTGGTCGGGACTTCCGAAGGTCGACTCGCCCCGGCGATTCGACCCCTGGGATGGCCCGAGCCAGTGGGACCCGCCGGAGCGGACGCCCCGGTCCCAGCGCGTCATGGAACAGCCCCTCTTCCCCGAAGGAGGATGGGAGCCTGTCTGGCCCTGGCCGCCTAGGCTGGGCGGGCCGCCGGTGGTGGATGGAGGCGTGAACCGGGTTCTGGTGGCGTTGGACCTCTCTCCGCTCGCCCAGGTGCGGGTGCACGCCCATCGCCTCGGGGATCTTCGGGCGGTACTCCGAGATCGACTCGCCAACGAGCAGGATCCCGGTTCTGCCGTGAGGCTCGCCATGGCGTGGCTGAAGGAAGCGGTCGAAACGAGTGACCCTGTGATGGCCAAGGCCATCCTGGTTGAAGCGGAAGCCATGGGCCTGGGAGCGCTCTCCGTGGCCAACGGCCTTCCGAATGAGGCGTTGGAGGCTCTGGCTCTTCGGCTTCCCGATACTTGGATCCGATCCTTCCGGTCATCGGATGACGAGCCTCGCGCCAGCGACCTCAAGCATCTCATCCCAGGGCCAATCGTTCTGCCCCATGTTTGGCCACCCTGGGTCGAGCAGGCGGATCTTCGCGAGGTGGAAGGCCCCCTCTGGGTTGGCGAGTCCCTGGCCATCCAGGACTGTCCGTGGCTGGAAATACTCCCCGAAAGCATGGTCGTTCGCGGAGATCTGGTCATCGAGGACTGCCCCGCCTTGCGAAGGTTTCCCAAGCACTTGGAGGTGCATGGAAACCTTCGGGTCCGAGATCTGCCCCGGCTTGAACGCACCGAGTGCCGTGCGAGGGTCACCGGGACGATCGAGGTCCTGAGGGCCCCGCGGCTGAGCTTCGCGATTTCCGCGTGTAGCTCTCGCACATCAGACTGACGATCCGGGCCACCTCCTCCTTCAGGGGCTCAGGGGCAAGAACCTCCGCCCATTCCCCCATCTGGAGCACCCATCGGCTGGGCCCTTCAAGCTGGTTGGCCTGGAAACTCACCAAGGCCGATTCGCTCCTGGCATCGCGCTCTATCCTGAACGCGGGGAAGTCCGGCTGGGACTCTTCCATGGATTGCATCCAGTGGGTGCCCCGGATGCGCACCACCACGTCGAAAGGGTCTTCGGCGCTCACCCAGCCCCCCATCTGGAACCGGGCTGCGCGCTCCAGCAGGCCCTCGTCCGGGATGACCGCGGGACGCCCAGTCAAGCGGGCCTTTGCAATCCGTGACAAGCGGAGCTGCACCATCCGGCGGCGGGGCACATCCCATCCGAGGAGGTAGGTGCCGCCGCTGAGCATGTCCTGGGTCAAGCAGTAGGGGGCGAGATGGACAGTGGCGGGCTTGGTCCGGCCCGCGCGCTGGTAGTCCAGTTCGAGCTCCTGCGTAAGGGCCGTGGAGAAAGCCAGGATGACAGTGTCCAGGACCTTGGCTTGTTCTTCGGTGGGGTCGTCGGCCACGCCCCCGATCACCCGGACATTCCGGCGCAGATTCTGGAACATGTCCCGGTCCCTGGCCGTCATGGACTGGTCGGCCAAGGTTTCCAGGGTGGTGAGCTGTTCCGCGAACAGGTGAGCCCCTCCGTGGCCCAGAGCCTGGGTGGCGACCCGGAGGGCCAGGCGGGCCTCCTTGCTGATGCTCTGGTCCCAGCGCGGGCCCTTGGTCATGCAGAAGCGCTTCTCCCGCCGTTGCCCCTCGGAGCGAATGTCGAACCTGGCTCCCTGCTCACCCAGCAGCTCCCTGGCCCGGTCCGCCGTCCGCAGGCTGACCCCCAGCAGGTCGGCGAGGGCTTGGCGGGTGAGGCCTTTGCCTCCCGCCTCGCGGAAGGCGCCAGCGGCCTGTTTGAGGCGTCCTTCGTCGACCAATCCCCGGGTCTCGAGCTTGGGCATCGGAAGCCTCCTGATCAGCATGAGGCCTCGGTTGGTCAGAAGGTGTCAAGCCAAGATCGCTAAATTGATCCAAGCGAAACCCAGATTGGAGGCCCCATGTCAGAGGCAATGCTCGGAACCATCCCGGACTACCCGGTCTTGCTCAAGGCCACGTGCCAGGCCGAACGAATTCTCCAGGAGTACGCCTGGGTTCAGGAGCATCTCGAAGGAGCACGGATCATCCGCCGGCGGTGCGAACCGACGGACTCTTCTCTGGAGATGCTCACGGTCCATCTGGGGGAGGAGGACTACCGGCACGTCTTCTTTCGGATCGAGCCCGGCGTTCCGGAAGGGCCGATCCTGGGATTGTCCATGGAGGCGGCCATCGTCGTTGGGTCCGTGGCGGAGGAATACCAATGGATGCGACAAGTGTTCCTGGGATTTCGTGCCCCCAAACAGGAAGTCCTCATGACGCCCTTCGGCTACCGGGATGTGCTCACCGTGAACCTGCCCGAGGGCGAACAGGCCCGCATCTGGTTCGACATCTCGGCTTTCTTCGGGCGCGGCAGGTGATGCTGATCCGGGGGTAGAGCTTCGGGTCGAAGGTTCCTGCTTTCCTCAGCCCAGCAGCAGCAGGGCGATCTCCGGCTTTCCGGAATCGGTGAACCACATGGGTCCCCATTCGACCTGTTGGCCACATGGCTTCCAGAGGCTCCCGAGGAGCTTTTCCATGTGTGTGGCTTCGAATCCCTCCCAATCAAAGGTGAACACCCCTGCGACCTCCCGTACGATGCACGGTCCGGTGCGCCGCATTTTCTCAAAGGCCTCCGCAGCCAATCGATCGTAGGTCGCCTGGCGAAGTCCGGGATTCGGCGGGGTCCTCGCAACGACGCAGCGAAGGCTGGGGCTTCCTTTGAGATAGGTCATCAGGCCATTCATGTGGCCGAGCCCGCTGGCCCGGAGGACGGTTCGCCAGGCCTGGACAAGGGATCTCAACTCACTGTTTGTGGAGAGCGCCCCGGTGTCGATCTCGACGACTACCCAACCGGAACTCCGGAGGAGATTCCTCCAGGTCCGGACCTGGGCCACGGCAGACGGGGAAGGGCAGGTAGTCCCCATCATCAGGAAGAACGGGGGGCGGCCGGGGTCGCCCAGACGACCCAGGAGCGCATGAAGGGCCTCGGGAAAGCCTGGATCGGTAAAGTCGGCGATCACCAGTCGATGGGATTCCAAGGGCTTGTTGGTCGCGAGCCCTGGCAAATCTCCGCAGCCCTCCATGGCCCGGTGACCAATCAGGAGGCAATCGCCTTGGTCCACGATGGGGGCATGGCTCATCGTATCCAGGATGAGGGCCGTGGTTCGTCAATGACTGACCAATCACGAGGCTTACCCTTCCGTCATGCCCATCCTGATGTTCCGGCCCTTGCCGACCTGCTTCCTGGGGCTGTTCGGAGATGGCTCCTGGCAGGGGCCCGCAACCCAGGCCATGGCCCCCCGTTCTGAATGGCTGGTCGATTCGTTCGGCCCCGACCCACGCGATCTGGCTCCCGATGCTCCGGCTTCGGTCCGGGTGTTCGTCTTTGCCGGTCCCTTCGACTCCCCGCTCTGGGCCGCCCTGGTGAACGACTGGCTGCCCTGCTTGCGGCAACTGGGCCACACGGTGATCTTCCTCGGGGTGGAATCCCGATGGCCCCGGGAGTCCCCAGGGCGCCATCGCTTGGTGCAGAAGATTCGACGTGGCGGTGGGCTGCTCCTATCCGTTCCTCCCCTGGCGGGGCCATCGAGCGGCCCTCATGCTCAACTGCTCCAGAGTCTGCTCCTCCTGCTGACCCTGCTGCTGGAATCACTCAACACCCGTAGCCTGGAGCGGTTCCAGTCAGTCCTGGATGAGGGCAGGGGATGCCGTTGGTTCCTGGGCATGTCACCGCAATCGGGGTTGGAGGCTCTTGAATCTGCAGCCTTGACCCGGCTAGAGGGTCTCGAACCCAAGTATCTCTGGGCCCTGCTGAGTACACCCCCAGGCGCCGGGTCCGACATCCAGGCTCAGGGCTGTCTGGACGCGCTCCAGGAGGTCTTCTACCGGGACACGGACGTCCAGGTGTTCCAGGCGGAGCATGCTCCGGAGGAATTCCGGCTGTTGGCCTTGCTCTGGCCATGATCCGGAGCCCTGGTACTTCCCGGCCGGAATGGCCCGTCATGGACGGTCACCGGTGGACCGACTCCACGATGCCGCTCGACTTGGCTCAGTCCCGGGCAAGCTGAGCCTCCTCACCAACGCCAGGACAAGGGCGGCCACAGGCTGCGGACCCGATTCCTCTGGAGAAGGCCATGGGCCATCAGGAAGACATCCCATCCTGTCTGAGGCTCTTCGGGGCCTTGGCGGTGCCCATGCCCGTGCAGGTGGCGATCCTGCTCGATCAGGGGCGCCTTCTGTTGGACATCCTGCAGGCCGGGGCGACGGCCTTCCCGGACCTTTCCGCCCGGTTCCGATGGGTCCAGAGCTGTCTTGCTCCCTCCGTGCTGGAACAGGCCCATCTGCCCGCAGAGGGATGGGAAGCCACCGTATCGGGTCTGGGGATCCACCCGATCTCCCTCGTCCTTTCGTCGGGCACCCAGGCTGAGGCGGATTTCCATGGCAGCAGGATCCAGAGCCACCGACTGGCAGGCAAGGTAGAGGTGGTTCCCCATGACCATCTGAGCCCCTTCATCCAATCAAACGGAAGCCTTCTCACCTATCACGGAGGGGGCCAGGAGTTGGACCTGCCGGAAAACCTGGTCTGGGGCGGGCCCGAGGTGGTCCTGTCTGACTGGCGGGTGAGCAAGGGCTTTCCGATCGGCCTCCGAGCCTTCAATGGCCAGGTGACCCTGAGGCGGTGCCGCGGAGTCCTCAGGTTCCCTCGGGCATTCCAGGCTCCCTATCAGTTCCTGGCGGAACAGTGCCAGGGCCTGGACTGGTTGCCGCCTGGAAAGATGGGGTTGGCCGGCCTGGACCGATGCGACCTTTCGCATCTGGCCGGCCAATCACAGATCCGCGCGCTGACCCTTGTCGGTTGCCGGAACCTTCGTAGCATCGGCAGCTTCCCCGACCTCAAGACCCTCCGGATCGACCACTGTCGGCGGTTGAAGGAATTGCCGTTCCTGCCTGCGCTCGAATCCCTCGTGGCCGAAGGCTGTGCCAAGCCGCCCCGGGTTCGACGCCCGTTGCCGAACCTCCGCCACGTCGCGTTGCGCGGCATGCCCAGATTTCAGGCGCTCGACAACGGGTTCCCCGGTATCCAGGGTCTCGAGGTCGGTAACTGCCCCAAGCTCCGCTCCATTGATGCGATCCGGGGTTCCCTGGATTCGCTGACCCTAGAAGGGTGCCCCAAATTGAGGCACCTTCCGGGTCACCTGGAAGTCAACGCCCTCAGGCTGGTGCGGACCGGCCTTTCAACATTGCCTGGAACCCTCGGTTTGAACTCGTTCCAGGCAGATGCCTGCCCTGACCTTCGGGACCTGGGGATGGACCCGAGTCACCTTGAATGGCTCAGGGTGACCCGCTGTCCGCAATTGGATGTGCCGCAGGTTCTCTGAGGATCGGTACAGCTCAGATGGCCATCGACTGTCCATCGATAGCAATACGGTACCGGTCCAGTAGACTACA
>CAVPLE010000132.1:0-12275 GCA_963705865.1 uncultured Holophagaceae bacterium | reverse complement strand
AATGGGGAGCAGCGCGGAAGTTTTCACATCTCGTAATGTAGAGTACAAGTTGCGTAATCTCCAGGGTCGGCGGTGGCAGCGGCGCGATCAACCCACAGATGCAGCAGCAACCGCGCCGATGCCGTAAAGCGCCGCGAACCGTCGCAGGATACTGCGAAGAGCGCCGGAGTCCCCAAGGGTGCGGTGAGTCGACCCGGGAAGTCCCGCCATGACCGTCTCCAGCCCGTCGCGGTCGACCAGGAGAGCGACCTCGGTCAACGCCGAGGCGTCGATGGTGCGGTTCATGAACCGCGCCGCCAGCGCCGGGGCGTGCAGCGCCAGAAACGGCGCATCCAGGGCGCGTACCGAGCTGCCGACCATCGGCACCGGATCGGTCATCCCATGTGCGTCCACCGTCGCCGTCATGGCCGCGAGCTGCGTCTTGTCGCCCACCTCGGCGAGAAAGACGGTGGCGAAGGTGGTCCAGAAGAGAGAGCGGTTCATGCGGCCTCGCAGATCGTGATGAAGGTTCATGGTACCGGACTGCCATACTGGCGGGATGGTGCTTGACCACTTCGACCTTCCCACGACCTACGTGGACACGCCTGAGAAGCTGCAGGAGGCGCTGCCCCTGTGGCACGCGGCGGGCGTGCTGTCGGTGGACATCGAGTGCAGCCTCACGGGCATGCACCACTGCCTGCTCGCGCTGTTGCAGGTGGCCACCCACGACCAGGCCTGGCTGGTGGACCCGCTGGCCCTGGACGGCCTCATGCGCCCCGCCCTGCAGGCCATGGCCCAGGTGCCTTGGATCGTCCACGACTTCTCCGGCGACGGCATCGTCTTCAAGCGCCTCTACGATGTGGTGCCCGACAGCATCTTCGACACCATGTTGCTCTCCCGCGCCCTGGGCTATCCCCAGCCGGGCCTCAAGACCATGGCGAAACTCAAGCTGGGCCTCGACATCCCCAAGGAGGAGCAGGACTCCAACTGGATGCTCCGCCCCCTGCGCGACGCGCAGATCAGCTACGCCAGCCGGGACGCGGCCCTGCTGCTGCCCCTGCTGCGCATCCTGGCCGGCGAGGCCGATGCGAAGCGGGACCACCCGGAGATCGGCCCGCGCCTGGCCGCCCTGCCCAAGGACATGCGTCACCTGTTGAAGCGGGTGCGGGCGTACGTCCCCCCCAAGCACGATCCGGTGGTGGACAAGGTCCGGCACCTGGGGGAGCTGGCCGTGGACCGAGCCAAGAAGCTCACGGCGCTTCGCTGGGCCTGGGGCAACGAAGGCGACGTGGGCGCCGTCATGGAGCTGGGCAACCGCTGGCTCATGGCCCGCCTGGAGCATCCCCCCGCCACCCGGGAGGCCCTGGAGCGCACCATCCCCAACCCCCGCTTCCGCCGCAAGCGCGGCGATGCACTCTGGGCCGTGTTCGAGGAAGGCGCCCACGAGACCTTGGACAACGGGGACGTCGCCGATGGCCTGATCTGGGAGAGCAGCGAGCGGCGCTAACTCATCATGCGTTCCCAGGCCTGACTCAGGTGCATTCGGCATCCCACAGGAAATCCAGGCCTGAAACGATGCCGCCAAGCGACGAATCCCGCACCTGCGGGTTGCTTCCGCCAACCGCCAGCCACTTCCCGTCCCGACTCCATTCCAGACAGCCAGCTGCCTTCGGAGCCTCATGCGACGATGTGGCGGATCCTGTCTTCGCATTCCATCGGCACAGCCGGGAATCCCATCCCAAGCTGACCAGCCATTCGCCCGAGGGATGGAATGCCACAGCGGCGGCAACCTCCGAGTGAGCCTGGGTCTCCCACAGCACCTTCCCGGTATTAGTCCCGAAGACCGCCAGCCACCCATCCAGGTACGTCACCGCCAGTCGCTGACCCTTCGAATCGAAATGAAGGCAGCTCACACCGGAATGGGCGCCGCCCAATCGGCGTAGGCAGGTGCCGTCCGCGATCGACCAGAGGGACGCGCCATCCAGAGAACCCGTGGCCACGATTCTGGTATCGGGTGACACCTGGAGGCTGTTGGACCGGCAGGCGTGGGCCTTCCAGGTCTTCGCGGGCTGTTCCTCGTTCGTTCTCCAGATCGCCACCGTTCCGTCCTGGGCCAGGGCCACGAGGCCATCCGGAGTGAAGGCCAAACCACGCACGGAAGCGTTTAACCCCAGATGGAATTGCGCCGGTTTCCCCAGGGATGCATCGTCATCGGGCGTCCCATCCGGCCGACGGAAGGCTGAGGCCTTGTACACACCTATCGATCCCCCATCCAGCCCAACGGCGACCCGCGCACCATCCAGCGACCAGGCGAGAGACCTGGCCGATCCATAATCAAGGGCCGAAAATCCGGGGCGCTGGAGAGGACCCTCCTCGATCTGGGCAGGGATAGGACGTATTGGAGCCTGTCGATTCCAAAGCCACGGCCTCCCAGAAGGCGGGGTCGCGAGCAGGAGATTCGAATTCGGGCTGAAACAGATCAGTTCGTTGCTGGGTGGGAAAGCCACAAGGCGGCGAACAAGATCCCGTCCCTTGGCGCGGCGCACTTCCAGGATGCCTTCCCCCTTGCGAATCAGCTGAGTTCGCCCCTGATCGACGGTCAAGGCGCTCGGACCAAACCCATTCTCGGACCAAGGGTACGAAGCCCTGGTTAAATCGGACCTTTGCCCGCTCCATGCCCAAGCCTGGTTCCCTGAAATGAACGCAGTGGCTCCATCGACGCTGAATCCCGGGAATCCAGCCGGCCGGTCCGAGTCAAACAGGTAAGCCCTGCAGCGCCCCTCGGGCAGGCTCCAGATGGCCCACCACCCCCACCGTTCAGGGACCGTAGGGTGTGGATGCCTGACCAGCAGCCACCGCCCATCACTCGAGAGACAGGAACTCGCTGAAAACTCGCCGATCCGGATCGGCGAAGGAAGGTCTCCGAGACGTATGGCATCACCTGTCTCGGCCTCGATCTCATATACACCGTCTCCAGGTCCGACCATGTGGATGACCGCCAGTCTGGGATCCAATTGGATGGTCATGGAGACCGATTGATCCCAGGTTCCGCTGCCATCCATCCCCGTGCCCATCAGGGCCTGGCCATCGTCCCCTCCGCGCCAGGTTTTCGCAGTGAGCCATGTCTTTCCGTCCGGAGCAAAGCACCCTGGTAAAAGCCCCTCCTCCCCACAGGGATAGGCCAAGTGCTCGCCTGCATGGACCCCACCAAGACTGCGTATCGGCAGACCCAGATTCCAATCCCAGACCTCGAATCCTCCTGATACCTCCGGCAGAACCACCCACTCTCCTCCTGGATGCAGGAAAGAGGGCTCTATCGGATTCCGTTCAAACGCAGGTTGCCCATCGGAATAAGGCTCAAAATACTCAAGGTAGGGAAATGGTTCTTGGGGCGGATGTGGCTCCGGGCTCCATGATGCAGGGACCGCAGTGGACCCGCGGACGGGCCTGGAGGTAAGCCGTTCCCGCAGCCATCCGGCAAGGCCCACGGCTGGCAACGTTGCACCGAGGGTCCAAAGAAAGGTTCGTCGCGTTGTGGGGTTCATAGGCCAAAGTATCGCCCCTTTGCCTGCCCATGATTCAACGGTTATTTCAGGTACGGCGCCAGGTACCTTCCAGTCACGCTGGCCTTCTTCCTGGCCACCTCTTCGGGCGTGCCCATGGCGATGATGCGGCCGCCTTCGGCGCCGCCTTCGGGGCCCAGGTCCATGATCCAGTCGGCCGTCTTGATGACGTCGAGGTTGTGCTCGATGACGATGAGGGTGTTGCCGGTCTCCACGAGGCGGCTGACCACCTCCAGCAGCTTCTGGATGTCCTTGAGGTGCAGGCCCGTGGTGGGCTCGTCCAGGATGTAGACCGTGCGGCCCGTGGGGCGCTTGCTCAGCTCCTTGGCCAGCTTCACGCGCTGGGCCTCGCCGCCCGACAGCGTCGTGGCGCTCTGGCCCAGGCGGATGTAGCCGAGCCCGACGTCCATGAGCGTCTGCAGCTTGTTCGCCAGCACGGGGATGGGCGCGAACAGCCCCAGCGCCTCCTCCACGGTCATGGCCAGCACTTCGGAGATGCTGTGGCCTTTGTAGTGGATCTCCAAGGTTTCGCGGTTGTAGCGCTTGCCCTTGCACTGCTCGCAGGTGACGTAGACGTCCGGGAGGAAGTGCATCTCGATCTTGAGGACGCCATCGCCCTCGCACTTCTCGCAGCGCCCGCCCTTCACGTTGAAGCTGTAGCGGCCCGGCGCGTAGCCGCGGGCCTTGCTTTCCGGCAACTGCGCGAACAGCTCCCGCAGGGGCGTGAAGAGGCCCGTGTAGGTGGCGGGATTGCTGCGGGGGGTGCGGCCGATGGGGGCCTGATCGATGTCGATGACCTTGTCCACGGCTTCGAGTCCCTTGATGGCCTTGTGCTTCCCGACGATGTGGACCCCTTGGTGCAGCTGGTTGGCCAGGGCCTTGTAGAGGATCTCGTTCACCAGGGTGCTCTTGCCGGAGCCTGACACGCCCGTCACGCAGGTGAAGATGCCGATGGGGAAATCCGCGTCCACCTTCTTGAGGTTGTTCTCCTCCGCACCCACCACGGACAGATGTCCGCGCTTGGCCTTGCGCCGGGTGCGCGGGACGGGGATCGCGTCCCGACCCGAGAGGAAATCGCCGGTGATGGAGCCGGGCGTGCGGCCGATCTCGTCGGGCGTGCCCTGGGCCACCACGAAGCCGCCGTGCTCGCCGGCACCGGGGCCCATGTCGACGACGTGATCCGCCGCCAGGATGGTCTCCAGATCATGCTCCACCACCAGCACAGTGTTGCCCAGGTCGCGCATCTCCTTCAGGGTGTGGATGAGCTGCAGGTTGTCGCGCTGGTGCAGGCCGATGCTGGGTTCGTCCAGGACGTAGAGCACGCCTTGGAGCTTGCTGCCGATCTGCGTGGCCAGACGGATCCGCTGCCCTTCGCCCCCCGAAAGCGTCGCCGCGCTGCGATCCAGGGTGAGGTAGCCGAGCCCCACATCGTCGAGGAAGCCCAGCCGCTCGCGGATCTCCTTCAGCACCTTCTCGGCGATGACGGCCTCCTTGCCCTCCAGGGCCAGGTCCGCGAACCAGGTCCGCGCCAGACGCACGCTCTGGGCCACCACCTGGGCGATGTTCAGGCCGCCCACGTAGACCGCCAGCACCTCGGGCTTGAGCCGCTGACCGGTGCAGGTCTCGCAGGGGATGATCTGCATGGATTCCTCGAGCTCCGCCCGAATTTCCTCGCTGGTGGTCTCGCGGTAGCGGCGTTCGAGGTTGCCGACGATGCCTTCGAAGTGGTGGACGAAGTCGTAGCGGTTCTTCTTGTTCTCGTAGGTGAACCGCATCTCCTTCTCGGTGCCGTGCAGCAGCAGGCGCCGGATGTCCGCGGGCAGCTTCTTCCAGGGCATGTCCAGGCTGAACTTCGCCTTCCGCGCCAGCTGGTCCAGCATCTGGGAGCGCCAGCCGTCATCCGAGACGCTCTTCCACCCACTGGCCTGGATGGCGCCCTCATTGATGGACAGCGCCGGATTCGGAATGATCAGCTCCTCCGCGAACTGGCGCTTGAAGCCCAGACCGTCGCAGGCGGGGCAGGCGCCGTACGGGGTGTTGAAGGAGAACGACCGCGGCTCCAGTTCCGGCAGGCCCTGGCCGAATCGCGCGCACTTCGTGTTGTTGCAGGCCAGCTTCGAGGAAAACAGCTCTTCCTTTCCGTCCAGCTCGCAGAGGGCGGAGCCCTCTGCGAGGTTGCAAGCAATTTCGAGACTGTCAGCCAACCTAGACTGGATGGCGGGGCTCACCTTCAGGCGGTCGATGACCACCTCCAGGGTGTGCTTCTTCTGCTTGTCGAGGTCGGGGATGCCTTCGGTGAGGTCGAGCATCTGGCCGTTCACCTTGGCCCGGATGTAGCCCCGCTTCATGAGGTCCTGGAGCAGCTTCTTGTACTCGCCCTTCCGGCCCCGCACCACGGGGGCCAGGATCTGCAGCTTGGTGCCCTCGGGCTTGGCGAGGATCTGATCCGCCATCTCCTGGATGGTCTGGCTGGCGATGGCTCGGCCGCAGGCCACGCAGGTGGGTTTGCCCGTGCGGGCGAAGAGCAGGCGCAGGTAGTCGTAGATCTCCGTCACCGTGGCCACGGTGGAACGGGGGTTCTTGCTGGTGGTCTTCTGCTCGATGGAGATGGCCGGTGACAGCCCCTCGATGCTGTCCACATCGGGCTTCTCCATCTGATCGAGAAACTGCCGGGCATAGGCCGACAGGCTTTCGACGTAGCGCCGCTGCCCCTCGGCGTAGAGGGTGTCGAAGGCCAGGCTGGACTTGCCGGAACCGGACAACCCCGTGATCACCACCAGTTGATTGCGCGGCAGGCTGAGGTCGAAGTTCTTGAGGTTATGTTCCCGGGCGCCCTTGATGTGAATGTGTTCCATAGACCTCCCAGTTTACGCGAATTTTTCGCTTCTATGAACTGTGTCTAAAATCATGGGATGCATCCGGCCGAACTGGCGATCCTGCTCCACCGCGCCCTGGAGGTCCGTCTCGCGGGTCTTCAGGCCCTGTTGGCCACCGAGGGGTGGGCCGAAGCGGAGGAACCGCTGCATCAGGTGCGGGTGTCCGCCCGGCGCCTCGGTGTGGTGCTCGATCTGGTCGATTCCGAGGCCTACCCCGGCCACAAGGGCCAGCGGCGGGCCCTGAAGCGGCTGGTGGACATCCTCGGCCTCCCCCGCGAGCTGGATGTCCATGCGGTCCAGCTGGAACAGCGCCGCCAGTCGGGCGCCCTCCCCCTGCAGACGGCTGTGCTGGAGCACCTGCTGGAGCGGGTGGACCGCGCCCGCGCCAAGGCCCGCCGCGTCATGCGCAAGGAACTGGACAGCCTGCGCCTGCCGGATCTGGACCGGCTGCTGGAGGTGCCCAGCCTGCCGTCCCCCTTCCAGCACACCTCCCTCCAGGAAGCCGCCTGGGCCTGCCTCGGGCCCCGCGCCGACGGTGCCCTCGGGGACCTGGCGACCCTTGCGGTGGAGGAGGATGCCGCAGCCCTGCACAAGGCCCGGGTGCGCATCAAGAAGCTGCGCTATGCCGTGGAGGCCCTGGAGGGCACCTTCGTGGCGTTGCCGGAAGGGGTGCTCAAGGACCTTCGGACCCTCCAGACCATCCTGGGGGAACACCATGACCTGGCGGCCCTGGAGACCTTGCTTCTGGAGGAGGAAGGGCAGCTTCGCAGCCGAGGACGCGACCTCCTCGCCGACAGTGTGCTGGAGCTGCTGGGACATATCACCGAAGCCCGGCGGGCCGCCTTTGATCGTTTCAGGGTCGCCGCCGCGAGGCAGGATGTGGCCGCCTTCGCCCGATCGGTCCGCCCGTCCCTGGGTCTTCCGCCTGCCGAAATCCCGCCGCGATGAGCTTCTGGCGCGTGCGGATCCGCCCCCTGGCCTGGCTCCGCAGCGTGCATGCCAAGCTGTTCCTGCTGCTGGGCCTCGTCACCAGTGTGCTCACCGTGGCCGTGGCCTATTCCATCACCCGCAACAGCCGCCGTGAGATGGAGAGCTACACCCGCAACCTGACCATCGAGACCGCGGGCACCGTGGAGACGGACGTGGTGGAGCGGGACCCCACCTTCAAGGACCCGGACAAACTGGACCAGCTGCTGGAGAGCATCGCGGGGCCGGACCGCAGCATCTTCCAGATCGACGTGTTCAGGCGCGTGGGGAAGAGCAACGAAGTGGAGCTGGTGCGCTCCTCCGGGGACGAGGCATCCGTGGAATGGGGTCCCGAAATCGGCTCCTACCTGACGCTCACGAAGCCCCAGGCCGAGCTGGTGGACCTCAATACCGGCGGTCGTGCCTGGAAGGTCTACCAACCCATCCGCAACCACAAACCCGGGCAGGCGCCCCTGGGCCTCGTGCGCGTCTACTGCGACCTGGAGCGGTGGGAGGTGGTCTGGGACAACAACCTCAAGCGGACTTACCGCACCCTTCCGGGCGTCCTCCTTGGCGAGTTCATCCTGCTCTGGCTCATCCTGCGCGTGCTCATCAGCGATCCCATCGAGGCCACGGTACTGGCCATGGAACGGCTGGAACGGGGCGAGGCCGGCGTCCGCATCGCCATCAAGCGCAGCGACGAGCTGGGCCTCATCGCGGCCCAGTTCAACGGCATGGCCGTCCAACTCCAGCGGGCCGGCGAGGAACGCGAGACCCTCATCCACGAGATCCGCGGCCTCAACGCCAGCCTCCAGAGCCGCATCGACGCCGCCCTGTCCGAGCTCCAGGCCAAGAACGTGGAGCTGGCGGCCATGGCCGAGCGCAACGCGCTGCTGCGCGAGGAACTGGGCGCCCAGGAACGCCTGGCCGTGGCGGGGCAACTCGCGGCCACCTTCGCCCACGAGGTGGGCACGCCCCTCAACCTGGTGAACGGCCACCTCCAGCTCATGGAAGGGCAGAAGGATCTGCCGGATCGGGTGCGTGAGCGCCTCGGGGTGATCCAGGCCCAGATCCAGCGTGTGAGCGGCATCGTGCGCCGCATGCTCGACCTCACCCGCCGTCCCCAGCTCCACCCGGCAGTCCAATCCTTCGTGGCGCTGGTGGAGGACCTCCGTCAGCTCTGGGCCCCCACCCTGACCTCGCACGGGGTCGCGGTGGAAACCGAAATCCCCGCCGATTGTCATCTGAACGTGGACCGCAAGCAGATGGAGCAGCTCTTCCTGAACCTCATGAAGAACGCCGTGGACGCCATGCCCGGAGGCGGCACCGTGCGACTGGCCGCACAACCGGCTGAGGAAAGCACGCCGGGCGGCCTCTGGTGGGAGATCCACTTCCAGGATTCGGGCCAGGGCATCCCCGCCGATCTGCTGGGCCAGGTCTTCCGCCCCATGTTCACCACGAAACCCGAGGGCAAAGGCACCGGCCTGGGCCTCAGCATCTGCCGCGAGATCGTCCGCGGCCACGGCGGCGAGATCCGCATCGAGAGCACCGAAGGGAAGGGCACTTGCGTGGTGTTCACCCTGCCGGGCGTGGTTCCGGCCTAGATCTCCACCACTTCCACGTCCCCCAGCTCCTCCTCCAGAAAGCGGCTGCCCACTTCCTTCAGGCGGCTGCTGGCGTCGGTGAGCTGGACCCGGAGTTCACCGCGCGCGCTGGCGGTGCGGTAGCCGAGGTTGCCCTGCAGCAGGCGGTCCACGGCTTTGGCGGTGACCCGGCCGCTGTCGATCCAGCGGGTGCCGGGGCGGCAGCGCTCCAGGCTGGGTAGCAGGGTCGGGTAGTGGGTGCAGCCCAGCACGACCGTCCGCACCTCGCGCGGCAGCAGGTCCAGGTAGCGCCGGCAGATGGTATCGGTGACGGGATCATCGAACCAGCCTTCCTCGGCCAGGGGCACCAGCAGGGGACAGGCCGCGCTGTGGATCACCTTGGCGGGATCCCGGCGGAGGATGGCCGCTTCGTAGGCCCCGCTGCCCACGGTGGCCAGGGTGCCGATGACGCCCACGGGCCCGGGCACCGCCGCCGCGGCTTCGGCGCCAGGCTCGATGACGCCGATGACCGGGCAGGGGCTCACGGCCTGGAGCGCCGGCAGACCATGAGCGCTGGCCGTGTTGCAGGCGATGACGATGAGCTTGGGGTCGTGGCGTTGCAGCAGCTCGCCCATCTGGAGCGTGTAGCGCTCGATGGTGTGGTGGCTCTTGCTGCCATACGGCAAACGGGCCGTGTCACCCAGGTAGATCAGCTCTTCCTGCGGCAGCATCTGGCGCAGGGCGTGGATGACCGTGAGCCCGCCGATGCCCGAGTCGAACACGCCAATGGGACGATCCGCGCGGCTCATGCCCGCTCCCGCACCGCCAATACTGCGATCCACTCGCCTTCTTTCAGAACTTTCTCCGGCTTGAAGCCGTGCGAGACGAGACTCACCAAGGCCTCATCCGTACGCTCGGCCAGGATGCCGCTGGCCACGAGCCAACCACCGGGCGCGGCCACCTCGGCCATGCGAGGCAGCAGCTCCTGGATGGTCTCCAGCAGGATGTTGGCCAGCAGGCCCGCGTAGGGGCCCTGCACCTTCGGGTGGTCCAAGGTGCCCACGAAGCTGTCGTAGGGCCGCGCGCCCTTGAGCAGGTGGGCATTCAGCTCCATCAGCTCCGTCATGGCGGGGCCGCAGTCGGGATCGATGTCGAAGGCCGTGAGGTCGCGCCCACCCAGCAGGAAGGCCGCCAGGGAGAGGATGCCCGTGCCCGCGCCGATGTCGAGAATGGGGCCCTGCAGGCGGCCCGCGTCGGCCAGCTCCTCCAGCAGCTCCATGCAGAGGCGCGTGGTCTCGTGGCCCCCGGTGCCGAAGGCCAGACCCGGGTTCACCACCAGGTCCAGGCGGTCCGAGGGGCCCGGTGCCTGGTCCCAGAGGGGCCGCACATGGAAGCGTGTGCCCACGGCGAAGGCGCCGAAGCCCTCCCGGCTCTTGGCCAGCCAGTCCTCGTCACCGAAGGCTTCGGTCGCCACGAGGCGCACCCCGGGGAAGGCCGCCAAGCCTGATGTTTCCGGGGGCGCCTGGTCGGGCGGGAAGTAGGCGTAGCAGGCCCGGGGCGGATCGGCCTCGCGGTAGAAGGCCGACGATCCCAGCCCCTCCAGCCAGGCGCAGAGCGCCTCTTCCTGGGGGTCGGGGACCTCCAGCTTCCACCTCAGATGCGTCGCGTCCGTCATGCCCTCAGGTTAACAGGGGCGGCTCAGGCCTCCGCCGCCTCGGCACTGTCCGCGTCCTCGAGGTCCAGCCGTTTCATTTTCTCCAGGAAGGTGGTGCGCTTCAGACCCAGCAGATCGGCGGCGCGCTTTTTGTTGCCCCGGGTGATGGCCAAGCTCTGCAGCATGAGCGTCTTCTCCATGTCAGACACCACCTGGTTCAGGTCCATCCCCTCGGCCGGGAGGTCCATGCCAAAGCTGGCAGTAGCCGCCGGAGTGAAGACGCTGGTGGGCATCGGCGCGAAGGCGTCGATGGGCAGGGGCGGGAAATCCGGCATCGGCGCGCCGGCGGTGGCGGGCTCCGGCGGCCGTTCCGTCGGCATCCCCATGCGCTCCGCGAGGAAGGCGAAGTCCTCCCGCGTGAGCACGGGGCGCGTGCCTGAGAGCACGATGGCCCGCTCGATGGCGTTCTCCAGCTGGCGCACGTTGCCGGGCCAGGGCAGGGACATCAGCAGCGGATCCACGCTGGGATGCAGGGCCTTGGGATAGAGGCCGTGCTCGCGGGCCTTGCGGTTGAGGAAGTGCTGGGCCAGGAAGGGCACCTCCTCCCGCCGGGCCCGCAGGGGTGGCATCGTGATGGGCACCACCTCCAGGCGATAGAACAGGTCCTCGCGGAAGCTGCCGTCCTGCACCTTCTTCCACAGATCCACGTTGGAGGCCGTCACCACCCGCACGTCCACCTTCACCGGCGCGCCGCCGCCCAGGGGCTGCACCTCGCGCTCCTGCAGCACCCGCAGCAGGCGCACCTGGGCGCCCAGGGGCATGGTGCCGACCTCATCGAGGAAGATGGTGCCGCCATGGGCCTCGCGGAACTTGCCGGGCGTGTCCTTGCGGGCGTCCGTGAAGGCGCCCTTGTTGAAGCCGAAGAGTTCGGACTCCAGCAGGTTCTCGGGGATGGCGCCACAGTGCACGGCCACGAAAGGTTCGCCGGCGTCGGCGCTCATGCGGTGGATGGCCCGGGCGATGACCTCCTTGCCCGTGCCGCTCTCCCCCAGCAGCAGCACTGTGGCCCGCGTGGCGGCGGCGCTGCGGGCCCGGGCCAGCACCCCCTGCATGGCGGGGCTGGTGCCGATGAGACCGAAGGAGAGAGCCTGGGTGGCGCTCAGCTGCGTGGTGTTGCCCGAACGGGGCCGCAGGCCCGGCATGGGCGGCTCGGGCCCCAGCACACCCCAGCGAACAGAGCCGAGCGAACCCCATTCCGTCAGGGCCTTCACGTCCATGGGCGGAGCGTTGGGCTGGAGGCCCAGCAGAATGGGCAGGGCCGCCACCTCCGCCATCATGCGGTTCATCTCCGGCGGCGGCCAGGCGCCCCGGGCGCTGATCACCCACAGGTCCACGTCCCGGGGAGGCAGGGCTGGCGCGGTTCCGCGGTCCACCGTCACATCCCACAGAGCCGCCCATCGATGCTCCAGCCCCCCGGTGTCGTCCCCCAGGGTGGACCAGTGAAGGCGTAGCAGTTGGGTCATGAATTCCTTGGTTGGAACCAGCCTAGATGCAGGGGCAGGGGGGTCAAGTCAAAAAAATGACGGATATTTATCCCTTATCCGACCCTTAGAGGGGGACGGAATAGGGGATCACTGCCGCCAAACACTCGTGT
>CAVPLE010000131.1:0-19318 GCA_963705865.1 uncultured Holophagaceae bacterium | reverse complement strand
CGAGACCCGTTCGGGGCGAGGTCGGCCGCCGGTTCCTTGAGGAAACCACACAGTACTGGCGGGAGTGGGTGCGCAACCTCGGCATCCCCTTCGAGTGGCAAGACGCGGTGATCCGCGCCGCCATTACGCTCAAGCTGAACGCCTACGATGATACCGGGGCCATCATCGCCGCCATGACCACCTCCATTCCCGAGGCGGCCGGCAGTCGCCGCAACTGGGACTACCGATATTGCTGGCTCCGCGATAGCTATTTCGTGATCAATGCCTTGAATCGCCTGGGTGCGACTCGCACCATGGAGCGCTACCTCGCCTACATCATCAATCTCGCCGCAGATGCCGAGGGTGGGCCCCTGCAACCGGTTTACGGCATTGATGGTCGGGCGGAGTTGCACGAACGGGAAGTCCCGGCCCTGGCAGGCTATCGGGGCATGGGACCGGTGCGCACCGGCAACCTTGCCTACCGCCAGGTGCAGCACGATGTCTATGGCTCGGCCATCCTCGCGGCGACCCATGTATTCTTCGACCAACGCCTGACCCGGCGCGGTGACGAAGCCTTGTTTCATCGCCTCGAAGCGCTCGGCGAGCAAGCCATATGCTGTCACGACCAACCAGACGCTGGTCTCTGGGAGCTGCGTGGAAGCGCGCGCGTGCATACCTTCTCCGCTGTCATGTGCTGGGCGGCCTGTGATCGCCTGGCCAAGATCGCCCATCAATTGGGGCTGCCCGACCGCGCTGCCTACTGGCTGGAACATGCGCGAACCATTCACGCCACCATCAACCGCCGCGCCTGGAATGACGCGCGTGGCACCTTCGTGTCCACCTTCGAGGGCGAGGCGATGGATGCCAGCCTTCTGCTGTTGGTGGAGGTCGGATTCCTCGATCGAAGCGATCCTCGTTTTGCCGCAACGGTCGGCGCCATTGAGAAAGAGTTGCGCCATGGTGATTTCATCTTCCGGTACGCCGAGAAGGACGACTTTGGCGAACCGGAGAATGCCTTCATCCTTTGCACCTTCTGGTATATCAATGCCCTGGCCGCGCTGGAGCGCCGCGAGGAAGCGGGGGCCCTCTTTGAAAAGTTGCTCGCCTGCCGCAATCGGCACGGACTGCTCGCGGAACACATCGATCCCGAAAGCGGCGAATTGTGGGGAAACTTCGTGCAGACCTACAGCATGGTGGGGTTGATCAACGCCGCGATCCGGCTATCCATCCGATGGGATCAAGCCTTTTGAGCGAAGGCTGATTTTGGGGCTCCGTGGCGATCCCACGTCGGCAGGCGTTCCGGGCCCGGGATGTGGGTTCAAGCTTGCAGCGCGGCGAGCAGGTCGTCCAGGGGGACGCTGGCGAGGGCCGAGACCCTGTCGCTCATGGCGAAGGGTAGGATGAGGTCCCGCCCATGGAGGAGGGAACCACAGCTGTAGACGACGTTGGGCACGTAGCCTTCCCTGCCCGTGCCCTCGGGCTCCAGGAGGGGCTCCCGCAAGCGCCCGATGACCCGGGTCGGATCATTCAAGTCGAGCAAGGCGGCTCCGATGCAGTACCGGCGCATGGGGCCCACGCCGTGGGTGATCACCAGCCACCCAGCCTCGGTCTCGATCGGCGAACCGCAATTCCCGATCTTCACGGACTCCCACATCTGGGCGGGCCGGAGGAGCACCTCCGAATCGCTCCAGTGGTGAGGGTTATCCGAGAACATGATGAAGAGGTTCTCGTCATCCTGGCGGGACAGCATCACGTAGTTGCCATCGATCCGCCGGGGGAACAGTGCCATGCCCTTGTTCTGCACGGCCGAGCCGTTGAGCGTGAGGATGCGGAAGTGGATGAAGTCCTTGGTCTCGATGAGCTGGGGCAGGATGGCGTGCCCGTTGTAGGCCGTGTAGGTGGCGTAGTACATCGCCGAGCCATCGTCCTCGACGAGGCGGACGAATCGCGCGTCCTCGATGCCGTGGCTCTCGTTCGTCGACACGGGGAAGATGATCCGCTCGCTCATGGCGAGGCTGGGGGAAAAGTGGAGTTCGTAGTTGGAATCGGCGAGCCATTGGATGCAGCGGAGCGTGTTGCTGAGATCCTGGGTGATGGGCCGGGTCTCGCGCCGGACACGGAGGACGCAACGGTTCAGATCATTCCGGGTGAAGGTGTCCCCGAGGGAGTCCATCACGGAGGCGGCGTTCCCGTTGTCGAATCCCATTTCGTGCAGCTTCACGACGAACGGCAGCTTCTTGTAGCTGGGGTTGGGGTTGAGCTGCGGCAACGTGACGAAGCGGGAGATGGGATCCAGCTGGACCACTCCTTCCGGGTCGATGAGGCCCGTCCGGAACTCGATGGAGGAGATGTGCCCTTCCCCGGTGGCGCGCAGGCTCATGATGAACCGCAACCCGCCCGCAGGGACACCATCCTGATCGGGATGGGGGACCATGGAGGGATTGAAAAGGGCCGCGGATTCCAACGCGTACTCCCCGGAGAACATGGCACCGATGAGGAGTTTTCGCGCATGGGTGAGAGGGCGGTGCGTGAAGATGTGCGGCAGCACCCGTTCGTAATTCGCGAGCAACGGCGTTTCAATATCGAGGTGCCGAGAGGCGAATTCCCCCAGCATCGATTCCAGATCATGCGCGGTTTCCTCTTCACTCAGGACGAGAACCCGCCCGAGGATGGTGGTGATGCGATGCACGCTGGAGGGGATGAAGGGGCGGATGATGACCCGGTCGCTCTGGGGAACGAGGGTCACGTCGTGGCGTCGGATCGGGATGGTGGTCATGAGGCGTGGGTCGATGCCGGGGCGATGGCGTGTGCGGCGACATTCATCTCGGCGAGAGCCAGGTGGAAGGCCAGGGTGGATTCCGCGCCCTGGTTTTCGCTGACCCGGTCTGGATGCAGCCCGTCGCTACAGCCGCCGCTGTTGGAATCGTACAGCGGAACACCGAGATCGTTGCGACCAAGGAACCACTCGAAAGCCCGCTTCGCCTCACGCAGCCAGGCGCCATCCTGGGTGACGCGGAAGGCCTCCAGGCAGGCTGAGACCATGGATTGCGCCTCCAGCGGTTGCTGGTCGAAGTAGGCGTGGGTGCCTCCATTCACATAGAAACCGTTGCTGCCGATGGGTCGGAAATGACCGGCCTGGGTCTTCTGCACGGAGGCCAGCCAGCCAAGCGCCTTGAGGGCGATCTCCTGGGCTTCGGGATCGCCCATGGCCTCGCCGCTGATGAGCAGGGCCTGACAGAGTCGGGCGTTATCGTAGGTGGCGCTGGATTCGAACCAGGGCCAGTCGTCGGTCGCATAGCCCTTCCACAGTCCGATGAGCCGGGCCGTCAGGAGCTCCCGCATGGCCCTTCCTTGCGGATGCTCCGGGAAGGGGCGCAGGAACTCTTGGAGTCCCAGCAGCGTGAAGGACCAGGCGCGCGGGGACGAGAAGGCTTCCACCACGGCCAGGCCCCGTTCAAACAGCTGGGTCGACAGTCTCTGATGGCCCGGATTGCGGGACCGGCCCGCCCCCGTTCCGGCGGCCCAGAGAGCGCGTGCGTGACTATCCTCACTGCCGGATTCCTCCAGCCATTGCCGCCCATGGCTCATGAAATTCCGGAAGCGGCCCATGCCGGGATTCAGGGCGGCAGCCAGGAAAGCGAGGTAGCTCGTGGCCAGGCGGTCGATGTTCTGTGAGGGGGGGTGATCCCCCAGTTCATCCAGCAAGTTGCACAGGATGAAGGCCCTCGCGTTGTCATCCGTGCAGTAGCCTTCATGGAAGTTGGGCACGTTGAAGGTGGCGTGCTGAAGGATGCCCGTGCCATCGCTCATGCGCACGACGTGATCGAGCCGGAGCGGAGGAAGCTCGTAGGGGCGGCTGGCCAGCGTCCAGTCGGCGAAGGCCGATCGGGGCGAGGCTCTCCGCTCCGTCCGGGCCCGCTGGAAGGATTCGATGAAACGCTCCGCCACGGCGGGCCAGATCATCGCGCGCCCCAACTGGTAGGCCGCATCCCGCGTCGCCTTCAGGCGGTCCGGGTCATCCAGGTAGGCGCACACGCCCTCGGCGATGGCGTGCGGATCGCGGAACGGCACCAGGATGCCGCGACCATCGGCAAGCAGCTCCTGAGCGTGCCAGTACGGTGTGGAAACCACCGCCTTGCCAGCGCCGAAGACATAGGCCAGGGTGCCCGAGGTGATCTGCGCCTCATTGAGGTAGGGCGTGAGGTAGATGTCCGTGGCGCCGATGAACTCCTTCAGGTCGTCCAGGGATACGAAGCGGTTGTAGAAGATCACGTGTTCTTTGACGCCGAGATCCTCGGCCAACCGTTCCAGGCCCAGCCGGTAGCTCTCACCTTCGCGGGCCACCAGATGCGGATGGGTGGCGCCAAGCACGAGGTAGACCACGTTCGGATGCCGCTTCACGATCTCCGGCAGCGCCTCGATGGCGTACTCGATGCCTTTCCCAGGGCCGAGCAGGCCGAAGGTGAGGAGCACCATGCGCCCCTCCACGCCAAGCTGGGCCTTGTAGAAGCTGGAGTCGATGAACGGCATGTCGGGAATGCCGTGGGGGATGATGTCCACCTTGTCGTCCGGCACCAGATACGTCTCGCGCAGGATTTCGGCGCCCTTTTCGGCCATGACCACCAGGCGGTCACTGCGGCGGACCAGTTCCTCCATCACCCGCCGCTGGGTGGCGTTCGGTTCGCGCAGGATCGTGTGCAGGGTGGTCACCACCGGCATCCGGACTTCCCTGAGCAGGGCCAGCAGGTGGCTACCGGCTCCGCCCCCGTAGATGCCGAACTCATGCTGGATGCAGAGCACGCCCGCATTGTTGAAGTTCAGGAAATCCGCCGCCCGGCGGTAGGAGTCCAGATCCTTTTCATCCAGCTCGAAGCGCACCCGGGGCGGGTACTCGTAGCCTCCGATGCGGTCATTCACCGCCCCGACGAAGCATTGGGACTCGGGGGCCGCTTGAGCCACGGCTTCACACAGATCATGGGTGAAGGTCGCGATACCGCAGAGCCGCGGAAGATAACCGCCCAGGAAGGCGATGCGGTCTGGCATGGGTGACGGCATCTCGATCTCTCTCAGGGGAACGGCTGAACCGTCGCCCGAACTGGCCTGACATGGATGTTCATGGAGCTACCCCAGGTGGTTCCCAGGCTGGGATGACCGGTGGCGTGCCATAGATCCCCGCACGCCAGTCCGGGACATCCCTCCTTTGATCCTGCGCTCGAAACATTCCACAAGCCAGCGGATTTGATGGGAAAAAGTCGGGGTTGCCACGCACCCGTGGTGGATCAGAATCCACCCAAACAGGATTACACTCCCAGGGATCAGGAGGGTTCCGCCATGGCGCAGATCGAATCCACCCCTTCGTTCGTGACGGCCGTTTATGAGCGCATGGCCGCCAACCTGAAAAGGGTTCGTCCACGTCTGAACCGGCCCCTCTCCCTGGCCGAGAAGATCGTCTACGGCCACCTGGACCACCCGGACCAGGCCGAGATCGTGCGGGGGAAGAGCTACCTGGAGCTGCGGCCCGACCGCGTGGCCATGCAGGACGCCACGGCCCAGATGGCCCTCCTCCAGTTCATGACCTCGGGGCTGCCCGAGGTGGCGGTGCCTTCCACGGTCCACTGCGACCACCTCATCCAGGCCGAGGTGGGCTCCAGCCCGGACCTGGCCCGGGCCAACACCGAGAACAAGGAGGTCTACGACTTCCTGTCGTCGGTGTGCGACAAGTACGGGCTCGGCTTCTGGCGGCCGGGCAGCGGCATCATCCACCAGGTGGTGCTGGAGACCTACGCCTTTCCCGGCGGTCTCATGATCGGCACGGACTCCCACACGCCCAACGCGGGCGGCCTGGGCATGGTGGCCATCGGCGTGGGCGGGGCGGACGCCGTGGATGTCATGGCGGGCCTGCCCTGGGAGCTGAAGGCGCCCAAGCTCATCGGCGTGAAGCTCACCGGCGCCTTCCGGGGCTGGACCTCGCCCAAGGATGTCATCCTCCGGCTGGCGGGCATCCTCACGGTGAAGGGCGGCACCGGCGCCATCGTGGAGTACTTCGGCCCCGGCGTGGATGCCATCTCCTGCACGGGCATGGGCACCATCTGCAACATGGGCGCGGAGATCGGCGCCACCACCAGCCTCTTCCCCTTCAACCACCGCATGGCGGACTACCTGCGGGCCACGGGCCGCGGCGAGATCGCGGCGCTGGCCGAAGGCTTCGCCGAGCATCTGAAGGCCGACGAGGGCTGCCAGTACGACCAGGTGGTCGAGATCGACCTCAGCACGCTGGAGCCCCACATCAACGGCCCCTTCACGCCGGACCTGGCCTGGCCCCTGTCGAAGTTCGCCGCCGCCGTGAAGGAGAAGGACTACCCGGAGGAGCTGAAGGTGGGCCTCATCGGCAGCTGCACCAACTCCAGCTACGAGGACATGGAGCGGGCCGCCAGCGTGGCGAAGCAGGCCCTGGACCACGGCGTGAAGGCCAAGTCCACCTTCACCATCACGCCGGGCAGCGAGCAGATCCGGGCCACCATCGAGCGCGACGGGCAGATGGCGATCTTCACCGCGGTGGGCGGCATGGTGCTCGCCAACGCCTGCGGCCCATGCATCGGGCAGTGGAAGCGCCACGACATCCAGAAGGGCGACCGGAACTCCATCATCACGAGCTTCAACCGCAACTTCGCCGCGCGGAACGACGCCAACCCCGAGACCTGCGCCTTCGTGGCCTCGCCGGAGATCGTCACGGCCTTCGTGCTGGCGGGCCGTCTCACCTTCAACCCCGAGACAGACACTCTCACCGGAGCCGATGGCAAGCCCTTCAAGCTGGTGCCACCCAGCGGCGACAGCCTGCCGAAGAAGGGCTATGACCCCGGCCAGGCCACCTACCAAGCGCCACCCGAGGGCCGCCATCGCATCGACGTGAAGATCGATCCCGCCAGCCAGCGCCTCCAGAAGCTGGAGCCTTTCAAAGCCTGGGAGGGCGTGGACCTCACGGATCTGTACATCCTCATCAAGGCCCAGGGCAAGTGCACCACCGACCACATCTCCGCCGCAGGGCCCTGGCTGCGGTTCCGCGGCCACCTGGACAACATCAGCAACAACCTCCTCATCGGCGCCACCAACGCCTTCAACGGGGCCGTGAATCGCGTGAAGAACCAGCTCACGGGCGACTATGAGGAGGTGCCCAAGGTGGCCCGGGCCTACAAGGCCGCGGGCATCGACTGGGTGGTGGTCGGCGACGAGAACTATGGCGAAGGCTCCAGCCGCGAGCACGCCGCCATGGAGCCCCGGCACCTGGGGGGCCGCGCCATCATCGTGAAGAGCTTCGCCCGCATCCACGAGACGAACCTCAAGAAACAGGGCATGCTGCCCCTCACCTTCGCGAACCCCGCCGACTACGACAAGCTCCAGGAGGACGACCACCTCGCCATCCTCGGCCTGACCGCCCTCGCGCCCGGCGTGCCCCTCACGCTGGTGGCGAGGCACGCGGATGGCTGCGAGGACCGGATCACCCTGAACCACACCTTCAACGCGGGCCAGATCGCGTGGTTCAAGGCCGGCTCGGCGCTCAACCTCATGGGGCGAAAGGCGGGGACCTAGGCCGGAGGCTGGAGGAAGGCGGGTTTCCTTGTAGAATCAAGGGTTCTACCGGAGTTTCGCCATGCCCTTCCAGCCTCTGACCCAGGAACCCGAGATCCAGCGCCGCTGGCTCGAGTCCGGCGCCTTCCGCGCCAAGCGGTCCGGGGAGCTGCTGCCAAATTCGAAGACCTTCTACATGCTGGTGATGCTGCCCTACCCCAGCGGCCGCATCCACATGGGCCATGTGCGCAACTACACGCTCGGCGACGTGACGGCCCGCTTCCGCCGCATGCGAGGCTACGAGGTCATGCATCCGCTCGGCTGGGACAGCTTCGGTCTGCCCGCCGAGAACGCCGCCATCAAGCATGGGATCCACCCCGCCATCTGGACCCGCGCCAACATCGAAGAGATGAAAGGCCAGATCCAGAAGATGGGGATCAGCTACGACTGGGACCGCGAGATCGCCAGCTTCCAGGATGACTATTACCGCTGGAACCAGTGGCTCTTCCTGAAGATGTGGGAGGCGGGCGACGTGTTTCGCGCCATGCGCACCGTGAACTGGTGCGAAGCCCTGGGCACCGTGCTCGCCAACGAGCAGGTCGTGGACGGCAAGGACGAGCGCACGGGCCATCCCGTCACCCAGAAGCCCCTGGAGCAGTACTTCTTCAAGACGACCAAGTACGCGGACGAGCTGCTCGAATGCCTGGACGGCCTGGACTGGCCCGAGAACGTGAAGACCATGCAGCGCAACTGGATCGGAAAGTCCGATGGGGCTCGTGCGCGCTTCGCGCTCACGAGTGGGGAAGAGATTGAAGTGTTCACCACACGGCTCGACACCTTGTTCGGGGTGACCTTCATGGCGTTGAGTACGGAACATCCGGTCATCGAGAAGGCCGCGGAAACCGATGCGGCGTTGAAGGCCTTCTGCGGCCAGGTGGCCGCCGTGAGCCGCGAGGAGCGCCTCACCAGCGATGTGAAGCTGGGCCACCGCACGGCACTCCATGCGATCCACCCCTTCACGGGCGAGAAGGTGCCGGTCTTCGCCGCCAACTACGTCCTCATGGACTACGGCACCGGCGCCGTCATGGGCGTGCCCGCGCACGACGAGCGGGATAACGAATTCGCCAAGAAGTACGACCTGCCCATTCCCCAGGTCATCGAATCCGAAAGCGAGTGGGATCTGGGCACCCTGGTGAACAGCGGCGAGTTCACAGGCATGAAGAGTGAGGAGGCCGTCACCGCCATGGTGGCCAAACTGAATGGCCGCGCCGAGAAGACCACCACCTACAAGCTCAAGGACTGGGGCCTCAGCCGCCAGCGCTACTGGGGCACACCCATCCCCACCGTGCATTGCCCGGCTTGCGGCGTCGTGCCCGAGAAACCCGAGAACCTGCCTGTGCGCCTGCCCGAGGATGTGGCCTTCACCGGCCACGGCCCCTCGCCCCTCACCACCTCTTCTTCCTTCTTGGACACGAAGTGTCCAAGCTGTGGCCGGCCCGCCAAGCGCGAAACCGATACCATGGACACCTTCGTGGACAGCAGCTGGTACTGGCTGCGCTACCTGGATCCCAAGAACACCGAGTTGCCCTTCGCCAAGGCGGAAAGCGATGCCTGGATGCCCGTGGACCTCTATGTGGGCGGCATCGAGCACGCCACCATGCACCTCATCTACGCGCGCTTCTTTTACAAAGTGCTGCGCGATCTGGGCCTCGCCTCGGGCCCCGAGCCCTTCCAGAAGCTCATCTGCCAGGGCATGGTGCTGAAGGACGGCTCGAAGATGAGCAAGTCCAAGGGCAACATCGTGGATCCCGACGAGGTGATCTCGAAGTACGGCGCCGACGCCCTGCGCCTCTTCATGATCTTCGCCGCGCCCATCGAAAAAGAAATCGACTGGACAGGATTCGAGGGCATCGAAGGCGCCAGTCGCTTCCTCAAGCGCGTCACGCGCATGGTGGAGGATCATGCCAATGCTGGCGGGGGGGACCGCCTGTTCGCTGACGCTCACGATGTCCCCCCCGCGTCCCCCCACGCGGTGCCCGGGCAAAGCCCAGACCCCGCGTCCGCCACAGCCGAGCCCCTGCCGGCCAAGGACCAGCTCGCGCCTGCGGAGAAGATCCTCCTCATCAAGCTCAACCAAACCATCGCCCGCCTCACGGACGACCTGGAGCGCCGCTACCAGTTCAACACCGTCGTCTCGGGCCTCATGGAGCTGTCCAATGCCCTCGCCGACCTGCCCTCGGCCGCCCCGCATCGCTCTGCGGTGATGCAGCACGCGCTCGACGCCTTCGTGCGGATGATGTCCCCAGTGGCACCCCACTTGGCCGAGCAGCTCTGGAGCCAGCTCGGGAAGCCGGGCCTCTGCATGCAGGCCGCCTGGCCTGAGGCCGACGCCCAGTATCTGGAGGCCGATGAAGTGCTGGTGGTGGTGCAGGTGAACGGCAAGGTGCGCGGCCGCATCACCGTGCCGGTCCACGCCGGGGAGGAGCAGCGCCGCGCGGCAGCCCTGGCCTGCGCCGAGGCCCAGCCCCACCTGGCGGGCAAGGAGATCGTGAAAGTGGTCCTGCCTCCCGGCGGCAAGCTGGTGAGCATCGTGGTGAAAGGCTGATTCCGTGGCGAAAACCCTCCCTCCCGTCGTCGATACCGTCCTGGACCTGGTGGGGAACACGCCCCTCCTGCGCCTGACCCGCTTCGCCCCTGGCCTCCAGCTCTTCTCCAAGCTGGAGTACCTGAACCCCGGCGGCAGCGTGAAGGACCGCATCGGCGTAGGCATGATCAAGGCCGCCGAGGCCCTGGGCCAGATCAAGCCGGGTCTGAGCACCATCATCGAGCCCACCGCTGGCAACACGGGCGTGGGCCTGGCCATCGCGGCCAAGGCGCTGGGCTACCGCTGCATCCTCTGTGTGCCCACCAAGTACAGCCGCGAGAAGATGATGCTCATGAAGGCCCTGGGCGCTGAGCTGGTGCTGATCCCCAAGGAAAAGGGCATGGTGGGGGCCATCGAGAAGTGCAAGGAACTGGCCGCCAGCATCCCCCACGCCTTCGTGCCCCAACAGTTCGACAACCCCAGCAACCCCGACAGCCACTACGCCACCACGGGGCCGGAGATTTGGCAGCAGATGGAGGGCCGCGTGGACGCCGTGGTGCTGGGTGCCGGCAGCGGCGGCACTTTCACGGGCATCACGCGCTTCCTCAAAGAGAAGAATCCGAAGCTCCACGCCGCGGTGGTGCAGCCGGTGGGTTCGGTCTACTGTGGCGCGCCGCTGAAGGAGTGGGTGGTGGAGGGCGTGGGCAACGGCTTCATCCCCGCCAGCCTCGATCTCTCCATCGCGGATCGCATCATCGACGTGGCCGATGCCGACAGCCTGGCCACGGCCCGGGAGCTCATCGCCACCGAGGGGTGCCTGGTGGGCGCCTCCAGCGGCGCCAACGCCTGGGCCGCCCGCGAAGTCGCGAAAGCCCTGCCCGCGGGTGCCCGCGTCGTGACCCTTTTCCCCGATGGTGCCGAGCGCTACATGTCCAAGCAGCCCGTGGCGGAATTGGAACTGTGATGAATTCTGATCACAAATCCGCTTGTGAACACCACCCGCTGACGAAGGTCATGATTGGGTGCGTGCTTTGGGTGCCCCAATGAACCAAGGTACCTACCTGCCACCGGGAAAGATTTCCCAGCTAGGGTTAACCAAAAAAGGAAAAAAATCGATTAAACCACCGATAAACACCGATGAACACCGATTAAGAACTGATGAAAAAATGAGCAATATTAAAAACATATTATCAGTTTTTATCATGCCTTTATCGGTGTGTATCGGTGTTCATCGGTGGTTAAAAAATATATACTTTAATTTGTCGGCCGAATATCTATCGGTGGATGCTTTCCTAGGAGCCTGTGATGCCTCTGTCTCCTAGGGACCTTGCCGCCTGTCTCCTGGATGCGGGGGCCGTGCGCCTGCAGCCCCTGAATCCCTTCACCTGGGCCAGCGGCCTGAAGGCGCCCATCTACTGCGACAACCGGCAACTGCTGGGTTTTCCGGAGACCCGCGGCCTGATCGTGGAAACCCTGGTGGCCCGGACGGCCGCCTTCGCGCCCACGCTTATCGCCGGCGCGGCCACGGCGGGGGTGCCCTGGGCGGCCATGGTGGCCGACCGCCTGGGCCTGCCCATGGCCTACGTGCGGCCCACACCCAAGAACCACGGCATGGGCCGCCAGGTGGAGGGCCCCCTGGCCAAGGGACACCGGGCCGTGCTCATCGAGGACCTGATCTCCACGGGCATGTCCAGCCTGAAGTGCGCGGACGCGCTGGAGGCCGAAGGCGCCGAGGTATCCGCGGTGCTGGCCCTGTTCAGCTACGGGCTGCCGCAGGCCGAGAAGGCCTTCGCCTCGGCCCACATCCTGTTCGAGGTGCTTGGTTCATTCCAGGTGCTGTCCGAGGAGGCGGAGCACCGCGGCCTCCTGGACGCCGCCGGACTGGCCGCCCTGAAGGACTGGCGGTCCGATACCGTGGCCTGGAGCCGCGCCCGCGGCGGGGCGTAGGCGCCGACCCACACCGGCGAAAGACGTGGACAGGATTAACAGGATTAAGTGATTGATTAACAGGATTAAGACAACAGATCGAATCAAAAATGGCACGATTTTATTTTTTCTTTCTTTTTCTAATCCTGTTAATCCTGCTTTTCATCCTGTTAATCCTGTCCCAGTCTTTTCGAGGTTGTCATGAAGCTCTACACGCGCACGGGCGACGATGGTTCTTCGGGGCTCTTCGGGGGGGAGCGGGTCAGCAAGTCCCACCTGCGCCTGGTGGCCTACGGCACCCTGGACGAGCTGAACAGCGTCATGGGCCTGCTCTGCCTGCAGGTCACGGCGCCCTGTGCCACGCCCGAGACCCTGCAGCGCGTCCAGCACGACCTCTTCGTGTTGGGAGCCATCCTGGCGACGCCCGCCAATCGCCAGGCGCTGCTGGGGGCCCGCATGAGCACACCCACCTGGGCCCTGGCGGACATGGAGGCCGACATCGACCGGCTCACGGCCCTGGCCCCGCCCATGACCGCCTTCGTGCTGCCCGGAGGCACGCCCGCCTCCGCCTACGCGCACCTGGCCCGCACGGTCTGTCGCCGGGCCGAGCGCGAGGTGGTGGCCCTCACCCATGAGGAACCTCTGAACCCCGCCGTCCTGGCCTACCTGAACCGCCTCAGCGACTGGCTCTTCGCCCTGGCCCGCGCCGAGAACGCCACCGCCGGCGTGGCCGATGTGCAGTGGGTGCCGAAGAATTGATCCGATTCCGCCGGCTTCTTTTCTTCCTCGAACATCAAAAAGAACGGGCCCTTGCGGGCCCGTTCTTTTTGCGGTCGTGGGTTCCGATTAGAACTGGAACTTCACGCCGAACCGGTAGCGACGGCCGACCTGCCAGGCATTGGCAGTGCCGTAGCGGACGTCGGGGTTGCCACCCTGGTCCGTCACCTGCTGCAACTGGCTGGTGGCGTAGCGGGTGTTGAACAGGTTGAACACGTCCACGCTGGGGATCACCCGGAAGCGCTTGCCGATCTTGTAGGCCCAGTCGAGGTGCAGGTCCACATTGTTGAGCGCGGGGGTGCGGCCGGAATTGCCCTGGGCCCCGTTGCCGGCCACGGCATTGCCGTAGAAGCCGATATCCAGGAACTTGTGGTTGCCTCCAGTGCCGTTGAAGTCGCCATTGCCAACTATGCCAGTCGGCAAGTTGGTAGTGGGATCGATCCAGTTACTACCCTTGTTGAACTCCGTGTCGCTGTTGGCGACGACGGGGTGTCCGGCGGCGTCATAGTACAGATGGGCCGTATCGTAGCCGGGGGCGTAGCCGTTGGTGGTGGAACCGTCATCCCAGGCGCTGTTGGGCGTGCCGCTCTGGTAGGTCCAGTTGAAGCCCACGTTGAGGTCGCCGCCCGCCAGGTCGAAGCGGTGGCTGGCATAGAGCTTGACCACGTGGGTGCGGTCGTTGGGCAGCAGGCCCCAGCCCACGTAGGGGTAGTAGTCGAAGCTGGCGGTGATGTTGCCGTCCGCCTGGCCATTGGAGCTGGACACCACGCCCTCGTAGTTGCCTTCCAGGCGGCTCCAGGTGTAGCTGAAGCTGAAGGTGTCGCGGTCGGTCTTCTTGTCCAGGGTGAAGTCCACGCTGGAGTACTTGTTACCGGCCTTCTCATACCCGGTGTTCTGGACGGTGAAGAGGCCCGTGGCAGGGTTGTAGTAATCCAGGATGTTGATGCCGTAGTTGTTGGTGGTGGCACCCTGGCCGAGCAGGATGTTGGTCATGCTCGCGGGGTTGGGACGCCACTGCTGGAAGCCGCCGGGGTTGCCGATGACAGCCGCGCCGGCACCATTGATAGGGTTGCCCGCGCCATCGAGCGAGATGGCCGGACCCTCGTCGTACGGGTTGCCGTACTGGTCGGTGAACACCATGTCTTCCATGGGATCCTTCAGCTCGCGGTACTTGGCGTGGATGCCCGCGGTCCAGCCGCTGGCGAAGGTGTGGTCCACGCCCAGGATGTACTCGGTGCGCTTGGGAAGCTTGGTGCCTTCGGCGATGGGATCGAAGCTGAAGGGTGTCGCGTAATCGACGATGCTGTTCGGCGTGGTGCCATAGGTGTAGGCGCCGGTCGCGTTGTCGTAGGTGGAGTTGGCGCGGCTGTAGTTGTAGCGCAGGTAGGTCTCGTTGGCGTAGACGCGGATGGCCAAGCGCTGGGGGATCTGCTCGAAGTAGGTGGCGTAGTTGCCGCTGACCTTGGTCTTGCCGTCCTGGTTCACGTCCCAGGTGAAGCCCAGGCGCGGCTGCACGTAGTCGCTGAACTTGTCGAACTTCATGAAGGATTGGTCGTGGAGATCCCGCTGGTCCTGGGTCTCGAAGCGGAAGCCATACATCAGCTTGACGCCGGCGCCCACATCCCAGGTGTCCTGGGCGTAAACCGCGTTGATGATCGCCTTCACGGTGGCATTGGTGTGCAGGAACTGGCGGTTCAACCCGTTGGGCAGCGTGGGCGCGCCGGAAGTCGACGCGTTGATCGTGACACGCTCTCCGCCGGAGGTGGCGGCGACCTCGGTGTACTTGGAGGTGAGCTGGGACAGGCCGAACTTCATGTTGTGGTTGCCCACGAACCAGCTCAGGTCCACGCGGCCCTGGGTGGTCTTGGTCTTGTCCAGGTTCACGCCGTAGCCGGAACCACCGCGAACGAAGGCCAGGCGGCTGCCGGCAGTGGGGTCGCCAGCGAGGTATCCAGGACCATTCTGCTCCCACTGGTAATCCGTCACCCGCACATCGGCGGTGTCCGTGAAATCCGTGGTGGTCTTGTACTCAGTGGAACCCACCTTGGCGCTGAGGAACAGGCTGGGGCTGATGTTCCAGTCGTAGTTGATGACGAAGTTCTGGACGGTGTTCTTCCGGTTGTAGCCCAGCTGCGCGTTGCCCAGGGTGCCGGGGTACTGGTTCGGGAAGTCGTCCTTCCCGTCATTGACGTTGGCCGAGAAGGTGATCTGCTGGTCCTGGGTGAGGTACCAGTTGATCTTGCCGATGACCTGATAGTTGTCGATGGTCTCTTTGCCGTTGCGGAGGCCGTTCAGGTTGGGCAGGTTGTTGCTCTCGTTGGTCTCGGTCTTGCTGCCGTCCACGCCGATGAAGAAGAAGAGCTTGTCCTTGATGATGGGACCGCTCACCTCGGCGCCGATGTCATAGCGGCTGGTTGGGGGATCCTGCTTGAAATACTTGTTCCGCTTGGGAAGGGCCTGGATGCCGATGGCGTCCCAGGTGGCCCAGGCAGAACCCTTGAAGGCGTTGGTGCCGGACTTGGTGATGGCGTTGATCACGCCGCCGAGGGCACTGAACTCGGGCTTGAAGCCGCCGGTCTGGATTTCCACCTGATCGATGAAATCGGTGACGAGGGAGGCGCCCTGGTAGCCGCGGGCCGTGTTGGTGGTGGACAGGCCGTCCACGACGTAGCTGTTCTCAGCCGCGGAACCGCCACCGATGGAGGGATCGTTGGCGCCGGGCATGCCGCCGGTGACCACGCCGGGAGCCAGCATGGCGATCGTGCTCATGTCGCGGCCCTTGGGGATCGCGGACAGGTTGTCCATGGAGGTCACGAGACCCGTCTGGGTGGTGGTGGTGTCCACGGTGGCGGTGGTGCCGAGCACCTCGACCACGGTCGAGGCCTCGCCAGCCAGCTTGAAGTTCACGGGCTGGGTCTGGTTCACCAGCACGGTGATGTTCTGGGTGATCTTCTGGAAGCCGCTCTTGGTGACTTCAACCGTCCAGGCACCGGGGTTCATGAGGCCGAGGCGGAAGTTGCCATCGGCGCCCGTGACCGCCTGACGTGTCGTCTGGGTGGAGGTCAGGCGGACGGTCGCGCCAGCGACCGGGGCGCCCTTGGCATCCGTCACGGAGCCGCTGACGGCACCAGTGGTGGCCGTCTGCGCGTGCGCGACGATGCCGCTCCCAGCGACGATGGCTGCGGCCGTGAAGCCGAGCCGGGTCAAGATTCGATTCATAGAAACTCCTTTGGGGGGGAAGGCGGCAGGGCCGCAGGGTGCTAGTGTAAAACCGGCAAGATGTGAACAGAGGTAAGGGGAAAGCAAACCCGCCGCAGGATCTGCGGCGGCGGTGATGCGAAATCAGGAGGACAGCCAAAGATCGGGGGCAAGTGTCGAAAGCATAGGCCAGGTTCCAAGAACATTACAAACAATTTTGATTTTGGAGCCGAGGGGGAACCCTCAATATGCGAGGCCTAAGCGGGGTAGTCCGTTCGATCGATATTCCTTAGTACATAAGAACAGAGGCCCTTGCGGGCCTCTGTTCGGGAGCGGTGTTCCTGGTTAGAAGCGGACGCCGGCGGAGACCGCGTAGGTGCGTGCGGTCACGAAGTTGTTGATCGAGGTGGGGAGACCGTAGGTCAGGTTGGCCGGCACCCAGGGAGCGTTGAGGCCCAACGCGGGATCGGCATCGGCCATGGCCGTGTCCCAGCTGGCCTTCTGCTGGTGGTTGAAGACATTGGTGATGGCAACCTTCCCGAAGGCTGTGATGACGCGGCCTGCCACCTTGAACAGAGGCCACTCGTGGTTGATGGCCAAGTCCACGGTGGAGGTGGCGTCGAAGGCCCCCGCGCCCCGCATGTTGTTCATGTACTGGGTGCCCGTGGTGCCGTAGTCGCTGGGAACCAGCGGGTTCAGCATGTCAGGGGTGATGAGGCGCGTGTTGCTGTAGTGGCTCCCAGAAGTGAAGCGATAGATGATGCCATAGGTGGTCTTGCCGTAGGCGTTGTCGCTCACGTAGTTGATGAAGGCCTGGGCCCGGACGGGCACGTGGCCGGACAGATACCCGCGGGGAGCCGTGATGCTGCTGTCATAGAGGAAGGTGCTGCCGAGATACGTGAAGTTGGATAGACCCTCACCGCGTCCGGGGGAGCTGGTGCTCTCACCCTCATAATTGCCCTCGAGCTTGGACCAGGTGATGTTCCCGGTGATGTCCCAGGGCCCGCGCTGGAATCCGCCGTCCAATTCGAGATCGCGGTAATAGCGCTTCGCCAGGGGCTGGTTGTCCCACCGGCGGACATAGAAGTCGCCGATCGTCGCAGTGCCGGCATAGGCGGTCACCTGGCCGTCCTGGCCCGAGACGTAGTCGATCAAGTCGTCCCACTTGCGGTAGGCGGCCGTCAGGCGGAGGAAGGCCTTGGCATCTGCCATGGGGCTGAAGGACCAGGCCGCACTGACCTGGTATTCATCGACCTTCGGGGCATTCAGACTGTCGTTCAACTTCACGTTGACAGTGGGATCGTTGAAGTAGGTGATCCCCGCCGGGCTGAGGTCGTAGTTGGTCAGGGTCTGCACGGTGCTGAAGGGGATGTTCGTCCCCGTGGGGCCGATGTAGGCGTAGTCGATCTCCGTCGGGTTGCCCTGCTTGGTGACCGAGTTGGTGATGGCTTCCAGCACCTTCTCGTTGTAGCGGGCGTAGCTGGCGCCGAAGATCCACTTGCTGTCGCCGAAGAGGTCGTATTTCAGGCCGAGGCGAGGACTGAATCCGTTGGCGCTGGCGGTTTTCGAGCCAGCCTCGTTTTCGGCCCGGTAGGTGTCAAAGCGGGCCCCGATCTGGATGTTCAAGTGGTTGTTCATCTGCCACTTGTCATTGAGGTAGAAGCCGTAGCTCTCGCTGGTGGCTTCGCCAGTCCCGGTGATGAAGGTCCACATGTCATAGACCGGGCCGGTGCCGGTGGTGCGGGTGGCCAGGTTCGGCGTGCCCCCGATGCCGTAGATGATGGAACGGTTCGTGGGGCCAGTGGCTGCAAAGGGAGCGTAGTCGATTCCGTGCGGGGACTGATCGTTGCGCGCTCGGGACGTGCCCTTGTAGTAGTCGACGCCGGCATCGGTCTGATGGGAACCAGCCGCATCCCAGAAGTAGGAGAACTTCAGGTTGGCCGTGCGGTTGTCGCGATTGTCGCCACCGTCCAGGGAGTTGAAGATGCCCTGGTTGAAGAAGCGTCCGCGGCTGTAGGAATAGATGGGGGCCTCGCCATTGTCCACATTGCCGGCGGAGTACTCCTGGTGCTTCCCGCCGACCTTGGCATCCATGGTGAGGTTGGAGGAGAACACCGACCGCAGGTTCAGGTTCCAGTAGTAGTCCTTGTAGCCCTGAGGAATGAGCGACAAGGTCTCGCCGGCGCTGTAATCGCGATTCTGTTCGGAGTTCTCAGAGTTCGCACCAGCGAAGGTCAGCGTGTGGTTCTGGTTGATGGCCCAGGTCAGCTTCAACTGGCGGCGGATTTCCTTGATGGTGTAGGTGTAGTCGCTGCCGGCGCCGCCGGGGCCGCCCGTGGTGCCGCCGATCTGCCGGGGGGTGGAGGTTTCCGTCTCAAAGTAGGAGGTGAAGAACCAGAGGCGATCCTTCAGGATGTAGCCGCCGACCGTGAGGGTCTTGGTGTCACCGAGCTTGTTATCGAGGCTCTGGGCGAGGCTCGGGACGACCGCGCCGGAGACGACCCGGTAACCGGACGGGGTGCGCGCGTTCCAGGCGGGATTGCTGAGTTCCCAGCGGAGCTGCCCGGTGAATTCGTTGCCACCCGACTTGGTGATGGTGTTGATGACGCCGCCACCAACGTTGCCGTACTCCGCGGAGATCGCGCCGGTGATGGTCTGCGTCTCCTCGATGGAATCGGAGATCATGCGGACGCCACGGTTGTTGTAGGCGTTGTCCGCCACATTCTGGCCGTCCACCAGGTAAAGGTTGCTGGACGTCTGGGCGCCGCGGACCTGAATTCGGCCGCCGACACCCTGCACGACACCCGGAGACATGAGTGCCGCACCCTCAATGGTGCGCCCCTGGGGAAGCCGGTCGAGCGCCTCGAAATTGATGTTGGTGGCCGTCTTGGCATCGGTCTTGTCGATCGCGGGGGTGGCAGCGATGACCTCCACCACGGCGCCGCTGACCTTGGCCATGACGAACTTGGGGTTCCAGGTCTGATCGATGCCGAGCGTCACGCCCTGCTTGACCATCTGCAATCCCTCCTTGACGATCTCCACCGTGTAGACGCCGGGAGGAAGAAGGCGCGCGAAGAACCTGCCGTTCGCATCCGTGGTGTGGGTGCGGACGCCCTGCAGGCTCGGGGAGGTGAGCCGAATCGTGGCGCCGGCAACAGGAGCTCCACCCTTTTCCTGTACCTCGCCATTCATGTTGGCGGTCTGGGTGCCCTGGGCCAAGGCGGCTACGCCGCCCAGGGCGATGAGGGCCGTGAGACGGCCCAGGCGGTGGTTCAAGAGATGCATCGC
>CAVPLE010000130.1:0-39588 GCA_963705865.1 uncultured Holophagaceae bacterium | reverse complement strand
TGTGGAGGGCGTCCACAATTTCGTGGCCAATGGCCTCGTGACGCACAACTCCATCTACGGTTGGCGTGGCGCCGACATCCGCAACATCCTCGACTTCCAGCAGGACTTCCCCGAGGCCGTGCGCATCGAGCTGCTGCAGAACTACCGGTCCACGAAGAAGATCCTGGACGCGGCCTCGGAGGTGATCGCCAACAACTCCCAGCGGGTGGAGGGGAAGGGCGCCCTGAAGACTGACCTGGGCGAGGGCGAATCCATCACGTTCAAGCTCACGGACGAGGGGCGACTGGAGGCGGAGTGGGTGGTGCAGCGCTTCCAGGAGCTGCGGTACCGGGAGCCCGAAGCCAAGGTGGCCGTGCTCTACCGCGCCAACTGGCAGTCCCGGCAGATGGAAGAGGCCCTGCGTGCCCAGAACCTGCCCTACCGGCTGGTGGGCGGCGTGAAGTTCTACGAACGCCAGGAAGTGAAGGACCTCATCTCGTACCTGCGCCTCATCTCGAATCCCTTCGACCTGGTGAGCTTCCGCCGCTGCGTGAACGCCCCCACCCGGGGCGTGGGGCCGACCACGCTGGGGAAGATCGAGGGCGCCATCCCCGAGGGTGGTACGCCCCTCGAAGGCCTGGCCCTGCTGCTGCGGGCCGGCGAGTTGAAGGGCCGCGCCCAGCGGGAGTTGGGCAAGTTCCTCGAGCTCTTCCACCGGGCCGGTGCCGAGCGGGAGGCCCAGGGACTGTCGGGCCTGGTGAAGTGGGTGCTCCAGGAGAGCGGCTACCTCCAGGGTCTGGAGGACGAAGCCACGCTGGAGGCCGAGGGCCGTATCCGCAACCTGGAGGAATTCCTCAGCGCCGCCGCCGAATCCGAATCGCTGGGTTTGCGCCTCTCGGAATTCCTGGACCGCATCACCCTCGCTTCGGATACAGACCAGCTGGAAGAATCCGCCCAGCTCAGCCTCATGACCATCCATTGCGCCAAGGGACTGGAATTCCCCTTCGTCTTCGTCATCGGCATGGAAGAGGATGTCTTCCCCAACCGCAATGCCCGCGAGACGCCCGAGGGGCTGGAGGAGGAACGCCGCCTCTTCTACGTGGCCATCACCCGGGCTCAGCGCCGCCTCACGTTGAGCGCCGCCCGGCGGCGCCGCATCATGGGCACCGAGATGCTTTCCATGCCCAGCCGCTTCCTGCGGGAGCTCCCAGCGGAGGCCCTGACGGCCCCCATCCGCTGGGGCACCGAGCTCTACCAGTCCGGCGAGGGTGTGCGGCCAGGCAGCTCCTTCACCCGGGGCGCGGGCGGCGGCTCCGTGGCCACGGAACTCCAGCGCATCCGCGGCTTCTTCGATCGGGTCAAAGAGGTTCCACCACCGGACCCGGAAGGCGGCAGGTTCTCCGAACCTGCCGAAGCAAAAGATCCGGGTGCTTTCGAGGCGGGCACCCGGGTGAAGAGCGCGCGGTTCGGCGCCGGAACCATCCTGGCCGCCTCAGGGCGTGGGGAGGGCCTGACCTACACGGTCCGCTTCGACCAGGGCGGCGACCGGCGCATCATGGCCCGGTTCGGGGGGCTGGAGCGGGTCTGACAGCTGACAGCCGATAGCTGATAGCTGATAGCTGACAGCTAAATCAGATCCTCCAAGGCCGAAGCGGCGGTGGGGAACTGGTACCCGAAGCCCAGGGCCTGGGCGTGGGTCGGGGTCACGAAGGCGCCCTGGAGCAACAGGCTCGTGGCCATCTCGCCCAGCACCACCTTGGTGGCGGCAGCGGTGAGGGCACCTGGTACCGGAAACAGGGGGCGATGAAGGCGGCGAGCCAGCAGGTCGGTGAAGGCCTCGTTGCTGAGGGGTTCCGGCGCGGTGCCGTTGAAGGCTCCCACCCAGGCGGGGTTGCCTGCCGCCTGCAGGAACAGGGCCACAAGATCATCCAGGTGGATCCAGCTGAGGCCCTGCTGGCCCGATCCGAGTTTGCAACCCAGGTAGAGTCGCACCGGCAGGGCCATCTTCGGCAGGGCGCCGCCGTCCCGGGCGAGCACCACACCGATGCGGATCCGGGCGACGCGGACGCCGATGTCCGAGGCCGCCATGGCCTCGGCTTCCCAGGCCCGGCAGACGTCCGCGAGAAACCCGGTCCCTGGCGCGGCGCCTTCATCCAGGGGCGTCGTGCCGTGAGCCCCGTAGTAGCCGATGGCCGAGGCGTTCACCAGGGCGGTGGGCGGCCTTTGGCAATCCCGCATGGCTTCCACCAGCCGGCGGGTCGCGAGGATCCGGCTATCCCGGATGGCGGCCTTGCGGGCCACGCTCCAGCGTTTCTCCGCGATGCCCTCGCCCGCGAGGTTGATGACGGCATCCGCGCCGTCGAGCAGGGCCGGGAGGTCCTCCCAGCCATGGGCCGTCGCCCCGGTCGGTAGGCGCGCCATCGCGGGGTTCCGCGTGAGCACCGATACGCGCGCGCCCGAAACGAGGAGGGCTCGAGCCAAGGCACTACCGACCAGGCCGGAGCCACCGGCCACGACCACACGCTTGAAGTCCGAATCGCCCAAGGCTGTCTCCGGTCAGATGTGATTATCCACCTGGTGACCTACAGCCCCATAACCGATTAGAGCCAGACTGCGGAGTAATCATTATCCTCTTTATCTGCCTATACACGGGGCGTTGTCTTACAACAGGTCTTACAACAGGCCCTTCACATATGCGTGGTTTAGACGGAACACGGGGCGATTGGCGGGACCGTGGATGCTGAGCATGCGGTCAGGCGTGGCATGCCATTCCGGACTCACGAGATCCAGGCCGGCCTTTTTCGGAGCAAGGCGCTCAATTCGGTAGCGCACCGCGCGATAGAACTCATCCTCGCCCCTTCGCTGATGTTCCTCGGGCATCCTGAAACGCAGGAGGCGACTCACCTGCTTGGCATTCAATCCACCGCTCCGGGAATACTTTTCGGCAAGCAGGATCAAGTTGAGGGTTTCCCGCCCCATGGAATCTAGATGGTCGAATGCGGATCCGAAAAGGCGACGAAGTTCTACATGAGCGTTATCCTCAGCAAGCTCTCGGCAGACCACATAGACTTCTTTGAATCTGTCGCTGGCAGGATGCAGTGTGATCAGTTCCCAGGCCTTCAGGTCATTGATCGCGCCGAAGTGGTTGTTGCCGGGTGTGAGCGCGAGGGTGTACAGCCCGTTCCGGTTCGCTCTCTCGCTTTTCAGGAGATAGCCTAAAACCATGCGGTGCGCATCCGTGAGAGAACGATCACCTGTCTTCTGGTCGATGAATCCTCCTAACAGGTCGAACCATGCCTCCGTGGTCTCATCAAGCACTTTGCCCGAAGGGATGCATAACGAAAGCTCCTCGGAGGAGTGGAACAAGTAGTAAGGAAGGTCGATCTGGTTGGCCAAAGCGCTGTTGACTAAATCCGACATGCCGATTCCCTTGCCTTCCCACTTGTTGTGGAGTTTAAGGGTGTCGGCCAGACGTGGATTCCTGGGCTTCGGGTTGGCGAAGATCCGGCGGATGGGAATCGGATCTTCCGGCCTTTCGAAAACGAGGTCATGGGGAAGATGCCCGGGGTTCCTGATGCTCAGGGAGATTCTTGGCTTAAGGGTGAGTTGGACCGGGCGGTTGATTCCATAGTCACGATGTGCGAGCGCGTTATTGATGGACTCACGGACTAGTTTCTCGGGGTATTCGGGCAGCATCGTCCCACCCGCTTGAGGTGAGACTCCCGTGTAAATGTTGCGCAAAGTCCAGGCGTGACCAGCTTCCATTAACTGGAGGATGTTGTCCCTGAACGTTTTTTTGTCCTGGGCGATGGCGTTCGGAACGTCCACAAATGCGTCCAAGTGGCTTCGGGAAAGTAGGTGATCTGAAGGTGCTGTGCCGCAAACGAGCATGCCGAGGGTCGTAATACGTCCATCTTTCAGAATGAAACGCTTTTTCTCCAGGAAGGGCAACGCGTCTTGGATAGTACTCTTGATCGACTCGATGGGGTTGGACTGTCCCTGATTGATCAAGAGAACCAGTTCATTGACGCGCTGAAGGCTTAGGTCATCGGTTGTAACTCCTTCCACAGGAGTGAGTTCCCGGAATGTTTCCATCTCGCGTTTACGCTCTTCTTGCTCCTCGATCCGGTGCTTCTGGATTCTTTTATCTTGATCCACCACTCGTTCAAAAGCCTCACCCTTGAACAGGCAGAACTTCAGATGCTCGGGTAGCGAATTTACCCATATGAGGGCGATTTGCCCAGAACTGAATGGCTTAACCTCGAACCGGAGCGAATCCGAAACATCCACCGGATGGTTCTTGAGATCTGAAAAACAGGTACGGAGATCCGCGAGGTTCCCGCTGCTGTTTTCGGTATATCCAGAAAAAACATAGTGTCTCTTGGGTTTTTGTTGGTCCTTTACCCCTAGGATTACCAGGCCTCCTCGGGTGTTCAAGAACGCGCAGACCGATTTCCGGATCTCATCCCATTCTCCACCAGTGGGGGGTACAGGCTTGATTTCCACACCGTCTGTTTCTAGCGATTCGTAGCGCGATTGCTGGATGCATGTGTCCAGGCGGGTGAGAATCGAAGCCAATTCATTCATGGGTGCAGCCTTCGCGGGTGCGATTTCGTGACAACTCGGAATACGTCACTCAGGGTAGCCCGGTTCCACCTTCCGTTGGAATCGGCGCCAGGGAGGTCTTACATGTCCATCCCCCCAAGCATCCCTAGGGTCTTGCCCACCTGGACATAACTTCTCTCACGGACTCTTACGAAACTTGCCAGCGGAAGCGCATATAGAAGCATCTGGGATTGGACCGTAGGGGGATACATCGTCCGGTTTCGGGGGCTATCCTGAACCCTGGCCTTGAGTCCCGTGGACTCCTTCCGCCGAGGTGACCATGCGCTACCTGCTCTCCAACCTGCCGCTGAACCTGGGGGAGGAGGCGCTGGACTTGGCGAAGCCTCTCGCCCATGCCCTGGGTGGCGCGCCCAGGGACTACCAGGCGGTGACGCTGGAACGCCGCAGCCTGGATGCCCGGCACAAGGGGGCCATCCGCTTCCTGACCGCCCTCAGCTTTGATACGGACCGCGCTTTTGAGTTGGGATCGATGCCGGGCGGACTCAAATTGGAATCCGCGCCGCTTTCGGCGCCCTACGCGGTGGCGCGACCACCGCGCAAACCCCGAGTGGTGGTGGTGGGCAGCGGCCCCGCCGGCACCTTCTGTGCCTTGCGCCTGCTGGACTACGGCATCGAGCCCATCGTGCTGGAACGCGGGCCCGCCATGGGCGAGCGGGTGAAGGCCATCGCGGAGTTGTGGAAGGACGCCGTACTGGACCCCGAGACCAATGCCCAGTTTGGCGAGGGTGGCGCGGGCACCTTCAGCGACGGGAAGCTCACCACCCGCATCGGCCATCCAGCCACCCGCTACGTGCTGGAGGCCTTCGTGCGCTTCGGCGCGAACCCGCGGATCCTCTACCTGGCCAAGCCCCATGTGGGCACCGATGTCATCCGGCGCTGCGCGGTGCTCATCCGCAAGGATGCGGAGGCCCGGGGGGCGCAGTACCGCTTCAAGGCGCGATTGGCCGATGTGCGCTTCGACGGCCAGGGGCAGGTCCGCGCCGCCGTGCTGGCCAGCGGCGAGGAGATCCCCTGCGAGGCCCTGGTGCTGGCGCCGGGGCACAGTGCCCGGGACACCTTCGAGATGCTGCACGGCCATGGTGTGGCCATGCGCCAGAAGCCCTTCGCCATGGGCGTGCGGGTGGAGCACCCCCAGGATCTCATCGATCGCTCGCAGTACGGCCCCAGCGCGGGGCATCCGTCGCTGCCCGCCGCGGACTACAAGCTGGTCTGCAATTTCGGCCTGAATCGCGCCGCCTACAGCTTCTGCATGTGCCCCGGTGGCGAGGTCATCCAGTGCGGCAGCGAGGCCGGCGGTGTCGTGGTGAACGGCATGAGCAACGAGAAGCGCGATTCGGGTTTCGCCAACTCGGGCCTGGTGGCCAAGGTGAACACGGCGGATTTCGGCAGCGGCCACCTGCTCGGTGGCATGTATTTCCAGCGCACCTGGGAGCAGGCCGCTTTCCGGGCCGCGGGCGAAACCTATGGTGCCCCGGCCATGTCGGTGCAGGACTTCCTGAAGGGCCGCGCCACGGGCCGCCTGCCACGCACCAGCTTCAAGCCCTTCGCCGTGGCGGCGGATCTGCGCACCTGTCTGCCGGATTTCGTGCGAGAGCAACTGAGGGGAGCCTTGCCCACCTTCGACAAGAAGATCCATGGCTTCGCCAGCGACCAGGCCATCCTGCTCGCCATCGAAAGCCGCACCAGCAGTCCCATCCAGCTGCTGCGGGGCGAGGATGGACAATCCGTGTCGCACCCGGGTCTCTACCCCTGTGGCGAGGGCGCGGGATTCGCGGGGGGCATCACCTCCGCTGCCGTGGACGGCATCCGCGTGGCCGAATGGATCGCCCAGGCCGCTGGCGCCCCCGTGTTCCAGGCCTTCGAGAAGCAGGTTCGGGCCGGGGATCTGGCGAACGAGTACTGATCTAGGCGGGTTCCGGAATCCGGATGATCCGCCAGCCCTCGCCGAATTGCTCCAGGAAGCTCAGGGAGTAGCAGCGGAAGAAGACGTAGATGGGCAGGAAGGCCACGGAGCTCAGGTAGGGCAGGATGGCCACGCAACAGGTGAGGCAGCAACCGACCAGGATCAGGATGATCGCGGGGATCCAGAGCAGGAAGGTCATCAGGTAGAACCCGAGGAACCGCCACCAGTTTCCTGGCAGGAACTCACGGCGGAAAAGGGCCCAGGCTTCCGAGGTGCCCACGTTCCGGTGGTACATGATGGGCACCACGAAGTCCCGGAGCAGCAGGCCGATGGCGGCGATCAACAGGAGGCCCAGAACCAGGGTCCCGCCCGCCGTGAGGACGGCCGTGAGGGCGGAGGTGCCGAAGGCCCGGGCATGGATGTCCGGCAGGGCGATGAGGACGCCAAGGCCGCCACAGACGATGAGGAGGGCCAGCGTGGCCAGGAGGAGCAGTAACCGGAAGCGGAAGAGGCGGTTTCCCAGCTCCTGGAAGCGAGTCCAGGGCTCCACGATCTCCGCCCGGTCCCGGGCCACGCCGTCCAGGAACATGAACGTGCCCCGGCTGCCCAGCCACTGGAAGAGCACGGCCAAGCCCAGGGCCAGGACGAAGAGCACCACGCCCAGGGCGATCACCAGGGGCAGATGAAGGGAGATCCACTCCCTCACAGGGCTGAAATCTGGCCCGGTTCCGCGGTAGGAATGGTCGAAGGGATTGCCATTGAGGTTGAAGGATCCGCCGCCCCCCAGGTGGGCGAGGAAAGCGGAGAACCCCAGCACGAACCATTTCCGGGCGCTGAAGGGTTCGAAGAGGATGCGCCGGGCATGGGCCAGCGCGGGTTGGATGGGATCGATGATGGAGATCATGGTGTCTCATCATTCCACAGTCGGGATTGGGCATAGAATCACCCATCGCCCTCGCGCACCCGAAATCGGACGCGCATCCGCCCCGGAGGAACCATGTTCGAATCCGCGGAGCTAGGCCACAGGATCGACAAGGAGGTGTGGGACCGGGAGGTTCCCGCCCTTCGAGAGGCCCTTCTGGATGCGCAGTTCGACCTCACCACGGCGAAGTTCCCCGTGATCATCCTGGTGGCTGGCGTGGACGGGGCCGGCAAGAGCGAGACCGTGAACACGCTCAACGAGTGGATGGATCCGCGCCACATCCAGACCCATGGCCTGGCTGAGCCTTCGGACGAAGAGCTGGAGCGACCCTATATGTGGCGCTACTGGCGCCTGTTGCCGCCCCAGGGGAGGATGGGGATCTTCGACGGCTCCTGGTATACGTGGCCGATTCTCGAACGAGCCAACGGCCGGACCAAGACCTCGGACCTGGACCAGGACATGGCCCGGGTGGCGCGCTTCGAGCAGATGCTCATCCACGAGGGCGCCCTGGTGCTGAAATTCTGGATGCACCTCGGCAAGGGGGAGCAGAAGAAACGGCTGAAGGGCCTGGAGAAGGATCCGAAGACCCGCTGGCGCGTGACACCTCGGGATTGGAAGCATTTCGAGATGTACGACACGTTCAGGCAAGTGGCTGAGCGGGCTCTGCGCTCCACCAGCACGGCCGACGCGCCGTGGATCGTGGTGGAGGCCACCGACCCCCGCTACCAGCGCCTCACGGTGGGGAAGATCCTGTTGGAGCGGATGCGGGCCCGCCTGGACCATCCTGCTCCGGTGGTGCCAGCGCTGCCCCTGCATCCGCCGCCGACCTCCCTGGATGGCATTGACATCCTCAAGGCCCTGGACCTTTCGAAACGGATCGACGACAAGAAGGAATACGAGGATGAGCTGCTCACCCTCCAGGGGAAGCTGAACCTGCTCACGCGGCATCGGAACTTCCGGAAGCACTCGGTGGTGATGGCCTTCGAAGGTGTGGATGCGGCGGGGAAGGGTGGGAGCATCCGCCGCATCACCCAGGCCCTCGACGCCCGCCAGTACCAGATCCATCCCATCGCCGCGCCCACGGAGGAGGAGCGGGCCCAGCCTTACCTTTGGCGCTTCTGGCGGCACCTGCCGCGTCGCGGGAAGGTGGCCATCTTCGATCGCAGCTGGTACGGTCGCGTGCTGGTGGAGCGGGTGGAAGGATTATGCTCCGAGCCCGATTGGCGGCGGGCCTACAGCGAGATCAACGAGTTCGAGGATCAGCTCGTGCGCAGTCGCGCCATCCTCCTCAAGTTCTGGCTTTCCATCAGCCAGGAGGAACAACTGCGCCGCTTCCTGGAGCGCCAGGACACGCCCTTCAAGCGGTTCAAGCTCGGCGAGGAGGACTGGCGCAACCGCGAAAAGTGGCCGGCCTACGAGGCCGCCATCTGCGACATGTTCGACCGCACCAGCACTGAGATCGCCCCCTGGACTCTCGTCGAAAGCGAGGACAAGCACTACGGCCGGATCAAGATCCTCAGGACCATCGTGCAGCGGCTGGAGGAGGAGTTGTAGGGGGTATCAGGCTGGAGTCTGGAGGCTGGAGGCACTGCTTCCTGCGGCGCCGCTACACGGCGCTCCTGTGGATTAGATTGGCGCCGACCCACTGGAACGGCCCAAACGGAACAATGGTGCGGCCCATGGGGCCGCCTCAGGGATCCGTACCTCCAGCCTCCAGTCTCCAGCCTGACTAGACCGCCCGCTCCTTGCCGAAGACCCGATCCAGCACCAGGCCGGCGGTCTCTTCGATGCTGCGGCCGGTGACGTCGAGGATGGGCCAGCGGCGGTGCTGTTTGAAGATTTCATCGGCATAGACCAGTTCATCGAGGATGTGGCCCAGGTCGCTGTAGCTGTCTGCGCTGCCCGCGGCGCCCAGGCGCTTCAGGCGGTAGGCTCGGATCTCCTGGAGGCGATCCGGCTGGATGGTGAGGCCCACGATGCGGCCCTGGGGGATGGCATCGAGTTCTGGAGGCAGCGCGACTCCAGGAACCAAGGGCACATTGAGCACCTTGTAGCCTTCCATGGCGAGATACATGGAGAGGGGGGTCTTGCTGGTGCGGCTGATGCCGACCAGTACGATGTCGGCGTCGGGCAGGCCGCCCATGTCGATGCCGTCGTCGAACTTCAAGGCGAACTCGATGGCTTCGATCCGGCGGAAGTACTTGTCCCCCACGGCGTGGAAGCTGCCGGGACGTTCTTCCGGGCGCTCCCGCAGGTAGAGGGCCAGGGTGTCGAGCAGGTTGCCGAAAAGGTCCACCTGGGTGAGCCGCAGCTCGGCGCAGCGGTCGGCCAGGTAGAACCGCATTTCCCGGGAAACGGTGGTGTGGATGATGACGGCCCGCTTCTCCGCGGCCATCTGGAGTACCCGGTCCATGTCCTCCTGGGACCGGACGTTCTGGAACCGCCGTACCAGAGCGGAGCTCTCGCCCTTGGAGAACTGGGTCAGCGCCGCCTGCACCATGCGCTGGGCGGTCTCGCCGGAACCTCCGGACACCACGTAGATGGGCTGTCTCTCCATGGGAATGAGCATACCCTGGGGCGATGGAACCGCTGTCCCGTAGTGTCGCCTGGTTGGCCTTCGCCCTCCCGTCCGGAGTGGCCATCGGCGGCGTGGCCATGATCCTCGTACGCTGGGCGCGGATCCACCGCCGGGCCAAGGCCGATCCCGAGGCCCTCCTGCTGTCGGCGGTGTCCGGCAGCCTGAGGGAGCGGGGCGAATTGGCCTCCTCTCTGGGCGAGCTGCGCACGGTCCATGAACGGCTGCTGGACGCCTTGCCCACGGGCGTGCTTTGGGTGGACCAGCGGCTGCGCTTGGCGGCCCTGAATCAGCGTGGGTGCGATCTGCTGGGGGTTCGGCCCGGCGTGGTGGGCCTGGAGGCGGCCTTTGTGCTGGAACCCTTTCCCTGGCTGCGGGAAGCCTTGGGCCGGGATCCCGGTCCAGCCTGGCGCTGCTCGGCCGGCGGCCGTCGCTGGCGGCTCCAGCGCATCGAGGCTCCGGATCGCATCGGCGCGCTCGTGCAATTCGAGGATGTCACGGAGGCCGAGGTCGAGGAACACCGCCGCCAGCTGCGGGAGCGCTTCGCGGACCTGGGCGAGATGACGGCAGGGGTGGCCCATCAGCTCAAGAATGGCCTGGCGGTCATCAAGGGCCGGGGGCAGATGCTGAAGCGCGCCGGTCATGGCGAAGCCGCGGGGGCTCTGCTGGAGGAGACCGAGGACCTTGAGCGGATGGTCCAACGCTTCCTCCAGTGGGCCAAACCGCTGGACCCGGCCGCGGAACCGCTCCGCCTGGAAGAGGCGGCGGCCCAGGCCCTGGTCGAGCTGAAGCGCCGTTCGGTGAGCCAGGGCCGCCACCTGACGGCGGAGGGGGAGGGTGGGGCCACGGGCGACCCGCTGCTGCTCCACCAGGCCTTGGTGAATCTGCTGGAAAACGCGTGTCAGGCCACGCCCCTCGGCGGCCGGATCCTGGTTCGGGTCGCCGAGAGGCGGATCACCATCCTGGATGACGGGCCAGGTCTGTCGGAGGACACTGCCATCCGCATGCTCCGGCCCTTCGAAAGCGGCCGTCCAGATGGCACGGGCCTGGGACTTCCCCTCGCCCTGAAATGGCTCAATGCCCAGGGGGCGGACCTGCGCCTGACGCCCCGCCCCGAGGGTGGGACCTGCGCGGAGATCCGCTGGTAGGGACGCTGGTAAATTGATGACATGAGAATCGCCCTGCTTCAGATCAACGCCCGCCTTGGCGATCCCGAGGGGAACGGCCGAAGGGTGGAGGCGGCCTATGCCGGAGCCGTGGCCGCCGGAGCGGAACTGGTCCTGGCGCCGGAACTCGCGATCCCGGGTTACCTCGCCGAGGATCGGCTCTGGGAGCCGGCCCTGCGCCGGCGCATCGAGCGGGAATCCCACCGGCTGGCGGCCGTCTCCGGTCCTGTGCCCCTGCTCTTCGGCACCGCGAGACCGGCACCTTCGGGGCGCCTCTGGAACGAGCTGTGGTGGTGCGAGGATGGCGCTCTCCGCCACTGTGCCCACAAGCGCGTCTTGCCCAGCTACGACGTCTTCGATGAACACCGCTACTTCGAGCCGGACCCTTCGCCGCAGCCGCTGGTGGCCTTCCACGGTCAGCGGATCGGCCTCTCCATCTGCGAGGACCTCTGGGCGGATCCGCAGCTGGGGAATGCCCCAGTGGACTACGGCATTGATCCGATCGCGGAACTGGCGGCGGCCGGGGCCACGCTGATCCTCAATGGCAGCGCCAGCCCCAGCGCCCTGGGCAGCTACCTGCCGCCGGGGCGCACCGCGCCTTGGGCCATCCCCTCGAAGGATGCCCAGCGCTGCCGCCTGCTGCCCGGGCTGGCTCAGAAACACCAGGTCCCCATCGCCTACGCCAGCCGGGTGGGCGCCGAAAGTTGGCTGCTGTTCGACGGCGGGTCGGGACTGGCGCTCCCAGATGGACGCTGGCAAGGCTGCGAACCCTTCCACGAAGGCCTGCACATGGTGGATACCAGCCTGTCTGGTGAGCCCTGGCGGATGGTGCAGGAGGGTTCCTGGCTGCGAACGGCCCTGGTGCTGGGGATCCGCGACAACCTGGCCAAACAGGGGCTCGAGGCACTGGTGATGGGACTTTCCGGTGGCATCGACAGCGCCGTGGCCGCCGCCCTGGCGGTGGAAGCCGTCGGCCCAGGGCGCGTGCTGGGCGTGGCCCTGCCCACCCGGTTCAGCAGCGTGGAAAGCTCGGCCCTGGCGGAGCAGCAGGCCCGGCAGCTCGGCATCTCCTTCCTCAGCCTGGACGCGGATGCGCCCTTCGCGGGGTTCGCCGGGGCGCTGGAGCGGGCCCTGCCGGGGCGCGCCTTCAGCCTGACCGATGAAAATCTGCAAAGCCGTTGCCGTGGCAGCCTGCTCATGGCCATGACCTCGGAACCGGAGGTTCACCGCCGGCTCGGCACCGGGCGCGTCGCCGTGCTGAACACGGGCAACAAGAGCGAAGCCGCCACCGGGTATTTCACCCTCTATGGCGATGGCATCGGGGCCTTCGCGCCGCTGGGGGACTGCCTCAAGGCCCGGGTCTACGCCGTGGCCCGGGAACTGGGGGAGGCCGTGCCTCGCGGCGTGGTGGAGCGCCCACCCACCGCGGAACTGCGCCCGGACCAGACAGATGAGGCCAGCCTGCTGCCCTACGCCCAGCTGGACGCCATCCTGGGCACGGCCCTCGAAGCCCAGCGCCCTGAGGAGGGGCTCGCCGATGACTTGGCCCTGCTGCTGGAGGGCCCGGCTCTGGAACAGGCGCGGGCCGGACTGCCCCGCATCCTCGGCCTGCTCCGCCACACCGAGTTCAAGCGGCGCCAACTGCCGTTTGCCTTCAAGGTGAGCCCCAAGGCCTTCGGCGCAGGGCGGAGGATTCCCCTCACCAGCGCCTGATCGTTCTCCGGGCGTCCCCCGCTGCGCGCACACCCCCGGACCCCCGCGCCGCATCCCGGCTAAGCCGGGTTGTGGCTTTGAAAACCCGCATTGCCGCGATATCCTAGCCCTTCTGGCCGGTGTGGCGAAATGGCAGACGCGACGGACTCAAAATCCGTTTCCCCCTAAAGGAGTGTCGGTTCGAGTCCGACCACCGGTACCACCCATGGGCCCCGAAGGGGCCCTTCCGCTATCCGGTGGCTGGCAGCCTTCTGGTTGGCGGTTTGGGTCTGCACCGAAGGGGATCTGATCGGGGTCCATCAGGCAACTCCTTTCATGACACGGGAAAGCACAATCTTCTTGATCTGAAGATCGCGGAAGTCTACATTCAGCTGTCAGTTCCCTGTATGAAGATCCGCTCGTTTGATTGCCTGTTCGCGATGGCCCCTGACCGGATCCCAGTGCTTTCATCACCAAAAGGATCTGGACCATGGATGTCGTTTGGAACACCCGCTACAACACGGGCATCCAGATCATTGACGAGCAGCACCAGGAACTCTTCGCCATCGTCGATCAGCTTCGGAACTCCGTCCAGTCCGGCGGAAAGCGTGAGGAGGTGGAGGCGCTGCTGGCCACACTGGTCAGCCACTCCGAGCGCCACTTCTCCACCGAGGAATCCTTCATGGCGAAGTACGGATATCCGGACCTGACCCAGCACGTCTCGGAGCATGCGTCCATGCTCACCAGCCTCCACGAACTGCTCAGCAAGTTCCAGGAGAGCCACCATGCTCTGGCCCTGATGGTCCCGACCTTCATGGAAGGCTGGCTGAAGCACCACATCAGCGACGGGGATTTCGGCTTCGTGACCTACCTGAAATCGAGGAATCTGGCCTGACCGGCCGATGCGGATGGTGACGATCCTGTCACCGGGATCGAATCTTTCTGGAAACTTTTCGAGCGAAAAAGGAACTTGAGCCTTCCGCCCAGAATCGAGGATCCTTGGGTTTCCCCTACCTCGGATGACCGGTGGAAGCCGGCAGCCGCAATCCAACGACGGCCGGCACCGGCCCCAGGAGCGACGATGAATCGACGCTGGATGACCCTCACCTTGACGGCCCTGGCCTGCGCAACCATCGCATCGGCCCAGACCTCCTCCACCGCCGGCGGCGTGCGGGGCGTCGTCAAGGACAAGGCCGGTCAGGCGGTCTTTGGCGCCAGCCTGTCCCTGCGGAACCAGGAGACGGGCTTGGCCCGCACGGTCCTCACCAATTCCCAGGGTGAGTACCAGATCGGCCTGCTGCCGGTGGGGAACTACGAGCTCACCGTGGCCGCCAACGGCCTGCGCACCCTGAAAGACACCAACGTGCAGGTGTCGCTGGGGCAGAACACCATCGCCAACTTCAGTCTGGACGTGGCCGAGGCCTCGGCCATGGTGGAGATCGTCGCGTCTTCCCAGACCCTGGATACCACGCAGGTGAACAGCGTCACCGCCGTGGACAGCAAGCTGGTGGAAGCGCTCCCCCTGGCGGGTGGTCGCGACTTCACGGCCCTGGTGCAGCTCACGCCCGGCTCCGTCTACGACTCCGACAACAACCGCGTGTCCATGGAGGGTGCCCGCGGCATCCAGAACAACCTGACCATTGACGGCGCTTCGTACCAGTCGAACTTCTTCGGCGAGCAGCGCGGCTCCACCCGCATTCCCTTCGCCTTCGGCGCGGACACCATCAAGGAACTCCAGATCATCACCAACGCCTTCGACGCCCAGTACGGCAACGCGGCGGGCGCGGTGATCAACGCCGTCTCCAAGACGGGCACCAACGACTTCGGTGGTTCCGCCCTCTACCAGGTCCGCCCCAAGTCCCTGGTCGCCAAGATCCGGCCCGTGCCCTACGATCCGCGCGGGACCACCAACACCGACAAGGCTCTGACGAAGAACTTCACCCAGACCCAGTTCAACGTGAACGTGGGCGGTCCCATCATCAAGGACAAGCTGCACTTCTTCGTGGGCGTCGAGACCTACAAGTACAAAGAGGACATGACGCCGGATTTCGCCATCGGCACCTCCGGCTCCACGAACCTCGCGGCGTTCAACACCTTCATCGGCACCTTCGGCGGTTTGGTGATGGGGAACGACGGCCGCACCCTGGCCCAGGAGGGCGGCCACAGCTACACGAACGACCGCACCAACACCGTCTACTTCGGACGCCTGGACTGGACCATCAACGAGAACCACCGGGCCACCCTGCGCGTGAACGCCCAGGACTGGAAGTCCGAGAACGGCACCACCTCCTTCACCAGCAGCTTCGCTCCCACCACAGGCCAGACTCAACAGGGCCTGGAGAAGAACAGCGGCCTCTCCTGGGTGGCCGAGCTGAACAGCATCTTCGGCTCGAACCTGGTGAACGAGGCCCGCATCCAGCGCGCCATCGAGCGGCGCCCCCGCTACGCCAACACCACCGCCGCCCCCGAGTTCCAGGTGAACAGCGGGTTCACGGCGGGCCAGAACAACTTCCTCCCCAACGGCCTGGACGAGTTCAGCTGGCAGGTCATCGACAACCTCACCTGGAGCCAGGGCGACTGGATGGTAAAGGGCGGGGTGGACCTCCAGTTCTTCGACTTCAAGAACACCTTCTTCCGCTACCAGAACGGCTCCTACCAATTCGGGAACTACGCCACGGCCAGCCGCTGGGCCACGGGCACCGTGGGCACCGGCGACACGCTGGTCTACCAGGGCGCCTTCAGCAACTACGGCGGGGCCATCTCGTACAAATCCAAGCTCTTCGCCGGCTACGTCCAGGGCCAGTACCAGGGGCTGCTGGACCGCCGCCTCCTCCTCAGCCTCGGCCTCCGCGCCACCCGCGAGGATCAGCCGGACAACCCGCGCCCGAACCCACAGTTCGCCGGGTTGGACCAGGCCAACAACACCACCTCGTACGATCCCCGCTTCGGGTTCACCTACGATGTGAAGGGCGACGGCAAGACCCTCGTCCGCGGCGGCTACGGCTGGTTCTCGAGCCCGAACGCCAGTCTCACCGTGTCCAACACGATGAACAGCAATGGGAACACGACCTCCACCTACCGGATCGCCAATGGCGCGGCCAACAACACCCTGTTCAACACCGGCCTCCTCTCCTACGCGAACCGGGTCTCCGGGACCACCCTCACCCGGCTGGATCCCACGCTGCTCTCTACGCTGGGCAACACCAATTCGAAGCAGGGCCAGGTCTGGGATCCCCGGAATGACCTGGCCGTGGCCAAGCGCGCCGCCCTGGGCGTCGAGCACGCCTACGCCAGCGGCTACACCGTGGGCATCCAGGGCGTCTATGCGAAGTTCGAGAACCTCCAGTACTTCGTCAACATCAACCTGAACCAGACCGGGGCGCCCGCCGGCTCGTACTACAGCGATGGCTACCCCCTCGCCACCAACCAGTTCGGTGGCACCCGTCCCGGCAAGGCCGTGGTGGCAGGCCGGGCCCTGGATTTCACGGGTTTCGGGGACGTGTTCCTCAGCCGGAACGACGGCGAGGGCAAGTACCAGGCCCTGATCCTCACGCTATCCAAGCGGGCCGAGTCGGGCTGGGGCTTCACCTCCAACCTGACCTGGTCCAAGGCGCGGGACAACAACTCCAACGAGCGCACCACCGCCAGCGCCAGCTCGGATTCCAACGTCAACAACCCGGCGGATCCTCTGGCCACCTACGCCTACAGCGACAACGACCGCCGCTGGCGCGTGGTCTTCGCCGGCTACTTCCCCGTCTACTGGGGCATCCAGGGCGCCGTGAACTACAGCTACACCTCCGGGCGGCCCTACAGCTCCTTCAACACCGGTCGCAGCATCGCGAACGTCTTCTACTCAGGCGACCTGAACGGCGACGGCGCCACGAACGACTACAGCCCGGATACCGAGCGCAACCAGTTCCGGCAGCCCTCGGTCCGCAGCCTGGACCTGCGCCTGAGCCGGGACTTCAAGCTCGCCCGCCGCTTCGAGGTGCAGACCTTCATCGACATCTTCAACTTGCCGAACTGGGCCAACCAGCGCACCACGCTGACCACCGGAACCCAGGGCAACACCACCGTCGGCTTCGTCCCCGCCACGGACTTCGGCTTCATCAACCTGCCCGACCGCAGCACCCGCGAGGTCCAGCTGGGTGTCCGCGCCAAGTTCTGATTCGGCTGCGCCACGAGAAGGCCCCGCACCCGCGGGGCCTTCTTCATGCGGCAGGAAGGCTCATTTCAGTGTGATGACCGTGGCACCGGCCCCGCCCTGGTTCTGGGGGGCGTCCTCCACCCGGGCGATGCCGGGATGGCCGCGCAGGGCCTCGCGGACTGCCGCCTTCAGCCTGCCGGTACCGTGGCCGTGGACGATGCGGACGAAGCGACGCCCCGCGGCCAGGGCCTCCTCCACGAAGCGGTAGACCTCACTGTCCACATCGTCGCTGGCCCGACCGATGAGGTTGATCTCGGAGTCGACCTCCTGGATCTCGGCCCGCACCCGCACCCTGCCCGTGGGTTTCGGTGCCGCCTCCCGTGCCCCGATGGGTTCCAACTCGCCCAGGCGGCACTCCAGGCACCGGCCCTGGGGCGTTTCCAGCGTGGCCCGGTCGCCCTTGAGGGCCACGACCTTGCCTTCGACACCCAGGCCACGGTGGCGGGCATACCCGCCCTCCCGGGCCTCCAGGGGCGCCGCAGGTTTGGGCTTGGCCCCACGCGGCGCCAGCTCGGCCTCCGCCAGGCGCGTGAGCTGCTTCACGCGCTCGTGGGCTTCGGTGCCTAGGCGGTCGGCGTTCACGTCAGTGGCCTTCTGGCGCTCCTTCAACTCTTTCACGAGCCGCTTGCCCTCGTGGTCGAGGAAGTCCAGCACCCGGGCCACTTTGGTTTGTGACTCCGCCTGGAACGCTTCGCGTTCCAGGCGCAAGCGTTCCTCACGTTGGCGCAGGATGTCTCGGTCCTTCTCGGCGGCGGCCGTCTGTTGCCGCAGCGATTCCGCCTCTTCCAGCAGACGCGTGCGCTCGGCCTCCAGCTCCCGCAGGAAGTCCCGCCAGTCCTGCTCCCGCTTGCCCAGCACCTTGTCGGCGTGCTCCAGCACGGCCTTGGGCAGCCCCAGCTTGGCGGCGATGGTGAGGGCGCGGCTCTGGCCCGGCTGGCCCACCAGCAGGCGGTAGGTGGGTGCCAGGCGGTCCTCATCGAACTGCACGGAGGCGTTCTGGAACCGCGTGTGGCGCAGAGCCCATTGGCTGATCTCGCCGAGGTGGGTGGAGCACAGGATCCAGCAGCGGCGCCGGGAAAGGGTCTGGAGCAGGGCGATGCCCAGGGCGGCGCCTTCTTTGGGATCGGTGCCCGTGCCCAACTCGTCCAGCAGCACCAGGCCGCCATCATGAACGTTTTCCAGGATCTTCTTCAGATGCAGAATATGGCTGCTGAAGGTCGAGAGGCTTCCCGTGATGGTCTGGTGGTCACCGATGTCCGCGTGGAGGCTGGGCAGGGCGGGGAAGCTGGAGCCCTCCTTCGCGGGCACGGCACACCCGCAGGCGGCCAGGACTGACAACAAACCCACGGTCTTGAGGACGACGGTCTTGCCGCCGGTGTTCGAGCCCGAGATGACCAGCCCCGGCTTTTCCGCCTCCAGCACCAGATTCAAGGGCACCACCGGATGGGGCAGGGGCTCCAGGCCCATGGCCTCGCGCACGGCGGGCAGCAGCATGGGGTGCCGAGCCTCCAGCAGGCAGAGCCGGCCCTGCTTCGGGTCGACTTCCAGGTCTGGCAGACGGCCATCGCATAGGGCCGCCCAGCGCAGGAGCGCCAGAGCCTGATCCGCCTGGGCCTGAAGGTCCCGCCAACGGGTGAAATCCTCCCGGCGGCTCCGCAGCTCCGCCAACAGGTCCCGCAGGAAGGCCTGCACGGCCTGGGTGTAGTCCCGGTCGGCCTCCACGAAGGCGTTGTCGAGGGGAACGACTTCCATGGGCTCGATGAAGACCGTGGCGCCGCTGCCGCTGCGGTCCAGCACCAGGCCGGGCACGAGGCTGCGCCGTTCCTGGCGGACGGGCAGGCAGAACCGTCCGTTGCGGTCCACGACCATGGCTTCATTGAAGGCGTCGGGCGCAGCCCGCAGCAGCTTCTGGAGCTTGGCCTGCACGGTCTGGAAGGCATCCTGGCGGTGGCGGTGGAGGCTGGCCAGGGCCGGGATGCGCAGCGGGTCCAGCTGGCCGTCGGCGTTGAAGCTTTTCGCCAGGCGTTCGGCGATGGAAGCGGGATCCGGCAGCAGGGCAGCCGTCACCTGCAGGCGGTCGATGCCCAGGTGGGCGCCCACGGGAGCCGGCCGGGATTCGGGCCAGGGTAGGGCCGCCAGGCTGTTGAGGAGCCGGGCCAGGGCCTTCAGCCCGTCCCGCAGCTGCCGCCAGTGCTCCGGCAGCAGCCAACCCGCGGGATTGAGCAATTCGTCCAGGGCCTCGTCCATGGGCAGGATGGGTAGCAAGTCTGGAGACTGGACCCAAAGGTCCTGCAGCTCCATCTGGTGCAGCCGCCGCAGCCCCGTCCGCCCATCCCAGGGCTGCATGGCGCCCAGGGCCTCGCGCGCCAGCGCCGTGCGGGCCCCCGACTGGATCAGGCGCACCGCATCGGGGAATTCGAGGGCATGGAGTTCAGGGTTCATGAAGCGTCTTCAACCTTCCCCTCCCAGTAAAACAAAAGGCCCGCGTTCGCGGGCCTTTTAAGAGATGAAGCGGAGCTTCATCTCAACCGATCATACGGCGCTCTTGCGCGAGCCGCTTCAGAGTCTTCTTACGGGCGGCGAGCATCTTGCGCTTGCGCTTGGTGCTGGGCTTCTCGTAGTGCTGGCGCTTCTTCAGCTCGCTGAGAATGCCGGACTTCTCGCACTTCCGCTTGAAGCGGCGAAGGGCGAACTCGAAGGTTTCGTCTTCTTTGACCTTGACCAAAGGCATATGGATGCACCTCCTTTCCCGTGGATTGGCGAGGGCCTGCCAGGCAGGACCGAGCCGAACGAAAAGTCTACCTCATGACTGGGGTTATGGCGAGGACGAAAGCCTCTGGTTACCCTTAACCCTCACTACTTCTTCCGGATGCCCATGCTGCGCCCCCTCCTTCTCATCGTGGACGGTGAGTCCTTGCGGACTCCCGGCCTGGTGTCCGCCATGGAAGGCGATGGCTGGGAGGTCCAGTGGATCCGGCACGACGGGACGGAGGCCATCCTCAAGGCCGACCGGACTCCCGACCTGTTGCTGGTGGACTCAGCCACCCCCGGCAGCGCCGACAGTGATCTGGTCCAGCGCCTCCGCGAGCGGAACCCCCGACTGCCGGTCCTGGTCCTCACGGAGGGGCCTGACAGCGGGCAGGAGGCCGGGGCAGGCATCCAGGAATACCTGGAGCGGACCCGACCCGATGGAGAGATCGCGGCCATCCTCCGCCGGTACCGCCCCGGGCCCGCCAAGCTCACGACCAGCGACATCTTCGGCGACCTGCTGGCCGATCTGGAGGGCGGAGCGGAACCGGTTCCCCCGGCCGCCGGATCGAAGGCGGCGGCGACCCAACCACCCCTCAGCGCCGCGGAAATCTTCGGGCGGGTGATCGAAGAGGTGGAGGCCATCCCCGAACCAGCCCCGGCCAGGAGCCTGGTGCGTGTGGTTCCGGCCCTGGCCTCGGTCTCGGCATCGACCCCTCCCCTCTCCTCGGCTCCGCCCCCGGCGTCGCCCGAGGCTCCGATCGAGTCTCTGGGACCCTCGGACTTCACCCTCAGCGGGATTTCCGGAGTCAATGACCCCTTCGCCTGGACCGGGGCCCCGGCCGGGCCTCCCGCCGCCCCACCGGCGCAGGGAGCGAAGCCGGCGCCAGTGGGACCGCCGGAGGTGTTGGAGGAATACGGGAACTACTTCCTGCTGGAGAAGATCGCCATCGGCGGCATGGCCGAGCTGTTCAAGGCCCAGCAGCGGGGCGTGCAGGGCTTCCAGAAGATCGTGGCCATCAAGCGGATCCTGCCGCACTTCAGCGACAACGAGGACTTCGTCACGATGTTCATCGATGAGGCCAAGCTGGCCGCCCAGCTGACCCATCCGAACATCGTGCAGATCTTCGACCTGGGGAAGGCCGGCAGCTCGTACTACATCGCCATGGAGTACGTGAATGGCCGCGACCTCCGCACCCTGCTGCGGAAAGTGCGGGAATACGGCCTGCCGTTCCCGGAGCAGGTGGCGGCCTTCGTGGTGATGAAGGTGGCCGCGGCCCTCGACTACGCTCACCGCAAACGGGGCTTCGACGACCGCGAGTTGAAGCTGGTCCACCGGGACATCAGCCCCCAGAACGTGATTCTGTCCACCGAAGGCGCGGTCAAGCTGGTGGACTTCGGCATCGCCAAGGCCGCCAGCAAGGCCAGCCACACCGTGGCCGGGGCGCTCAAGGGGAAGCTGCTCTACATGAGCCCAGAGCAGGCGACGGGTCAGCCCCTGGACAACCGCTCGGACCTCTACTCCCTGGGCCTGGTGCTGTTCGAGCTGCTCACGGGCGAGCGCTGCTTCCAGGCGGATTCGGAACTGGGCGTGCTGGAAAAGGTCCGGCTCGGACGGGTGTCCGACCTGTGCACGCTGAACCCGAACGTGTCGAAGGAGATGGTGGCCATCGTGAACCGGGCTCTCCAGAAGGGCGTGGACCACCGCTACCCCTCGGCCCGCTTCATGGAGCGCGATCTGCGCGACTACCTCCAGCGGCTTGGGCCGCCCATCACGGAACATGACGTGGCGGAGTACATGCACGTCCTGCTGAATGGGACCCCGGAGAACCTGGAGCGCCTGGTGGCGTCCCGGTTCCCGCCGCCTGCCAACCTGACGAGCGGCACGCACCGCAATCTGGCGCCCCAGACTGAGCCGGCCATCCGGAAGGCGACCCTGCCCAGTGAGCTCTTCGAGTCCACCCTGGAATCGCTGGAGCCCATCGAGCCGCTGCCCGACGCCCAGCCTCGCCCTCGCTGGCTGCTGCCGGTGATCCTGGGCCTCGCGGCGATCCTCGTGGCCCTGCTGGCCATCGCCCGGTGGTCCTGAGCCAGTGGTCGAGACTGGGCGATCGGGATAAGATCAGCTTTTCCGCACCCTTTCATCGCCCAGGGAGTCGCCATGGATCTGAGCCAGGATCAGAAGGCCTTTTACGAGACGACTCGCGAGCGCTGCCGCTCCGAGGTCTCCCAGATCGACAACACCATCGCCACCGAAGTGCAGCGCGTGAAGGAGTTGCTCACGAGCTTGAGCAACCGCAAGACCGCCGTGCTCCAGATGTACGGCGCCGCCTGCGAAGTGCTGGGCGAAGAGAACGACCTCGCCGAAGAATCCATCGATATCGAGTTTTAGCTATCAGCTTTCAGCTCTCAGTTACTGATAGCAGACAGCTAATAGCCGACAGCTATTCATGAATCCGCATGAGTGGCGCGGCGCACTTCTGGCAGTTGCTCTGGTGGGGCGGATTCTTCTTGCCGCAGTGGCTGCACACGAGGATACGGGCCCGCTTGCGGCGCCAGATCCGCAGGTAGAGGACGCCGAGGAGCGCGATCAGCAGGCAGCCCTTCTGCCAGGACTGGAGGAAGAAACCCGTGGGGCTCTCGGCCTTCGGCTTCTCCGGCTGTTCCTGGAGGCTGAGGGTCGTGGGCTGGTTCATGCTTCGGTCCCTTCGTCCGGCAGTTCTTCGATCATCTCCATCGCCCCCTCGCCGAACAGCCCGTCCTCGGGCAGCGGCGGCTCCAGACCTGCCAGCGCCTGGGCTTCCAGGCGGCCTTCACCGAAATCCTCCAGCCGGGGCAGGTCGTGGAGGCTCTTCAGGCCGAAGTGCAGCAGGAAGGCCTGCGTGGTGGCGTAGGTCATGGGACGGCCCACCACGGGCTTGCGGCCGGCGGGGGTGATGAGCTGCCGTTCCATGAGGCTCTTCACCTGGTTGGCACTGCTGGTGACGCCACGGATGGCGTTCAGCTCCGTGATGGTGACGGGCTGGCGGTAGGCGATGATGGCCAGGGCCTCGATCTGCGCTGGTGTGAGCTTGCCGCTGCGCGTGGTGGTCACCAGCCGGGCCACCATCTCCTTATAGAGCGGACTGGTGGCCATGCGCCACCCGCCGCCCACCTCCAGGAGGCGCAGGCCGCTCGACCCGTCCAGGCGCTCCTGGAGCTTCTCGATGCCCTGCTGGAGGGCGCCGTCGCCCAGGCCGGTGAGTTCCCTCAGCCGGGCCAGGTCCAGCACCTCGCCGGCCGCGGTGAACAAGGCCTCCAGAGCGCCCGGCAGGTCGCCGCCCTCATCCCAGAGGGGATCCTGGTTGAAGATCTCGGTTTCGCTCACCGGTACTCTCCCAGCCGCTGTCCCACCTTCACGCTGCCCTCGGTCCGAAGGGGCGCCCAGTCCCCGGCTCTGGGACCGCCGATCAGCAACACCACCGTGGAGCCGAACTCGAAGGTACCGAGGTCTTCGCCGGGCGCGCAGGGCAGTAGGTCCACCGCGAAGCCACCATCGTTCGGCAGGTCGCGTCCGGCAAGCCAGCGCCGGTCAAGCACGACGCCACCCACATGCGTGGCGCCCACCAGCACGGCGGCCACCTCCAGGCCCTCGTCGGGACCCGTGCCCAGGGCCGTCCAGACTGCGCGGCGGTTGCGTTCGTAGAGGCGCGGGACGCCGCCGGTACTGGCGTCGTTCACGGGCCAGAGCTCGCCTTCCACGCGGCTGACGGCGCTGACCTTGCCTTCCAGCGGCACATGGATGCGGTGGTAGTCCTTGGGCGAGAGGTAGAGCGTGAGGTAGTGGCCGCCCTCGAAACGCTCCGCGCCTTGTTCGTGCTTCAGGAGTTCCGAAACGCGGTACGGGAGTCCCTTGGCTTGGATGGCCGTGTCGGCCTCGATGCGGCCGCTGGCGATGATGCGAGCGTCCACGGGGCTGTTCAGGCCGCCGGGCCTGGGGGCGTCCTGGGGTCGGAGGCCCGCCTTGAAGCGACGCGTGAACAGGGCCTGGAGGCTGGGGTAGTCACCCAGGGCGAACTCCGCCTCCGTCAGGTCGATGCCGTAGTGGCTCGCGAAACGCCCCAGCAGAGGCTCGCGCCAGGCGTGGGGCAGGGGGCGGGCGGCGGCCCAGCCCACGACCCGCGAACCCAGCTTCTTCGGGTACAGTCCCAGCACCCGGAGGGACAGGGGGCCCGGCGTCCAGAGCAGGACATAGGTCACCCAGAGCAGGGCTAGGACGAGCGCGACACGCGCGGGCTGGGGCCAAGTCAGATGCATCGCCACAGGATAACCCGGCAGCCGGTTCCGCCGGTGGCCCTCGAAGATTGGGGCGCCCACAATCGATTCATGGGTTCCGATACTTCCAACCTGATCCTGCTTTCCCTCGCGTGGGTCGCCTTCGCGGGCCTGCATTCCAGTCTGGCCTCTCTGGGATTAAAACGGGCCACGACCATGCGCTGCCCGTGGCTGGTACCCGGCTACCGGCTGCTCTACAACCTGGTCGCCAGCCTGACGCTCCTGCCGATCCTCTGGCTGCTGGCGTACCGCCCCGGACCCTGGCTCTGGCGCTGGACTGGTCCGGCGGCGTGGGTGCTGAATGGTCTGGCCCTCGTCGCGGCCGGGATCCTGGTGTCCGGGCCGGCCGGGTACGACCTGAAGGAATTCCTGGGCTGGCGGCAGATCCGGACGCGTCGCGAAAGCGCGGAGGATCTGGAGCCGCTCAGGATTTCATTTCTGCACCGCTTCGTGCGGCACCCCTGGTACAGCCTGTCCCTGGTGATCCTATGGACCCGCGACATGAACGCAGCGCGACTCGTGTCGGCCCTGTGGATCACCGCCTACTTCATCGTCGGATCGTGGCTGGAGGAGCGGAAGCTCCTGGCCCGGTTCGGCGCGGCTTACCGGGATTACATGGCCCAGGTCCCCGGATTGCTGCCGCTACCCTGGCGGATCCTGAGCCGGGAGCAGGCCCGGAGATTGGAGGGAAGGCGATGAGTTGGCAGCGGATCAAGCCCACCGATGGCCGCCTCGTGCCCTGGAAGAACGGCGGGGGCACGACGCTGGAGTTGATGGTGGACCCGCCTGGGGCCACGCTGGAGACGGGTTTCCGGTGGCGCATCAGCTCAGCGGAGGTGGCGGGATCCGGGCCGTTTTCCGCCTTTCCCGGCCTGGAACGCTGGCTGCTTCTGCTGGAGGGCGCGGGGTTCGATATTGATTTCGGCCCCTACGGCCGCGTGGAACTCACGGATCCGCTCGTGCCCATCCGCTTTTCCGGGGACTGGCCCGCGGTGGCCACCCTGGTGGATGGACCCTGCACCGACTTCAACTTGATGGTGGATCCACGGTGCTGCCACGCGCGAGTGGAGGCCTTCCGGCTGGCCTCCCCCCGCACCCTGACCCGGCCGGCGGGCTCCACCCTGATCGTCTTCGTGGCGGGGGGGACCGTCTATGTCCCGGAGGTGGACCTGCATCTGGGCCGGCGCCACCTGCTGCGGATGGACGAGGTCCTAGGCAACGTTCAGCTGGTGCCTGGGTATGGGGGCGCGGCGTTGGTGGTCGTCGAACTGAAAAATGTCTAGCGGCCCACCACCAGGATCTGGAAGCTGCCGGGTGTCATGGCGGACCGGGAGGCGGGGGTCTCCAGCGTCGGGGCGGGGACGAACGCGGCCAAGGGGAGGATCTTCATGACTCGAAGCCCTATGAGGGGAGGCCCCGCCGCGAGGCCGATGGAAAGAATCGATGCCATAACATCCGCATGACCGGTTTCAAGGAAAGACCGCGAGACTGCCACATGGAGCGAGGTCCCGTCATGCTACGCTCCCGTTCAGCATCCAATCCCAACCCAACACCCAAGGAGGCAGCATGAAGCTGAGAATCCTCGCGCCCCTGATGGCCTTCGGGCTTGTCCTCCAGGCGCAGACGCCCGTCAAGATCGGGGTCATCAACTGCGCCACGGGCACCCAGGCGCCCATCGGCGAGTACATGAGCAATGGCTACAAGCTGGCCATGGAAGACCTGCAGAAGAAGGGCATCAAGGTCGAGCTGGTCACCGAGGACGACACGGGCAAACCGCAAGTGTCCATGTCGGCCATGGAGAAGCTGGTGACCCGCGACCGCGTGGCCGCCGTGGTGGGCCCTTACAGCTCGGCCTGTGCCAACGCCGTGTCCAAGCTGGCTGAGAAGTACAAGGTGCCCCTGCTGGTGCCCGTGGCATCGAAAGAAGACATCACCCGCCAGAACCAGAAGTACGTTTTCCGGCTCAGCGCCACCACCGAGGACTACGCCTCCATCCTCATCTCCATGGCCCAGAAGCTGGGCAAGCCGAAGACCATGGCGATCCTGAACGAGAACACGGATTTCGGCACCTCCGGCGCCAAGTCGGCCAAGGCCTACGCGGCCCAGGTTGGCATCCAGGTGGTGATGGAAGAGGCCTACGCGGCCGGCTCGCCTGATTACCGCTCGACCCTCGCCAAAGTGAAGGCCACCAAGCCCGATCTCGTCTTCATGGTGTCCTACGTGGCTGATGGCATCCTGCTCATGCGGCAGGCCCGCGAGGTGGGCCTGCAGCCCCAGGCTTTCCTGGGCGCGGGCGCGGGCTTCGCGTCCTCCGAGTTCGCCCGGGAGCAGGCGATTTCCAACAACGTGTTCTCCAGCACGCAGTGGACCACCGATGTGAACTGGCCGGGCGCCAAGGATTTCGGGAAACGCTACAAGGCCAAGTTCGGCAAGGCCGAGGTTCCCTATCATGCCGCCAACGCCTACGCCTCGATGATGGTCATGGCAGAGGCCGCGGCCAAGGTGGGCGGGGATCGCGAGAAACTCCGCGCTGAGCTGCGCGGCGGTCACTGGACCGGCATCATGGGTGATGTGCGGTTCGTGGACTACAGCGGCTACACGAACCAGAACAAGCACCAGATGCTGGTGGAACAGATCCAGAACGGCAAACACGAAACCGTGTGGCCACCCGAGTACAGTTCGAAGAAACCGGTCTACCCCTTCAAGTGGAAGTAGCTGGCTTCTGATTCATCCGTGAGCCTGTCATCTTGGATGGCATGCACATCGGGTACATCTTCACTGTCATGGCAGCGGCCTTCGTCGCCGGGGCCATCAACTCCATCGCGGGGGGCGGCACACTCGTGTCGTTCCCCGCGTTGCTTGGCATCGGCCTCACGGGGCAGCAGGCCAATGTCACCAGCACCATCGCCTTGTGGCCGGGCTCGATCGGCGGGTTCTGGGGCCATCGCCAGGATCTCGCGGGCACGAAGGAATTCGCCCTGCGGCTGATGCCGGTCTCCCTCCTCGGCGGCGCACTGGGTGCGTGGCTCATGTTGGTGACACCCCAGAAGATCTTTGATCAGCTCGTGCCCTGGCTGATCCTCGCGGCCACGGTGCTGCTGGCGGCCAATGATCCCGTCAACAAGGTGCTGAAGAAGATGGGCAGCCACGACCGGACGCCGGGGTGGTGGGTCGGGGCCATGATCTTCCAGTTCATCGTGGGCATCTACGGCGGCTACTTCGGCGCCGGTATCGGCATTCTCATGCTCGCGGCGCTGAGTCTGTTGGGCCTCACGGACATCCACCAGATGAACGGCCTGAAGAATCTGCTGGCCCTCTGCATCAATGGCATCGCCATCTTCGCGTTCCTGGGCATGGAACTCCTGCGGCATCCCGGCAACGTGCAGTGGACTCTCGTGGGCCTCATGGCCGTCGCCGCAGGCCTGGGCGGCCTTTTCGGCTCCCACATGGCACATCGGGTCGGCCGGACAGCGGTCCGCTACGGTGTCATCACCATCGGGTTCGCGCTCACCGCCTGGTACTTCTACAAGACATACGCAGCCTGAGTCTGGATCTGCAGCAATAGCGGAGATCGCGCCCATCGTTTTGAATCTGAATCTCCTTCGTTTTGAACGGTGATCAGATTCGCCCGCCACCCGATGGCCTGGTCATTCCCCTATTTGCACGCGTTCAACAACTGGGCCTTATGGGGTTGGGAATGCCGGGAGAGGTCGCAGCGGCAAGCGGCACGCTCCTTGATGCAGAAGGGCTAGGCCAATGACGACAGGGGCGGCCTGGTGCCGCCCCTGCTGGATAGGCAGATGGTTCCTTAGGCGGGACCGCAATTGGTTCATGGATTGGAGGGGATGCGCCATGTTCACCATCCTGATCGTCATTCTGGTTCTGATGGCCCTCGGCACCTTGCCCACGTGGCCCCACAGCAAGACGTGGGGGTATTACCCGAGTGGCGGCCTGGGTCTTGTGGTTCTGGTTCTCATCGTCCTGCTCCTGCTCGGGCGGATCTAGTGAGCCCGACCGACAACAGACCACCTGAACGCAATCAGTGGCAGTCAAACCATTGGGAGAAACACATGAATCGCAAGATGGTCATCCTGTTGGCTTCGGCTTTCCTTCTCATGTCCTGCGTGGTGGCGCACAGGCGCGGTGGCGGAGTGGAGATCATTCCCATTCTGCCAACGGTCCTCGAACTGGATGTGGACCAGCCCTACTACACCCAGGATGGGTACTACTACTTCTACACCAACGACCGCTGGGAGTACTCGAGGTCGAGAAGCGGCCCTTGGGCGGAACTGCCTCGATCCCACTGGCCCCACGAGACCCGCTGGAGGGGGCGGGATCGCAGGCATTGACCCATCTCCATCTGGACCAGGAGTCCTCCATGACCTTCAAGCTGTCGAAATTGGCGATACCTGCGATGTTCGCAGCCTTCAGTTGCGTGCCGGCCGTCGCCCAGATTCGCGTGGGCGTGGACCTTGGCGCCATCCGCATCCGCATCGCCCCGGAGGCTCCGCCTCCACCGCAGGTGGAGGTGAGGATGGCCCGGCCAAGCCGGAACCACGTGTGGATCCGGGGTTATTGGGATCGTCAGGATGACCGTTGGGCCTGGTCCCCCGGTCGCTGGGAGGAACCCACCCAGCGGGGTTCCCGGTGGATTCGGCCGCGGTACCAGCCAGAGGGCGGGGCTTACCGATACGAGCCCGGTCACTGGTCCCATCAGCGGCTGGAAGAAGGTGAGGATTACAGCCGCTGGCGCCAGGAGCATGGCCGACAGCCCGGTGGGCACGGTGGGAGAGAGAGGAACCGTGAGCGGGACGACCATCACCGGGAGCACTGATCGAAAGACGGTCCGCTTCGAAGTATCGTCAGCGACCATGATCCGGCTGATTCTCGTCGGCATCTCGCTGTGGCTGGCCTTTCGGCTCTGGCCGATCATTCTCGTGCTGGTCGTCGCGCTCCTGGTCGCTGGAACGCTGAGTCCCGCCGTTGAATGGCTGGAAGCAAGGCGGGTCCGGCGTGGCTTCGCGATCGCTGGTGTCTATTTGGGGCTCTTCATCATCGGGGCCCTCATCGTGACCCTGACCATCCCCTCGCTCCTGGGGCAGGCGGTGGCGCTGTTCGAACGGGAACCCGCGTTCCGAAGGAGCCTGGCTGATTATTTCGCCCAATTCCATGTGAGCGCGCCGTTCGCCCATTGGCTTCGGAATACGAGTTACGACAGTGCGCTGGGCGCGATCGGAGCGGTCGCGTTCGGCTACTCGGTCCGGGTTTTCGAAGCCGTCACCTATGGCCTGAGCGCCCTCTTCCTCTCGCTCTACATGATGATCGACCGCGACCGGTTGCGCGGGGGGCTGTTCGCGATCGTCCCGCGCTCCCACCACATCCGCCTCTCCAGAGTCCTGCTGAACCTGGAGACCATCGTCGGCGCCTATATCCGCGGCCAGCTGGTCACATCGTTGTTCATGGGAATCTTCACCTACATCCTCTTGAAGGCCTGTGGCATCGAGAACGCGATGGCCCTGGCGGTGTTCGCCGCGGTCGCGGATATCCTGCCCTACATCGGTGGCATCATCCTGCTCGGACCGGTGGTGGTCGTCGCGCTCGGCCGCAGCCCGGCCGCGGCGGTCATCGTCTTCGTGGCGATGCTCGCGTACCAGGAAATCGAGAGCCGCCTGCTCATCCCCCGGATCTACGGCCGATCGCTCCGCCTTCCCTCCTCAGTGGTCCTCTTCGCGCTCCTGGTGGGCGGAACGCTGATGGGGCTTCTCGGCGCGCTCCTCGCGCTGCCCGTCGCGGCGACGGTCATGATGCTGCTGGAAGAACTGCGGGTCGAGCTGCCGGGAGAACAGGAGCAGGTTGGGGACAGGGAGCTGCGTGCCCAGGATGACCTTGCCGAGGAAGACTACGAGCGTCGGACCGAAGGCGTCGCGGCCCAGGACGCCGCAGCGGTCGCCCTCGAAATTTCAGCGAACCGGCAGAGCGAGGACGCTCAGTCGGCCAAGTCGAAAACCGAGGAATCGCACGGATGAAAGCGCCGGGGCCCTGAGCGCAGGGCGCGCCACGGCCTAGGAATCCTTTCGCACCCTGCTGCGCTCGCCACCGATCAGACCATAGCTCTTGAGCTTGCGGTACAGCGTGGCTGAGCCGATTTTAAGCTGTTCGGCGGTGCGCGTCTGGTTTCCCCCATTCAGCTCGAGCGCCGCGATGATGTATTCCTTTTCGACCTCATCCAGAGACCGGACCGCCCCCGTGGTGGCCACGGGCATGGAGAAGGCTTCGCGGATCTCCTCGGGCAGGTCTTCCAGTTCCACCCGGCTCCCTTCGGCAAGCGCGGCGGCGCGTTCCATGGTGTTCTCGAGCTCGCGCACATTTCCCGGCCACGAGTACCGCACGAGCTGATCGGCCGCACCCGTGGAGAGTCCCGCGATCTTGCGCTTCATCAACCTGGCCGCGCTCGCGAGGAGCACGCGGGCCAGCGGGAGGATGTCGTCCCTGCGTTCACGGAGTGGGGGAACATGCAGCTCCACGACCTTCAGGCGGTAATAGAGATCCTGGCGGAAGGCGCCGCCCGCCACGCCGAGGGCCAGGTCCCGGTTGGTGGCGGCGATGATGCGCACATCGATCCGCCGGCCCTTGTTCTCGCCGACGCGGCGGATCTCCCGTTCCTGGATGGCTCTCAGGAGCTTGACCTGCATGCCCGGAGAGACCTCCCCCACTTCATCCAGCAGCAAGGTCCCCCGGTTGGCGGACTCGAACAGGCCTGGCCGGTCCTGGTTCGCGCCCGTGAACGCGCCGCGGGCATGTCCGAAGAGTTCGCTTTCCAGGAGCGTCTCGGTGATGGCGCCGCAATTGACGGCGATGAAGGGCCCGGTCGCACGCGTCGACTGTTCATGGACGAGGCGGGCGATCCGCTCCTTGCCCACCCCGCTCTCGCCGGTGATGAGGACCGTGGAATCGACGGTGGCCACGCGGCAGGCTAGGTCGATCAACTTCCGCATCGCGGGGCTCTTGGTGACCACGCCCAGGTGTTCAACGGGCTCGAACACGACGCTCGTCAGCGCCCGCCGGTGTTCACGGAGTTTCCGCTCGGCGATCTTCAAGGAGTCCGTGACCCGCTGGAGCGAGACTTCGAGGCATCCCTCCAGCCGCTTCGGTTCGAAGTAGCCGATTTCCACGGCACGGGCGTGGCCCCATTCCTCGCGCGTGCGCCCGAAGAGGTGGCAGGCGGCATCACCCTTGCCAACGCAGCGGTCCTCGAGCACGTAGATGTCCTTGCCCGTGGTCCGGCTGATGTAGCCGCTGATCAGCCCGCAAATGGTCCAGCAGATTGGAGCTTCTGCCCGGCCGAAATGGAGGACATGCTGCTCGGCTTCATAGGAGGCGAGGATCAGCGCGCCATGTTCGGAGAGGGGATCCTCCCCGGCGCCTGGCACCACCCGGAAGAGGCCTTCCAGAGCGGGAATGCGTGTGCCTGCATACTGCCACTCCTCGGGGGTCGCCCACTTGAACTCAGTCTGCATGGCCTCGGCCATGCGCCAACCGTGGGCGAAGCCGAATTGGGTGAGCACGGTCCGGGCCGCCGTGAGCCCGAAATTCTCGACCAGGTAACTGCGCAGGAGTCCCATGGCCACTGCGTCCAGCAGGACCGCGCGCTGACCGGCGAACCGGATCAGGCCACCCTCTGCATCCAGTTCCAGCAGTTCTTTGTGGTCCAGGTCATCGGCGTGCATAGGCAGCCTTTGTGGTCGAATTGAAGTTGAGCATAATTCATTTTGATTGAATAGGCCATGTCAAATTTCGATTTTGGTTCTTTAAAATATATTAAATTAACCATTTATGCCATGGTCCGGAAAATGCTTACTCCGGTCCAACAGATCGACACCCCAAACATGGGTTCCATGCGTCGGTGAAGAAAATCATCCAACCTCGCTCGCCCAGGTCCTCCTGGAGCGAAGCACGAGTTCGGTCCTGAGTGGAGTGACCAGGACAGGCGTGCGAACCAGCTCAAGACCAACGGCCGCGAAACCGTACCGACAGGAAGGACCTGACGACCATGAAACACCGGGCCACGCTGCGGAAGTATCGAAGCCGTTCGCAGCGATTGCATCTGCTCAGGGGATCGGTGCCGGGCAGTCCTGGAGGACGCGGCAGGATGCAGGTCATCGGCACGATTCTCACCGTCCTTTGGGTGGTCGGTTTCATGAATGGCTACATGGTGGCCATGAGCCTCCACTTCCTGTTGGTGCTCGCGACCGTATTCATCTCCAGATCGATCTCGCGGTTCAGGGGGCCGTCTGGTTCCCGGCCGGTGCATGTGCAATCGGTGAGGTGATGGATTTTTTTCATCCTTCAGATTGGAGAAGGTGCCACGTCACTTCGATCGGATATTTCAATAGAATATTAAAATAAAATTAATGTAAATGGATGAATAAAATGATTTAAATCTATGGCTCGAAAAGTGCACTTACCCCATTCCTCGGGGTCTACCGCCCCCCGGTGTTTCTAGATCGTAGGAACCACTTTTCACTAATTCGTCGGATGAGTCTCGGGGGAAAATCATGAGATTTGCCAAAAACCCCCCAAAGTTTGGGACTGCTGGCATCCACCCTCGGTGCAGACCCGAGGGTCAAGGTGCAGGACTCGTCCTGGCAGGGCGGATTCAACGTCCCGACCAGGTCCGAAAGCGACCGATGGGAGCGAAGCAAGGCCCTGCGCTTCGCTTATCACACCCGCGCAGCAGGGCCGCGGGACAACCACAGGGACAGGCTCCACTGCGGTTGTCCCCAGTGGCCGCAGACCGGATCGCTACCGCGCCTGCCCAGGAACCCTCCACTCAGTACCGGCTGGCCCGTTGCGGGTCTTCCGCGGACCTGGTTCGGGCCAGCCATCCTTGAAGTCAATGGCTTCGCAGCCACAGCAAAGGAGAAGTCCATGACGACCTCCGATATCCCTCCGACGAGAAATCCCCAGTCCGCCCATCCCGGGCTGGAATCCAAGCCCGGCTCTGGCTCCGATCCCCTCGAGGTCACCGCCTCGAAAAAGGTGGATGACCTCTCCAGGCACCAGTCCAAGCACGACATGGTTCCAAAGCATGAATCCAAGACCATCTCGAAGGAGAAGGAGACGGGCAAGATGGCGCCCGCCCCACGCCATTCAGACAGCGGGCGGCCGCTACCTGGAACAGGGAAGAAATAGAAAGCTGCAAGGCCTTCCAAACCAAATCGCCCCACAGGGCAGAAAAGAGGACACACCATGCGACATTTCACGTTGAACCCCCACGCGGCTGTCATGGCTTCGGTAGCACTGGTTCTGGTCGGGGGCCTCCCCATGCAGGCCTCTGAAGCGGATAGCAAGATCGAGTCCTCAGCCAAGAACAGCTACAACTTCAAGACCTACCTGAAGGACGACAGCATCAAGGTGTCTTCCTCCAATGGGGTGGTTACCCTCACGGGCACAGTGGCCCGGGATTACCACAAGACCCTGGCCGAGGAGACCGTTGCGGGGTTGCCTGGCGTCAAGAACGTGGACAATCGGCTCACCCTGGTTGGTGACCAGCCCTCGGAGCATTCCGACGCCTGGATCACCATGAAGGTGAAGGCGGTCCTGGCCTTCCATAAGAACGTCAGTGCCACGGACACCGAAGTGAAGACGGACAATGGCATCGTCACCCTCTCAGGCAAAGCTGACTCCGAAGCGCAGAAGCAACTGACGGCGGAGTACGCCAAAGATGTGGACGGCGTCACGGAAGTCCGCAACGAACTGATCGCCTCCAAGGCCGGCAAGCCGGCCCACAGGAGCGTCGGGACCAAGGTGGATGACACCTCCATCACCGCGCAGGTGAAGACCGCCCTCCTGTTCCACAAGTCCACCCACGCCTTGGCCACCAAGGTGGTCACCCGGGATGGCGTGGTGACCCTGCACGGGCAGGCCAACAACGCCGCTGAGCGCGACCTGGTGACCAAACTCACCGAGGACGTTCATGGCGTGACCCATGTGAACAACCGGATGACCGTGCAGTAGTCCCTGTCGGGGATTCGGCCAGCCTCAGGCCCTGATCAGGAGGCCGGACCCCCGCCGTTTTCTCAAAAGGAGAAACCATGTTGTGGACCATTGCCGTGATTCTCGTCGTCCTGTGGGCGTTGGGTCTGGTGAGCGGATACACGATGGGCTCATTCATCCATATCCTGCTCGTGCTCGCGATCGTCCTCGTCCTGGTGCGCCTGATCCAGGGGCGGAGGATCGCCTAGCAAGCCCTGCTCCTCATGACTGCCCCAGGAACCTGCCATGTACCAAACCCACGCGTTTTCAGAACCAGCGATGTTCGATGAGAAGGCCACGTGATCCGCGCCAATGACAAGGCCCTCTGGATGCTCAAAACCCATCAAGAACCCTGAGTCCCAACTCGGAGCCCGTCATGCCCATCGCACTCGAAATCACCCTCATCCTGGTTCTGATCGCTCTCGCCGTCGGCCTGGTACCTCTGCTTGTCCAGCTGCGCCGGACCGCTCAAGGCGTGGACACCTTCCTGCTCACCTCGAGCAAGGAACTGTCCCAGATCGCCGAAGATGTGCATGCCTTCCGCATGCACATGGATAGCCTGGCGGGCTCTCTCCACACCTCCCTGGGAGAGCTTTCCACCTTCACCAGATCGATCGGGGAGATCGGGAGGACGGTGACGGAGCTCAATGGCCGCGTTCGCGACAGCCTCGAATCCACTTTTCGCAACCTCGGAAGAATCATCAGAGGGATCAGCGCCGTGCTGGCCTTCTTCAAGAGCAGGCAAACCCCTCACGCATCTGAATAGGACTACGACCATGACGACCATGAACGAGAAAACCCCAACTTCCACTGTGGGCCCCATGCTCCTCACTTTCGCCGCCGGCGCCGCCCTCGGTGCCGTGGTGGTGGCCCTCACCACGCCAAAATCCGGTCCTGAACTCCGCGGGAACCTGAAGGATCTCGCGCGTCGGACCAAGCAGCGGGCGGGCGACCTGGCCGAGGACGCCGGGCTGGCCTGGAATGGCATGAAGGAGCGCACCGTGCTCGCCGCCAGCGACCTCAAACGCGGCATGAATGATGCGGCGGATGATCTTCGTGGCTGAGTGCGCTTGAGCTACGAGAAGCAACAGGCGGTGGGCCCAGCCAGGATGGCGAAGGTCCAGAACTTGCCGGAAGGTCGAACCTTCCGGCAAGTGATCGCACCAGACGGTGCAGGCTCAAGCGTCCAGGGAGGAAGCATGATCATGAGCGAGAAAAACGCATCTCATCCAATGGGTCCCATTTATCTCGCCTTCCTCGCTGGAGCCGCGCTCGGTGCCGCCGTGATCGCGCTTGGCAAAGCCAAGGCCGATCCGAACTTGCGAGAAGGAGTGGACGGCCCCGCACCGCGGGGCCACCACAGAGCCGGTGATGGGGCCGGGAAACTCAGCATGCCCAGAGTGAACGCCAGGGAGCGCGTGGGCGCTGCCGTTGGTGGGCCTGAACCCCGGGCCCGCGTGTCTGTGAACAATCTTCCAGGCTGAGCGGCCTGGGATGGCCGTGAGGACGTACCGTCCGACTACCCACCATTCCAGACCGATTTATCCAGGATGCCTGGCTCGGAGGTGATATGCGGGTAAAAGTGAATGGTCTACAGGTCGCATATACGGACGAGGGCGCTGGACTCCCGCTGCTCCTCGTCCACGGTTTTCCGCTCAACCGCAGGACTTGGTCCAAGCAGGTGGAGGCCTTCAAAGCGAGGCATCGTGTGATCGCGCCCGACCTGCGCGGGCTCGGCCAGAGCGAATCAACGCCGGGTGCCGTTTCCATGAGCCGCTTTGCCGAGGATCTGCATGCCTTGATCGACTACCTGGGAACGGGGCCTGTGATTCTCGTGGGCCATTCCATGGGTGGCTACGTGGCCTTGGCCTTCGCCCACGCCTTTCCGAAGCTGCTCCGGGGGCTGGTCCTGGTCGGCACGAAGGCCGGCAAGGACACCCCCGAAGTCGCCGCCGCGCGCCGTGCGACGGCCGAGAAGGTGCGGAGTACGGATGCTTCCGTGGTGGTGGATGCCATGGCCCCGAAGATGCTGTCGCCGACCACCACGGATGAAGCCACGGCCGCCGCAGTCAGGGATTTCATGCTTCCTTCAAATCCCGAAGGCATCATCGGCGCCTTGCTGGGCATGGCCGATCGGCCGGATGCGAGGAATTGGCTCGGGAAGATCCGGATTCCAACCCTGGTGATCGCTGGCGCCGAAGACGTCATCATTCCGCCCAGCGAATCCGAAGCGATGGCCGAGGCCATTCCGGGGGCGAAGCTTACGCTGATCCCCAAGGCGGGCCACCTCGTGGCTTTCGAGCGGCCCGAAGCCTTCAATGAATGCCTGAAGGTCTGGCTGGCCTGGGGTGGCGATGAACCCAGGACGCGGCAGGTCCGCATCAGCGAACGGCCGGCCGGATCAAGCCTCATGGAATCGTGGTCCCCCTGATCGGCCTGGAGGGGGGTGCGACCCGGTGAGCCCCCAGGGCGCCGCGCGGGGCTGATTCACCCACTCCCGCTTGGAGTCCTGCATGCACAATCCGACCAGATCGCAGCGAGACAGCCGGGGATGTCCTTTGACTCCCCGGACGTATGGATCGAGAAGGTGGCGCTCCATGTTGCAGGCGATCCGGAAGGAGCAAGTCCGGCTCCGGTCGAACCTGGGCAAGCAGACAGCCGTGACGCCATGAGCTCCGGCCCCCAACGCCACGTTCCGGCTCGCGCGTGGACCTCTTGCCTTGCCGGTCGGCCAAGGACTCCATCAACCTGGAGACGTACCTCTTCGAACAGGACCCATTGGGCCTGAAGTTCGCCGACATGCTCATCGCCAAGCAGCGGGAGGGGGTCCAGGTCAGCATCATCTATGACGCGGTCGGAACGCTGGGAACCCCCGAGGCCTTCTTCACCCGCATGCAGGATGCTGGAATCAAGCTGCTGCCCTTCCATCCCGTGAGCCCCATCCACAAACCGGGCCGATGGCGCCTCAACAACCGGGACCACCGGAAGATTATAGAAGCAGCCCACCGCGGGGTGGACGTAAAGGTCATCCTTCCCGCCATCTCCGATGGGGCGCTGGTCGCCTACGCCAGTCACTCCTTCTACAAGCAGATGCTCGAAGCCGGCATCAAGGTCTACCAGCTGAAGGCTTCCGTGCTGCATGCCAAGACGGCGGTCATCGATGGCACCTGGTCCACGGTGGGCTCCACGAACCTGGATACCCGCAGCTTTCTCCACAACAAGGAAATCAACGTGGTCGTGATGGGAGATGGGTTCGGGCAGGAGATGGAGAGTGCCTTCAACGAAGATCTGAAGGACTCGAACGAAATCCAGCTCGAAACCTGGACGCACCGCTCGCTGTGGCAGCGGTTCATGGAGTGGTTCTCCCGGCGCTTTTCCTACTGGCTTTAGGGCACGCCGGAGTCGCTTCCGCAGCCTCCTTCGTATTGAAGGAGGCTGCGTGTCATTACGATGGATTGGCTCAGTCTTTCGGACTAAATATTTAGTTAAATAGTTTAAATACATAAACTTATATTAAGGCACGGAAAACGCATATTCCATGGACTCCTTCGGCGTCGGCCTCGTGGGCACCGCCGGAGATTCGCGCATCACCGAGGCCTCTGTCACGTAGCGCCTCGGCCAAGGGAGGTCGACGCCATGACAACGTTCGGACGCATCAACATCGGCATTCTGCCCTTGCTTCTCGAGGCCCTGAGTCCCGCCTATGGTCAGCACAATCCCCACGAGCAGGAGGGGAATCGTCCAAACCAGGAGCAGAAGGCCAGACCCCAGCAACAGCGAGATCAGAAAAGGCCGGAAGCGAAGAGGCAGGCGCCACAGCGGTGCAGGTAGTCCAGGTCGCTGGAGGCGAATGCAAAGATGGCGGTCACCTGCATGCCGCGCGGACCGGACTTGGACCGCACCGCGTCGTGGAACTTGCGCAGCTCCGCGCGGCGGTTGTCGTAGTCGTATGCCCCTCGAATTCGTCAGCGGCGTTGGCGGTGCCTTCGGAGACGAGGTCACGCTCTGTGTCAGACACCGACTTCGTCTCGACGAGTGCCTGGAGAACCGCATGCGCAAGGTGAAGTCGGCGTCGCAGCCGACGGCCTGATCGACCAGGTAGGTGGAAGCTCGACTGTCGCGGGTGTAGCCCGCGGGATATCGCGCGATCCCGAACAGCGACTGATAGGACACCGGACCGTCCGGCATCTCGGTCCGGTCAACTCGATGCTGACCCGGGAGCCGTCGGGTGCACCGCCGAGCTTGCCGACGACGAAGCCCATGCTCGCAGCCATCTCGTCGAACGCCTGTGCCGACGCCGGGCAGACGAGTTCCTCGTTGCCGGCGGGTCGCGCGACAGCGTCACGGATGTCGAGTTCGTGCATCCAGCAGTCGAAGACCCGCACCCTCATGAACCGCCCGTACGTGTCCGGCCCCGCGGGCGTCGCGGTCGACGGAGTTCCACTGCTCGTCGGGCATGCCGGACAACGCCTTGCGACGCTCGGCGGTCACCCTGCGGAACTTCTGGTGCAGTTCGCGGGGCTGAGGCTCGCGCAGCTTTCGAACCCAGTGCTCGTTCATCACGCCGATGTCGTTGCGCACATGCGCGAGGGTCGACACGTCGATGTCGGCCTCAGGGTGGCGACGCCCTGCAGCATCGACTCGGTGCCGGTGACGTGCGCGACGACGTCGTGCACGGTCCATCCGGGCAGCGAGGTCGGTGTCGTCCAGTCCTCGGCGGAGAGGCTCTGCAAGAGGTCGTCGATGTTCCGCCAGGATGCGAAGAGGCCGTCGAGCACGTCGGACTTGGCGAGGGTGGTGACTGGGCGAGAGGGGCTGTTGACCCGGCGAACCTAGTTCCTTTCCGGGGGACGCGTGCGTGGAATTCGTGCTAACCGCCGTGCGCCACGACACCCGCACCGAGTTGCGAGATCGGCACCGGACTTCCGAAGAGATGCCCCTGTGCCAGCCGGGCAGCCGGCGTTGTACACCGTCTCCGCCTGCGTGGCGGACTCGACGCCCTCGGCGATCACCTGGAGGCCCAGTGCGTCGCACAGTCCGACCACCGAGCGGTACAGCGCCAGATCGCGATCAGAGTCCGCGCCCACCACCAGGCTGCGATCCACCTTGACGATCTGGACGGGCAGTCCGTGCAGATACTTGACGTCCTCCCCGCAGTGAACTGCGGGGATTCCTCGTGCCGGCCGGCTGTCTCGATAGGCGCTCATGCGGCTATCGCCGTGGGCTGGTCGGTAGTGGAGGTTTGCGCCGAGCGGCTCTGTCGCATCTTGGCCCGCGCTGCGCGTCGGGCTTTGATGCGCGCCACTGACCTCCGCGTGGGCGGATGTCTGCGGCCTCGCCGGTTGCGTGCTGATGCACTACGGCTGGACCTCGGCGACCCATCGACGTCCTGACGATGCCCCCAGCCCTGACGGGCTGACG
>CAVPLE010000129.1:0-9453 GCA_963705865.1 uncultured Holophagaceae bacterium | reverse complement strand
GAAGTTCCCCATGGACACCGTGATCTTCTCGGGTCGCATCTCCAAGTCCGAGATGCTCCACGAACGCAAGCGCTGGTATGACCGTCTGGTGGCCGAAGGCCGCCTGGACAGCTTCCGCGTCAAGGATGAGTGGGAAGCCTGGAAGGGCATCGCCCGCAGCGCCGGCTACATCTTCTTCGGCGTCGGGCTCGTGCTGCTCTTCCTCATCATCTATGCGATGACCTCGCGTCTCGCGCACTGATGAATCAATGAAGGAAAGAGGGGGGCCGGTGGAAATCGGCTCCCCTCTTCTTGTTAAGATGATCCCCCAAGAAGCACTCTTTAACTTGTTGATAGCAAGTGTATTAAGGATTGTGACATACCTGTGACTGCCATCACTGACGATTCCAGCCCACTGTCGGAAACTATAACCAACGATTCGGGCAGGCTCGAATCGGATTCGAGACCTCATATCCCAGGAGCCTACATGCGCCGCCTCACCCTCCTCACCGCCGCTCTGATCCTGGCCGTGGCCCCGATCGCCTCTGCCAAGCCGACCACCGTCAAGGGTGCCAAGTGCACCGTCTGCCACGTGGGCGCCCCCAAGGACAAGAAGTTCAACGCTGAAGCAACCAAGATGGTCGCGAAGTACAAGGAAGCCCAGTGCAAGGATTGCCACGGCTTCGCCGATGGCAAGCTGACCAACATCAAGAAGAAGTAGCTTTCCACGCCACAAAAAAGCGGCGCCGATTCCGGCGCCGCTTTTTTGTGGAGTTGCTTACAGGCCCAGAAGTGAACGGGCCTCGACCTCCATGAGATCCAGCTGGGCTTCAGTGCCGCGGCCCTGGAGGTAGACCTTCAACTTGGGTTCGGTGCCGCTGGGCCGGAAGGCGGCGAAGGCGCCGCTCTCCAGGCGGAACTTGAGGACGTTGCTGCGGGAGATGGGCAGGGCGATCGGCCGGTTGTCGGGGCGGTCGAGGATGGGCTCGGTCCGACCCTCGCCATGCCAGAGGCCAGTCTGGAAATCCTCCCAGCTGATCACCTTCTCATTGCCGAGGGTGGCGAGCCCCGCGTCACGGATGCGGCCCATGGCCTCGGCGAAGCGCTTGGCGCCACCGGGCCGAGAATCCTCCAGGTTCACCAGGCGGTTGCGGAAGGTGCCGACCTTCGCCATGAGGGCGTCCACCGCTTCGAAGAGGTTCTGTCCCAGGGCCTTGAAGTGCCCCGCCATCTCGGCGACGACCAGGGCGGCGGTGACGCCGTCCTTGTCCCGCAGATCTGGCGGCAGCAGCATGCCGTAGCTCTCCTCGGCACTGAAGGCATAGGGCTCGCCCAGCGCCTCCAGACGGTCCATGCACACCGCGATGTTCTTGAAGCCGGTCAAGGTCCACACCACGGGCAGGCCGTGGTGCCGGGCCACTTCGGCCATGAAGTCGGAGGTGACCACTGTGCTGACCACCGCACCCTTGCGACCTTTCTGGGTGCAGAGGTAGTCCAGGGTGAGGCCGGCCAGGTCGTTGCCGGACATGAGCTCCCAGATGCCGTTGCGTCTGGCCACCACGCCGATGCGGTCCGCGTCTGGATCGTTGGCTAGGATGACCTCGGCACCCATGGCCTCGGCCTCCTTCAGGGGCGCGGCGTAGGCCGCCAGCTCTTCGGGGTTGGGGCGCGGAGCCGTGGGGAAGGTGCCATCCTGGATCCCCTGGCTGGGGCTGACGGTGATGGGGATGCCCGCTCGTTCGAAGAGTGCGGGAATGAGGGCCACCCCGGTGCCATGGAACGGCGTGTAGAGGATGCGGGCGGCTTCGTAATCCTTCGGTTTCTGGAGCAGGTCCAGGCCCATGGCGAGGTAGGCCTCCTCCACTTCCGCGGGGATGGGTTGGATGCGGCCCGCTGGCACCATGGGCGGTTCAGGCACCAGGGGCAGGCCCGCCATGTGGGACTCCACTTCCGCGTCCCAAGGCTCCACCACCTGGCCGCCCAGATCGTTGTAGGCCTTGAAGCCGTTGTATTCCTTGGGATTGTGGCTGGCGGTGACGATGGCGCCGCAGCCGGCGCCCAGGCGCTTCATGGCGAAGCAGAGGAAGGGGGTGGGCAGGGGGCGGCCACCGAGGAATACCTGGTAGCCCGCGGCGGCCAACACCTCGGCGCAGGCCTTCCCGAAGGCCTGGGAGTTGAGACGGGTGTCAAAGCCCACGACGGCGATCATCTTCCGGGGAGCCCTCTGACTGGCGACGCTGGCCAGGGCCATGGACACCCGGCGGATGTTGGGGAGGTTCATCCGGCCCAGGCCCGCGGCCATGAAGCCACGCAGACCGCCGGTACCGAAAGCCAAAGGCTCGGAGAACCGGTCCTCCAGTTCGGCTGTGGCCTTGGCATCGCCCGCCTCGGCGGCCTTCAGCAGTGGCTCCAACTCTGCCCGGAGCTCTGGCTCCAGATGGGGGGAGGCGAGGTAGGCGTGGGCGGAGTCAAGGCTCATGGAAGGTCCTGTAAGAACATTCCAGGATTGCAGATCAAGGAAGCGAGGTCGACCCAGAGGGCTTGCGGGCCATCACCTGAACCACGGCGCCCAGGCCGTGATGATGGGCACCTTCGCGGATCTCCCGCGCCAGCTCACGACCGATTTCAACCTCCAGCCCAGGCAGGAGGTCCCTCAGCTCCGCCAGAGTGTTCAGCAGGTCGGGCTCCTTCGGGCCACCGGTGCCGTACTCCAGCTGGCTGGGCGTGTAAGCCTCCAGGATCAGGACACCCCCGGGCGCCAGGGCCGCGGCGCAACGTGGATAGAGGGTCCGGCGGAGGGCCGAAGGCAGGTGGCAGAAGATGGAGATGATGGCGCTCCAGGCTGTGGCTTCGAGATCGAGCTCCGCGAGATCGGCGACCACGGTGGTGAGGGTCACGCCGCGGCTGGCGGCCAATTCCTGGGCCCGCGCGAGGCCCACCGGGGACAGGTCGACGGCCGTGACCGCGTGACCCAGGGTGGCGAGATGCACGGCATTCCGGCCCTGGCCCTCGCCCAGTCCCAAGACGGGGCCGGGTGGGATGCGCGGCGCCATGTCCCGCAGGAAATCGTTGGGTTCCGAGCCGTAGGTCAGATCAGCCTCGCCGTAGCGCTCGTCCCAGAATTCACGGCCCATCAGGCGCCTCCCAGCGCGATGTCCTCCAGCAGGATGCTGAGGCCGGCACTGCTGCCATACCAGCGGAGGTCGCTGCCCAGGGCGGCGATGCGGGTGAGGAAGTCGCGGAGGTTGCCGGCGAAGGTGAGCTTGTCCACGGGTTCGGCCAGGACGCCGCCACGGATGCGGATGCCGCTGGCGCCCACGCTGAGGTCGCCGCTGACGGGATCCACCGTGTGCAGGCCCATGATCTCCGTGATGAGCACGCCATTCCCCGCCATGCGGTAGAGGGCATCGGGCGCCGTGTCTCCGGGCAGGGGGAACAGGTTGAAGGTCGTGGCGCCGGGCTGGCTGCCGAAACCCCGGCCCGCGCTGGCGGTGGGGGCCATGCTCATCTCGGCCGCAGTCTTGAGGGTATGAAGATAGGTGGTCAGCACGCCGCCTTCGAGCAGCACGTTGCGCCGCGTGGGCAGGCCCTCCGCGTCCCAGGGCTCCGTGCCGAGGGCGGGGCGGCCCGGTGCTTCGGGCAGGCGCCCATCGTCCACCAGCGTAAGCAGAGGCGAGGCAATGGTCTGGCCCAGCTTGCCGGCGAAGAGGCTGCGCTGCTTGAGCACGGATTCGGCGTCGAGCATGCCCGCCACGATGCCCAGCAGGTCGACGGCCACCTCCGGATGCAACACTACGGCATATTTTCCGGCTGGCAGGCGCTGGGGATTCAGCTTCCGCTCGGCCTTGAGGGCCGCTTCCGCGCCGATGGCGGCGAGATCGAGCCCAGGCCGGCGGGCCACATCCCAGTGCCAGGCGGCCTGTCGCTCCTCGCCGTCAGCCACCGCGAGTTCGATGGCGGCGGAGCAACTGGACCATGCATCCGGTGTGCGCACGCCCTTCTGGGTGAGCAGCAGGCTGGCGCCGGACCCATCGCTCCAGGCGGATTCCCGCACGGCGGCCACCTTCGAAGAGGCTTTCCGGGCTTCGGCCTCCAGTTCCTGGGCCCAGGCGATGCGCTGCTCGGGAGTGATGGCATCCACCGAGGGATCGAAGCGGCTGGGCAGATCATCGACCCCAGCGGGGTCCGCCTGGCGCAGCCAGGGATCCTCGTCCCCGAGGGCGCTCAGTTCCCAGGCCTGGGCAAAGAGGCCCTGGAAATCAGCCGCGGTGAGGTCGGTGGTGGTGGCCAAGCCTGTGCGGAACCCCTTGCCGCCGGCGCGGATCACGCGCACGCCCAGGCCGCCGCGCTTGCTGGTGGTGAGGTCCTCCAGCGCGCCGTTCTGAACTTTGGCTTTGCGGCTGCGGGACACGGAAACGAAGGCCTCGGCGCCTTCGGCACCCAGCTTCAAGGCGTGCTGGATGCCCTCCTGGAGGCGGGCTTCGAGGGATTCAGGAAGGAAGGCGCGGAAGGCTTCGGTCATGTCAGGAATCTTTCTCAAGGGCGGACTGCAAGATCGACAGGGTGTGGGCATCGAAAGCCACGAGGGTGATCGTCCGGGGGAGGTCGTGGACAGCCAGCCAGTCTCGGCAGGCCGCCAAGGCGATGCCTGCGGCGCGGTCCTGGGGGAAGCCATAGATGCCGGTGCTGATGGCCGGGAAAGCGACGCTTTGGCACTGGCGTCCCTCGGCCAGGCGCAGGCTCTCCGTGTAGCAAGAGCCCAGGAGTTCGTCTTCACCGTGCTGGCCACCGCGCCACACGGGGCCCACGGCGTGGATCACGTAGCGGGCCGGCAGGCGGTGGCCATCCGTCACTTTCGCCTGCCCAGTGGGGCAGCCGCCCAAAGTCCGGCATTCCTCCAGCAGCTCCGGCCCGGCGGCGCGGTGGATGGCGCCATCCACGCCGCCACCTCCCAGCAGGCTGCTGTTCGCGGCATTGACGATGGCGTCCACGGCGAGGGTGGTGAGGTCGGCCTGCACCACCTGCAGGCGCTCGGGGGTCAAATCACGCTCGGCAAGGGTTCGGCGGTGCCGCCCACGACGAGGGCGGGGCAGAGGATGGTGGGGAGGGCGTCGCTCACGGGCACGCCCTGGCCGTCCTTGCCGCAGGTGCCGATATCGAAGTGGTGGAGGTCATTTCCGATGCGGGTGAGGCCCCTGAGCACCTCGGGGCCGCAGCCGCTGAGGGTGGCGTTCTTCACGGGATACTTCGGCTCGCCGTTCTCCACCCAGTAGCCTTCCGTCACCTGGAACACGAAGTTGCCCGTGACCGTGTCCACCTGGCCGCCACCCATGTGCTTCACCAGCAGGCCGCGGTCCAGATCCCGGAGGATGGCCTCGGGCGCCTCGCTCCCGGCGGCCAGGAAGGTGTTGCGCATGCGGGGGATGGGCAGGTGGCGGTAGCTCTCCCGGCGGCCGTTGCCGGTGGGCCCCGTGGCCATCTTCCGCGAGGTCTTGCGGGATTGCAGGTAGGCCTTCAGCACGCCGTTCTCGATGAGCACCACGCGGCTGACCGGGTTGCCTTCGTCGTCGATGGCCTGGCTGCCGCGCTTGTGGGGCAGGGTGCCGTCATCGATGATCGTCACGCCGTCGGCGGCCACCTTCTGGCCCAGCCTGCCCGCGAAGGCGCTCATGCCCGCGAGCGCGAGATCCGCCTCCAGGCCGTGACCGCAGGCCTCGTGGATCATGGTGCCGCCGGCGCTGCTGCTGAGGACCACGGGGAAGGTGCCGGCGGGGGCGGGTTGCGCGTCCAGGGCCTGCATGGCCAGGCGCACGGCCTCATGCACGGTATGCGTCACAGCTTCATCCGTGAACAGTTCGAAACCGCGGGTCTCGCCCAGGGCCTGATACCCGGACTGGAGCTGCTGGCCGTCCCCGGCCGTGGCATTCACGCGCAGCACGACCTGAGTGCGGTGATCTTCGGTGAGGCGGGCGGTCCAGGTGCCATCGTTGCTTTCAGCGGCGGCGATCCAGACGCGCTGGGTGTTGTCGCCGTAGCCCGCGGAAACCTGTTTGAGCGCGCCGGGCCGTAGGGTCTCCGCATGGGACCGCGCCAGGGCCTCGGCGCGCCGCACCAGAGCCACCTTCTCATCCAGGGGCACGGCACCGGGATCGCGCTCCACGGGGCTGGGCGTGGGATGGACCTGCGGGGCCAAGGCCGGGATTTCAGCCTGCCCGCCGGTACCCGGCGCCGCCAGGGTATGGGCGGCCTCGATCAACTCGTCGAAACCAGGCGCGATGAGATCCGCGAAGCGGGTGGTCTCGCCGTCCATGAGGCGGAGGCTGGCGCCGAAGGTTTCGGAGGCGAGCACGTCCTCCATGCGGCCATCGTCCATGCCCAGGGCATGGGCCCGCCGGCGTTCCACGAAGATCTCCCCATAGTCGCCACCCCGGTTGAGGAGGGCAGTCAGGATCTCGCGGAGCTGATCAGCGGTGAAAGGTGCGGGCATCGGCGTTCTCCAGGTCCGCGCGCGGCGGACCTTCCAGTTTGACAGAAGCGAGTCCTCGGCTCCCGCGAGGATCTCCGCCAGGTCCCGGCCGTCGTTGGGGATCACCAGGTCCGCATGGAGGGCGCGCTCCGGGGCGGAGGCCTGGGCCCGCAGCCGGATCAGGGCCGCCTCCCGGGACAGGGCGTCCCGGGCCATGAGGCGCGCCAAGCGCAGATCCTCCGGCGCGTCCACCGTCCAGAAGGCGTCGAAGTGGTGGGCCCGGCCCCGCTCCACCCAAAGCGCCGCGTCCAGCACTGCGCCGCGGGTGCCAGCAGGGAGCGCATCGAGGCGTTCCGCCAGGAGCGCTTCGATGCGGGGATGGAGGATGGCGTTCAGGCGGGCCCGCGCTCCGTCGTCCGCGAACACGTGGGCGGCCATCCAGGCCCGGTCCAGGGTGCCATCTGATTGGAGGCAGCCGGGTCCGAAGGCCGCCACGACAGCCGCCAGGCCTTCGCCGCCGGGCCGCACGGCCTCCCGAGCCAGGGCATCGGCATCGATCACGGCCCAGCCCCGGTCCGCCATCCGCTTCGCCACGAAACTCTTCCCCGCGGCGATGCCGCCGGTGAGACCGAGGAGGGGGAAGGATGTAGGTGGAAAGGGGGGCATGGGCGGATGATCCAAAGTCCGTTGATGATGGGAAAACCAGAGAACCGTGACCGGAGTCTCTTGATGGCGTCCGACTCCCTCTGTCAGCATGCCGAAATTGTCACTGCGGAGATCAAATTTGAGATGGCTTCATTTTTGTGTCGGGGTATGCCTTGCCTTCCAGGCCTGGGCAGGATCTGATTGGCCGCCCATCCCGGCGGAGGTCTGGGCGATCAAGGAGGGTGCCAAAGGCGCCGTGGTCCTGGAGGAGCGCCTCCGGTTCCAGATGGGGGAGATCGAGACGGTGTACCGGGTCCGCATCTTCTCCGAGGAGGGACGGGCTGCCGCTGCCATCTCGGACCTGCCGAAGAACACGCTCGGGATCAAGGGACGCACGGTGTACCCCGACGGCCGCGAGGTCGTTTTCGATGGCCGAAAGGATTTCGCGGAACGGCAAGCCGAGACGGGAGGACGGAATTTTGCCAAGGTCCACCTGGTGGCTCCGGGCGTCACCTCGGATTGTGTGGTGGAGATCCAGTGGAGGGAGGTGTGTGACGGATATCGGAAGGCCCTGCCCAAACGCTTCACGAACGGGCTGTATGGGGTGTGGACCCTCGGGAATCCCTACCCCACGCGCATCTCGTCGATCGAAGTGGCCAAGAATTTCCCGCTTGCCTTCTTCCTGACCGGGCGGGTGGGCCGGGCTGAAGATTCCGAGCGCAACGGATTCCGCGTCCTGACCTACCGCAATCTGCCCGCCATGGAGCCCACCCCCTACGCCTTGGCCCCGACCAACGGGTTTCCGCGGCTGGTGGCCTACTGGCAACCGGACGACCTGATCCGGGCCCACCAGGACGGCAGGGACGCCTACTGGTCGGAAGCCTTCGAGCGGATCTACAAGGCGGATTATGAGGGTTCTGTCGACACCGGCGGTGCCTTCAAGCGGCTGGCCGCGGAGCTAATCGCAGGCCTCCCCGAGCTTCCGCAGGCGCGGGCCAGGGAACTGCTCACCCGCCTTCAGGCCCGGATCAAGAACGTCTCGTCACCGAGCGCGGCCGAGAAGGTTTCACTCCCGAAGGACTTCTGGGGAGATTACGAGTACAAGCGTCTGGACAAGGCCGCCGCCTCTGGGTTGGCGAGCAACTCGGGCATGCGGTTGATGTACTACCACCTGCTGAAGAAGGCGGGGATCCAGCCGAAGATCGGCAAGCTCGTGGACCGGGAACAGGCCCTCTTCACCTACGGCCACCTCAACGCCTGGCAGTTCAACCACGACATCCTCGGCATCGAGGAACTGGGCAAGGCGGATCTGTGGATCGATGCCACGAACCGCTATGCAGCACCAGGGGTGATCCACCCGGATTACGAAGGCGTCCCCATGCTGGTGTATGCCACACCGAATGGAAAGACGTGGAAGCCCGCCCCGAGCAGCCTGCCGGCCACCAAGCTCGGCAGGAACACCCGGTCCTACACCTATGACCTTCGCCTCGGCGAGGATGCCGACGTCTTCTCGGTCCGGGCCCAGTTCGGGGGTTATCCGGAGTACGCGGAACGCTACCAATATCTTCCGCAGGATGCGGCTAACCAGTCCCGGATGCTGCGGGATAAGTTCGAAAAACTGGGGAAGAACCTGAGCATCACGAAGGCTGTTGTGCTGGATGCCACGAATCCCGCCAAGCCGGTGTCCTGGGAGGTCGAGGGGAGCCTGGAACGAGAAAGCGGTCGGCGTCGGGAAGTCGTGCCCTTTCCGGGCATGACCTGGCCTTTGTGGGTTCCTGACAAGATGGACGTCCCCAGGTCGATGCCAATCATCCTTCCCTACCTGGCCACCCAGACCGCGGTGAGCAGCTTCGTGGTGCCGGAGGGGTACCGCTTCGATCCCCATACCGAACTGACGCAACGCAACCAGTTCGGTTCGGTGTCGTGGTCGACGGCTTATGATCCCCAGACTCGCAAGGTCACAGTTCGGTTCAGTGTCGAAGTAGCCACTCTCCAGGAGGGTAGTGGCGCCTGGAGTGCCTTCCGGGACTACCTCGGTTGGATCCAGGATGCCTGCACCCGTCAGGTCGTGCTGGCGAGGGAGGGCTGAATGGTCCGCACCGCTCTGCTCCTGTTGCTTTCCTTGACGCTCCTCGCCCAGGATCCCTATCGGAAGCTTCCCGACTGGGCTGCCGCCGTGGCCCGGTCCGCCCAGGCGGAGCCGGCACCTGAACAGGCCGATGCCTGGGTGCTTCAGGACCGTACGGAGATCGCCTATGCCGGCAGCGGAGAAATCCGCCAACGCCGGTTCCGCCTGGTGAAAGTCCTCACGGAACGGGGGCGGGAACAGAGGACTTTCGCGCTCCGGGGCCTGGGAGGGAAGG
>CAVPLE010000128.1:0-19529 GCA_963705865.1 uncultured Holophagaceae bacterium | reverse complement strand
CGCCCACCGACGCCACGCCCATGAGCGACATCATGGGCTGGCTGCGGGAGGTTCCCGGCGTGGTCAACATCGCGCCTTCCCTCTATTGCCCGCAACTGCTCCAGGAACCAGAAGCGGCCGTGGCGTGGCTGCGCAGCGCCCTGCTGGCCCTGGCCAGCGATCCGCCGCCCATGGACGGTCGATTCGCGGTCCGCGTCAACCGCGCCTATAAAAAATTTCCGCTGTCCTCGACGATGCTGGAGCGGGAGCTGGGCAGCCACTTGGTTCTGCACAGTCCATGGCATCGTGTGGATCTGGTCAACCCGACCCGCAGGTTTCAGGTCGATATCCACGGCGATGGCCTGTATTGCCACACCGGCGCGCAGCACGGTCTGGGCGGATTACCGCTGGGGAGCGCCGGTCATGTGTTGGTTCTGCTCTCCGGCGGCATTGATTCCCCGGTCGCCGCCTGCCTCATGGCCAAACGCGGCTGCACCATCGATTTGTTGCACATGACCCCCAGCCACCTGATCCAGCAACAACGTGGATAACAGCAAGGTCGCAACGGCTAACCAGATGGTCTACCTTCGTGAAACCTGGGGCGAGGCCACCGGCATCTTCGGGAACAGCGGCCCCTTCAAGGACGCCTCCATCTGGGCCGGCCGGCGCTTCTACATGCGCCAGGACCTCCACCTTCGGGACCAGTGGTACTGGAACAACAGCGGTGACGGCGTGGGCATCGAGAACATCGACTTCGGCGCCCTCAAGCTGCACTACGCCTACATCCAGCACGACACCGGCAACCTCGGCAGCGACTGGAACAATGGCGCCATCCTGGGCACCGTGAACCCCTACAGCCAGTGGGTGGGCGGCGGCGGCCACACGGTCGTGGGCTCCCATGACCTGCGCGCGTCCGACATCAAGCTCTGGGAAGGCGGCTCGCTGACCTTCGGCGTTCAGTACAACGAAGCCCGCACGAAGACCGGCTTCGAGAACGACGGCAACAAGAACAAGGGCATCCAGTACAACCTGATCCTCAACCAGGCTGGTGTCCTCGGCGGCGACAACCGCGTCTACGCCACCTGGGGCAACGGCTCCACCTACTGGAACTGGTACAACCCCGACGTGAAGACCGAGAACAACTGGTGGCACGTCATGGACATCTTCTACATCAAGCCGGTGTCCAACCTCGAGATGCAAGGCGTGGTGCAGTACCGGAAGCAGAACGGCAAGGGCACCATGGAGAGCACGACCAACGCCTGGACCTCCGTCGGCGTCCGCCCTGTCTACTTCTTCACCAAGCACTTCAGCGTGGCCTATGAAGTCGGCTTCGACAAACTGAAGTTCGACAACGAGGACGAGGCCCGCAAGCTCCTCAAGAACACCATCGCGCTACAGTGGAGCCCCCAGGCCTCCTTCTGGAGCCGCCCGGTGATCCGCCTCTTCGCCACCCGTGCGGACTGGAACAAGAACGCCAACAACTGGAACCTGATCGGCGAAGGCCAGTTCGGCAACTCCCTCCAGGGCCTGACGTTCGGCGCCCAGGTCGAGGCCTGGTGGTAACGGCTGGCTGACGAAACGGCCCGTCCTTCCGGGGCGGGCCGTTTCCTGGCCCCTGACGCAAAGGACCGGATGTGAAGACCCTCCGCCTGATGACGGCCACGGCCCTGCTCACCTGCCTCCTGGCGGGCGGGCTGGCCTGCACGGGCCCGGCCGCGACCAGCCCTGGCCGCTACCCGGTGGACACGACCACCATCGCCCCCGGCCAGCAACTGGAGAATGCCCCCGGCTGGTACCGGGACGCGGTGGTCTACCACGTCTGGGTGAAGGCCTTCGCCGATGGCGCTTACCAGGATGGGATCGGCGACCTCGCCGGCCTCCAGGGCAAGCTGGACTACCTCCAGTCCTTGGGTGTGAACACCCTCTGGCTGTCGCCGATCTTCGAGTGCGGCTACAAGGGCGACAACATGCATGGGTACGACACGACGGACTACTACGCCGTGAACGACCGCTTCGGCACCCGCGCGGACCTCAAGAACCTCCTCGACGCCGTCCACGGCCGGGGGATGCGGATCCTCTTCGACTTCGTGCCGAACCATACCTCCACGAAGCACCCCTGGTTCACGAACGCCGCCACGCGAGACAGCTGGTATCTCTGGAACGCGGGCCAGCCCGCGGGCTGGGGCCTCCCCTGGGGCGGCGGCAGCCCCCAGGATGTCTGGAAGCCCGGCGCCTCCGGCTACTTCTACACGTCCTTTGCCACGGACTCGCTAGCGGACCTGAACTTCTACAACCCGGCCGTCCAGGCGGAGCTGCAGAAGGTGCAGGTCTTCTGGCTGGACCGCGGCTTCGACGGCATGCGGGTGGACGCGGTGCGCTACCTCTGCGAGACCGGCCCCGGCCAGCAGGCGGACCAGCCGGACACCCATACCCGCCTCCAGGCCTTCCGCGCGTTGCTGGACGAGTACGACAGCGGTGACCGCCATCCCCATCCGGGCGGCGACCCGACGAAGCACAGCAGCAAGGCCATGATCGCCGAGGCCTGGACCAACGACGCCTCGGGCGTCGCGCCCTACTACGGCAGCGGTTCGAACGAGTTCCACATGTGCCTGGACTTCAGCGCGCCCTGGGCCGTCTACAACACCATCAACCGGGGGGACGCCACGCAGCTGACCTCCCTCTGGGAGTACGAGCAGCGCACCTATCCGGCGGGCTACCGCTCGGCCACCTTCGACTCGAACCACGACAACCTGATCTCCCGGCCCGGCACCCAGTACGGCGGCGACCGGGGCAGGATCATCCTGGCCGAGGCGCTGAACCTCCTGTCCCCCGGCACGCCCATCCTCTACTACGGCAACGAGGTGGGCATGACCGGAAAAGCGGGCTCGGACATCAACCTCCGCCAGCCCATGGACTGGGCGGCGGTGACAACTCAGACCGGCCAGCCCGACTCCATCCTGAGCTGGTGCAAGTACCTGATCCAGGCCCGGAAGACCTACCCGGCCCTGCGCGGCGGTTACGCGACTCTGTCCACCGACGTGGGTACCGGCAAGGCCCTGGCCTACCTGCGCGACGCGGGCACCGAGCGGGTGCTGGTGGTGGCGAACCTCACGGGGGCGGCCCAGACCGTCACCGTCTCCGGGCTGACGACCCTCGGCGTACCCGCCTCCGGTCCCGTGCAGGCCATCCTGGGCGACCTGAAGGGCGCCGGCGCCCTCAATGGCGACACCTACACCGCCGCCAGCCTGCCCCCCTTCGGTATCCGTGTCCTCTATGTGGCGGGCTCGGGCTTCCAGAGCACCCTCCACGGCGACCTGAACTGACCTTGCTTTCCGGCCTCCTTGGCCCTATCCATCAGGCTCCACCCTCGTCCTGTTCGTCTCATCCGGAATCCCCATGGCCGACCTTCAGTTCAAAGCCCTCCGCAAATCCTTCGGTGACGTGGAGATCCTCCACGGGATCGACCTCGACATCACGGATGGGGAGTTCGTCGTATTCGTGGGGCCCTCGGGCTGCGGGAAGTCCACGCTCCTGCGCTGCATCGCGGGTCTGGAGGAGATCACCAGCGGCGAGCTCACCATCGGGGGCCGCCAGATGAACGAGGTGCCGCCGTCCAAGCGCGGCATCGCCATGGTGTTCCAGAGCTACGCCCTCTATCCCCACATGACCGTGGCCGAGAACATGGCCTTTGGTCTGAAGCTCGCGGGGAATTCCAAAGTGGAGATCACGGAGGCCGTGCAGCGGGCAGCCCAGATTCTCCAGATCGAACCCCTGCTCGATCGCCGGCCGAAGGAGCTGTCGGGGGGACAGCGCCAGCGGGTGGCGATCGGCAGGGCCATTGTGCGGAAGCCCGGGGTGTTCCTCTTCGACGAGCCCCTCTCCAACCTGGACGCCGGCCTGCGGGTGCAGATGCGGGTCGAACTGGCCCGCCTGCACAAGGACCTGGCCACCACCATGGTCTACGTCACCCACGATCAGGTGGAGGCCATGACCCTGGCCGGGCGCATCGTGGTCATCAACGAGGGCCGCATCGAGCAGGTGGGCACGCCCCTGGAGCTCTACCGCCGCCCCGTCAATCACTTCGTGGCCGGTTTCATCGGCTCGCCCAAGATGAACTTCCTCCCCTGTTCGCTGGTCTCGGCGACGGAGGCGCTGGCCACGGTGCGGCTGGAGGACGGCACGCAGGTGACCGCCCAGGTCGACGCCCAGGGCCTGGCCGAGGGCACGCCGCTCACCCTGGGCATCCGCCCGGAGCGCCTGCTGGCGGAGGCTGCCGCCGGAGATGGCGCCGCCAAGACCTCGGTCATCGTGTCCGAGCACCTGGGCGACACCGTCTTCCTGTATGTCCATACCCCTGGCGGGAAGGGCCAGCTCACCGTGAAAGCCCTGCCCGAGACCACCCTCCGGACGGACGACGAGACCCACCTCCGTTTTCCCGCCAAGCACTGCCACCTGTTCGGCCCGGATGACCGGGCCCTGACCCGCCTCATCTAGCGCTTCCATCCACCCGGACCATCCGGCCCAACCCAAGGAGATTGTCGTGAGTCATCCATCCACCTTCCGCAAACTGGCGACCGGCACCGCCACCATCCTCGTCGCGGGCGCCCTGACCCTGGCCCAGGCGGCCGAAAAGGGCAAGCTCCTCATCTGGATCAATGGCGACAAGGGCTACAACGGCCTCCAGAAAGTGGGCGACGAGTTCGCCAAGAAGACGGGCGTGAAGGTCGTCGTCGAGCATCCCGAGGATGCCCCCGGCAAATTCCAGGCGGCCTCGGAGGAGGGCAAGGGGCCCGACATCTGGATCTGGGCCCATGACCGCGTGGGCGAGTGGGCCGAGAGTGGAGTCATCAACGCCGTGACCCCCGGCAAGAAGATCAAGGAGCAGATCGACGAGAAGGCCTGGCAGGCCTTCACCCTCAAGGGCAAGGTGTGGGCCTACCCCGTGGCCATCGAGGCGGTCTCCCTCATCTACAACAAGAACCTGATCAAGACGCCGCCGAAAACCTTCGAGGAGATCTTCGCCCTCGACAAGAAATTCGTGGCCCAGGGCAAAAAGGCCATCCTGTGGGACTACACGAACACTTACTTCACGATGCCCATGCTGGCGGCCAACGGTGGCTACGCCTTCAAGATGAAGGCCGATGGCACCTATGACGCGAAGGACACGGGCGTGAACAACGCCGGGGCCCTCAAGGGTGCCGAGCTGCTGACCCGGATGGTGAAGGAGGGCCTGATGCCCAAGGGCGCCACTTACGCCGACATGGAAGCACAGATGGCGCAGGGCAAGCTCGCCATGATGATCAGCGGACCCTGGGCCTGGGACAACCTCAAGAAGGCGAAGATCAACTTCGGCGTCGCCAAGCTCCCCAGCGTGGCCGGCAAGCCCGCCAAGCCGTTCGTGGGCTACATGGGCGCCATGATCACCAAGGCCGCCTCCGCCGCCGGGAACGTGGACATCGCCCGCGAGTTCATCGAGAACAACATGCTGACGCTGAAGGGTCTCGAGACCATCAACGCCGACGTGGCCATCGGCGCCCCCGCCAACAAGGCCGCCTACACGAAGATGAAGAACGATCCCTTCATCCAGGTCTCCATGGCCAGCGCCCAGGATGGCGTGGTGATGCCGAACAACCCGCAGATGGGCCGTTTCTGGGCTGCCATGGTCTCCGCCCTGAACAACATGACCGAGAGTCGCCAGACTCCGAAGGAAGCCCTGGACGCCGCTGCCAAGCGGATCCTCAAGTAGTTGTTCCTCCCGGCGCGGGGCGGTCCTCAGGATCGTCCCGCCACCGGCGCACCCTCCGATCCGGATCCACCCATGCCCATGCCGAAGGCCCTCAAGCGTTTCCTCCCACCCGTCCTGATGCTCCTTCTGGGGCTGGGTGGCCTGTATGTCGTCACCCTGGTCTATGCCACGGGCGAGACCCTGCTGGCGGGCATGATGCTCGTGACCCTGGCCTGCTTTGTCTGGATCTACAGCTCACCGAAGACCTACGCCTACCGCTACCTCTTTCCGGGCATCGGCGCGGCGCTGATCTTCGTGGTCTTCCCGATGCTCTACACCATCCGCATCGGCTTCACGAACTACAGTTCCACGAACCTCCTCACCTTCAAGCGAGCCACCCAGTACCTGCTGGAGGAGACCTATCGGGCCGAGGGTGCCACCTACAACACCGTACTGCACGCGGAGGGCGGCCGATGGCGGTTCCGCCTGGAGGACGTCGACAGCGGCGCGGCCTTCGTCACCGAGCCTCTCGCCATGGGCGCGGAGGGGACGCACCTCACCCTGAAGGCCCAGCCCGCCCCCGAGTCCCTGCTTGGCGAGGAGATGCCCCTGAAGGATCTGATCGACCAGCAGCCCTTCCTCAAGGGGATCACCATCGCCATGCCGGACGGCAATCAGGTGCGCATGACGGGCCTGCGGGAGTTCGCGCCCAGCCGGCCCCAGTACGCGCGGAACCCGGACGGGAGCCTCACGAACAACCAGGACCAAAGCCTCATCCGACCCAATTTCAAGACGGGCTTCTACGAGACCGCCGACGGCGAGCAGGTGACACCGGGCTTCCAGGCGGACATCGGCTGGAAGAACTACATCCAGATCTTCACGGACACGTCCCTGCGGGAGCCCCTCTGGCGGATCTTCATCTGGACCCTCGTCTTCTCCACCCTGACCGTGGTCTTCTGCACCACGCTCGGCATGGTGCTGGCGGTCCTGCTCAGCTGGGAGAACCTGCGGTTCCGCGGGGTGTACCGGCTTCTGCTCTTCCTGCCCTACGCCGTGCCCGGCTTTATCTCCATCCTGGTGTTCAAGGGCCTCTTCAACAACAACACGGGTGAGATCAACCTGGTGCTGAGCACCCTGTTCGGGATCAAGCCCACCTGGTTCTCCGATCCCTTCCTGGCCAAGACGATGATCCTCATCGTCAACACCTGGCTGGGCTTCCCCTACATGATGGTGGTCTGCATGGGCCTCATCAAGGCGATCCCCCAGGATCTCTACGAGGCCTCGGCGGTGGCGGGCGCGGGACCGATCACCAACTTCTTCAGGATCACGATGCCGTTGATCCTCAAGCCCCTGACGCCGCTGCTCATCTCCTCCTTCGCCTTCAACTTCAACAACTTCGTGCTCATCAACCTCCTGACGGGAGGATTGCCGGACTTCCTCAACACCTCTACGCCGGCGGGCACGACGGACATCCTCGTGTCCTACACCTACCGCATGGCCTTCCAGGACTCGGGCCAGAAGTTCGGCCTGGGCGCGGCCATTTCCACGGTGGTGTTCCTGATGGTCGCCGCGATCTCCCTGATCCAGATCCGGTCCACCCGCATCGCCGAAGACAGCAAGCGCTGAGAGGAGACGCCATGGCCATCGTCATCGACAAGTCTCAGCGCTGGCGCGTGATCGCCGCCCACGTCTTCCTGATCTGCCTCTGCGCTCTCGTCCTCTTCCCGCTGCTGATGGTGGTCTCCATCTCCCTCCGCCCCGGGAACTTCGCCTCGGGGAGCCTGATTCCCACGACCATCAGCCTCGAGCACTGGCGCTTCGCCCTGGGCATGCCGGTGACCAACGCCGACGGGCGCGTGATCATCCCGGATCTTCCCGTGCTGCGCTGGCTGTGGAATTCGGTGAAGGTGGCCCTCCTGTCGGCCGGCACGGCTGTCCTGCTCTCCACGACCGCCGCCTATGCCTTCGCCCGCATGAAGTTCGCCGGGAAGAAGGCCTCGCTCGTGGGTCTGATGCTGATGCAGATGTTCCCCACGATCCTGGCGCTCATCGCCATCCACTCCATCTTCTCCCGCCTTGGGCACACCTTCCCGTTGGTCGGGATCGACAGCCCATGGGCCCTGGTTCTGGCCTACTCGGGCGGCATCGCCCTGCACATCTGGACGATCAAAGGCTTCTACGAAACCATTCCGTCCGAGATCGAGGAAGCCGCCACCGTGGACGGCGCCACCCCCTGGCAGGCCTTTTGGCGGGTGCTCCTCCCCATGGCCCTGCCCATCATCATGGTCATCTTCCTGCTGGCCTTCATCGGCGCGGTGAACGAGTACCCGGTGGCCTCCGTCCTGCTGCGCAGCCAGGACAAGCTCACCATGGCCGCGGGCATGAAGCAGTTTCTCTACCAGCAGAAGTACCTCTGGGGCGATTTCGCGGCCGCGGCCATCCTCTCCGGCCTGCCCATCGCCGTCGTCTTCATCCTCGTCCAGCGCTGGATGATCTCCGGCCTCACCGCCGGGGCTAACAAGGGCTGAACCGTTCTCTTCCCAACCCGAGGGCCGTGGCCCTCCCTTCCCGCAAGGAGTCACGCATGAGCCTCCGCACGTCCTTCCTCAAGGCGATCGCCGTGGTCGCCCTGATCATCAGCCCCGCCCTGGCCACCCCGCCCGAGGGCAAGATCGAGATCAACTACCACCGCTGCGACGGCAAGTACGAGAAGTGGGGCGTGCATCTCTGGAAGAGCCCCAACATGCCGCTGCCCGACATCGAGTGGCCCAATCCCATGATGCCCACCGGCAAGACCGACTTCGGGGTCTATTGGTGGGCGGACCTGTCCGAGTTCAACACGGGCTCCAAGGCCCAGGTGAACTACATCATCCACAAGGGCGACATCAAGGAGCAGGGCGCCAAAGACATGGCCTTCGACGGCAATGCCCACAAGGCGATCTGGGTGGTCAACGGCGACCGCACCATCTATTTCTCCAAGGAAGAGGCCCTGAAGGATCACGTCTGCAAGAAATAGATCCAACGGCACATCAGGGGCCCCTGCCCCTGATGTGCCCGTGTATTGACCCGCCCATGCGGAGCGTTTCCATGTCCCTCGATCGGTTCTTCATCATCCCTGCTCGCGTCATTCTTTTCATGGTGGGGATGGCCGCGGTCGCACTGCCCGTGTGGGCTCAACAGCCCGCGGCCATCCCCGGCACCTTCGCCGAGAACCCCATCGTCTACTTCGTGATGACGGACCGGTTCGTCAACGGCGATCCGTACCAACGACCACGCCTACGGCCGCCAGCGGGAGATGAACCCCAAGGATGATGTGGGCACCTGGCACGGGGGCGACTTCAAGGGCCTCACCCAGAAGCTCAAGGCGGGCTGGTTCAGGGAACTGGGCGTGAACGCCCTGTGGATCACGGCGCCCTACGAGCAGATCCACGGCTGGGTCCAGGGCGGTCAGAAGGAGTTCAAGCATTACGGCTACCACGGCTACTGGGCCCTGGATTACACGGTGCTGGACAAGAACCTGGGCACCGCCGCGGACCTCCGCGAGCTGGTGGATACCGCCCACAGCCAGGGCATCCGCATTCTTTTCGACGTGGTGATGAACCACCCAGGCTACCTCGACATCCAGACCGCCAAGGACCTGAAGGTGGACGTCCTGTGGGAGGGCTGGGAGAAGGACGCCAACCTGCTGCGGAACTACCACAACTACATCGATTACAACTCCTTCAAGTTCGGCGACTGGTGGGGCCGGCCCTGGGTGCGCGCCGGGCTGCCGGGCTACATGGATGGCGGCCGCAACGACCTCACCATGCAGCTGGCCTTCCTGCCCGATTTCCGCACGGAGAGCCCCGAGGCCGTGAAGTTGCCGAAGTTCCTGAAGGAGAAGGCGGACACGAAGGCCGTCGACCTCCCCAACACCACCGTGCGCGGCTACCTCATCAAGTGGCTCACGGACTGGGTGCGCGAGTATGGGGTGGATGGCTTCCGCTGCGACACCGTGAAGCACGTGGAGCCCGAGGCCTGGGCCGCCCTCAAGGCCGAGGCCGTGAAGGCCCTCGCGGAGTTCAAGGCCAAGAACCCCACGCGCAAGGTCGACGACGCCCCCTTCTGGATGGTGGGCGAGTTCTGGGGCGCGGGACCCGAGAAGCACAAGATGACCGGCTCCGGCTTCGACGCCATGATCAACTTCGACTTCCAGGAGCAGGACGGCGCCTTCGCCAAGCCGGAGAAGCTCTTCCGGAGCTACGCCCAGGCGCAGGCCGGCAAGCCCGTCCACATGCTGAACTACCTCTCGTCCCACGACACCGAGCTGTTCGACCGCAGCAGGCTCGTCGAGGGGGGCACGGCCCTCCTGCTGGCCCCCGGCGGCGTGCAGATCTTCTATGGCGACGAGACCGCCCGGCCCGAGGGGCCCATGCCCCGCACGGACAAGCAGCAGGCTACCCGCTCCGACATGAACTGGGACAAGGTGGATGCGAAGGTCCTCGCCCACTGGCGCAAGCTCGGCACCTTCCGCGCCCGCCATCGGGCCCTGGCCACGGGCGAACACAAGCAGCTGGGCGATGCCCCCTACACCTTCAGCCGCCTCGAGGCCGCCAGCGGGGACCGCGTGGTGGTGGCCCTGGGCGCCCAGGGTCAGGTGAGCCTGCCCGTGGCCGGCGTCTTCGCCGACGGCGAGACCCTGCGCGACGCCTACACCGGCCGCACCACCACGGTGGCCGGCGGGAAGGTGGCCCTCCAGGCGGAGCAGTGCGTGCTTCTGGAGCGGGTGCAGGGCGAAGCCCGCTGAATATGACCTCCGCGCCATTTGGCACGAATGGCGCGCTGAACACCGCACGAATCAGGAACGAAGGAGCCTGCATGACCACCAAGAAGCTGCCCCGGGTCGCGTATTTCTGCATGGAATACGCCATCGAGAGCGCGTTCAAGATCTACTCCGGCGGCCTGGGCATCCTCGCCGGCGACTACCTGAAAGGCGTGAAGGACCACGGCTACCCCATGGTGGGCATCGGCATCCGCTGGAAGCAGGGGTACGGCGAGCAGATGGTGGACCCGGCCACGGGCAGGGTCTTCGACGCCTACAAGAACGCCAGCCACGAGTTCCTGGAGGACACCGGTGTCACCGTCGCGGTGGAGATCAAGGGCCGGCCGGTGAAGATCAAGGTCTGGCGGGTGAACAGCTACGGCGTGGATTCCCTCTACCTGCTGGACACGGACACCGAGGAGAACGACGGCGAGGCCCGCTGGATCACGGGCCAGCTCTACGGTTGGTTCGGCGAAGAGCGCGTGGCCCAGGAGATGGTGCTGGGCATCGGCGGTGTCCGCGCCCTCCAGGCCCTCCGCATCAAGCCCGACGTCTACCACTTCAACGAGGGCCACGCCCTGTTCGCGGGCTTCGAGCTGATGCACCAGCGCATGGCCAAGGGCGCCACCTTCGAGGCCGCCTGGGCCAAGACCCGCGAGGAGGTCGTCTTCACCACCCACACGCCCATCCTGCAGGGCAACGAGTCCCATCCCATCGACCGCTTCCTCTACATGGGCGCCAACCTCGGCATGACGAAGGCCCAGCTCAAGCAGCTCGGCGGCAGCCCCTTCAACATGACCGTAGGCGCCCTGCGCCTGTCCCGCATCTCCAACGCCGTGGCCGATCTGCACCGCGTCACCTCCAACAAGATGTGGAAGCACATCGAGGACCGCAGCGAGATCATCGGCATCACCAACGCCATCCACCGGCCCACCTGGGTGGACGCCCGGATGCTCGATCTGGCCGCGGCCTTCGACGGCACCAAGAAGGCCAAGGACGCACTCTGGAAGGCGCACCTGGACAACAAGAAGAAGCTGATCGCCTTCGTGGAGGCCCGCACCGGTGTGAAGCTGGACGCGGACAAGCTGCTCATCGGCTTCTCGCGCCGCGCCGCGCCCTACAAGCGCTCCAACTTCATCTTCACGGACCGGAAGTTCATCGAACCCCTGCTCAAGAGCGGCCGGCTCCAGATCGTCTTCTCTGGCAAGGCCCATCCCCTGGACGACAACGGCAAGCGCATCGTCGAGAACATCCTGGAGATGACGAAGCGGTACCCCGAGAGTGTGGTGTTCCTCGAGAACTACGACATGGAGATCGGCCGCATGCTCACCCGCGGTTCCGACGTGTGGCTCAACAACCCGCGCCGGCCCAAGGAGGCCTCGGGCACCTCCGGCATGAAGGCCGCCATGAACGGCGTGCTCAACCTCTCCATCCTGGACGGCTGGTGGCCCGAGGCCTGCGAGCACGGCGTGAACGGCTGGCAGTTCGGCGACGGCTTCGAGAGCGAGGACGAGGCCCTGCTGGACAAGCACGACTTCAAGGCCTTCAAGAAGGTGCTGTCCGACGAGGTGCTGCCCGCCTACTACGACCGGCGCGACGCCTGGGTGGACATGATGGTGGCCGCAATCCAGAGCACCCGCGACGCCTTCGGGGTGGAACGGATGCTCCAGGAGTACTACGACCGGATGTACAAGCGCTCCGTCCGCTAGAGAATCAGCTCCGCCCGCAGGAGGTCCCATGTCCCGCGTCTTCCCGCTTCCCTTGGCCGCCAGCCTGGTGTTCTTCCTCGCCTGCGGGGGCGGCGGGGGCGGGGGCGGCGCCACTCCATCGAGTCCCACGGCGGCCGCTCTGGACGCGGATCCGAATGCGACACCAGCTGCTGACGCGTCCTATTTCAGGGTGCCCAGCACCACCCTGGGGCCGGTGTTCGGCTCCGGCACGGTCACCTTCAACTACTGGAACGCCAACGCCAGCGCCGTCACGCTCTGCCTCTACGCCCACTGGAACGAGGCCCTGAACGCGCCCGCGGCCACCGTGGCCATGACCCGGGGCTCCGGCGGCGTCTGGAGCACCGGGGCCATCGCGCTCCCTGCCCAGAGCTTCTACGTCTTCAAGGTGGGCGGCGAGTATGTGCTGGATCCCTACGCCAAGTCCATGGCCCAGTGGGTCCACACGCCCACCGCCTCGATCCCGGGCGACAGCATCGGCAAGGGCGCCATCGTGGATCCCTCGGCCGTCAACCCCGATGGCGGCTGGGTGCCCTACGCCGGTTCCTCCTACTACTTCGACGGATCGGCCATGAAGGGTCCGGACGGCGCGACGGCGGCCCCCTACGCCTACGCCTCGAACCGGGACGCAATAATCTACGAGACGGGCGTGCGCGACCTCACGGTGGATCCCCACCTCAGCGGCTTCGCCGCGGGGCATGCCTGGGGCACGTTCAAGGGGCTGGTGGACCTGCTGCCCCACATCCAGAAGCTGGGCGTCACCCATGTGCAGCTGCTCTGCCCCCTGGAGAACTACACCTACGACCAGACCAAGATCGGCACCCGGGAGCTGGACATCACCAAGACCTCCGGCGCCAACTACAACTGGGGCTACGACCCTCAGAACTACTTCACGCCCACCGGCATGTACTCCGCGACCCCGAGCGATCCCGCGGCCCGCGTCAATGAGCTGAAGACCCTCGTCAACGAGATCCACAAGCAGGGCATGGGGGTCGTGCTGGACGTGGTCTACAACCACACCGCCAACAACGCGGTGCTGGGCGACTCCGGCATCCAGGGCTACTACTACCGCAGCACCAGCCGCAACGGCGCGGGCAGCCAGGATGTGCGCTCCGAGGCCAAGATGGTGCGGAAGCTCATCGTGGACTCCATCGCCTACTGGGTGCGCGAGTACAAGGCGGACGGATTCCGCTTCGACCTCATGGGTGTGCTGGACACCCAGACCGTGAAGGCCGCCTACGCCGCCGCCACGTCGTACAACCCGAAGACCCTCTTCATCGGGGAGGGCTGGAACGGCTTCTACAGCGGGCCTGCCACGGACTACAACGGGGGCGCCACCACCGGCGCGGACCAGGGCGACTCGGCCCAGTTCCTCGGCCAGAACGTCGCCATGTTCTCCGACAGCTACCGCCAGGTGTTCAAGAACGGCTACCCCAACGACGGCCAGCCCGCCTTCCTCACGGGCGTCTCCCAGTCCGTGGCCACCCTGTTCTCCAACATCGCCGGCGTCCCCACCAACGCCAACCCCGCCTTCGCGCCGGGCTCCACGAGCAACGTGGCCAGCTACCTCACCTGCCACGACAACCTCTGCCTCTACGACGTGCTGGCCATGGCCACCGCCGCGCCGAAGACCACCGCGGGCGATGCCATCCTCCTCAAGCGGGCCCGGGTGGGCTACGCCGCGCTGCTGACCTCCCAGGGGCTGGCCTTCCTCCACGCCGGGGACGAGATGTTCCGCACGAAGGAGACCACCGGCCTGTACGCCAACACCAAGTCGAACGGTGGCCGGTACTTCGTCGACAACTCCTACAACGCTTCCGACGCCATCAACCTGGTGGCCTGGTCCCGGGTGTACGCCAGCGGCAATCCCCTGGCGGGCGGCTTCACCAACTACGACACGACCCAGAACGGCTACCAGCTCTACCGCTACGTCCAGGGGCTCATCACCCTCCGCAAGAGCAGCAACGCGTTCCGTCTGCCCGATGCCGTGCGGGTCGCCAATGTGACCAGCCTGCCGGCCGCGGGCGCCGGCAGCAGCGCGCTGGCCTTCGGCTACAAGGCCGTGTCCACTGATGGCACGGGCACCTGGTACGTCTTCCATAACGCCGACACCACCGCGAAGACCTTCGCGGCGGACATCGACCTCACCACGGCCACCCTGGTCGCCGATGGCGCCGCGGCCGGAACCACGGCGATCACCGTCCCCACCGGCGTGGCCGTCAGCGGCTCCTCGGTGACGTTGGATCCACTCACCTCGGCCATCTTCAGAAAATAGTCGGGGAGCGCTACTTCAACTCGATGAAGGCGGCCTCCACCTTCCGGCGCCCGGGAAAGCCGGGCAGGGGGTGGCTGGTGCGCTTCGCCAGGCGGCCCTCGAAGACGTAGGGTCGCAGGATGGCCTTCGGATCCTTGGGGGCGAAGTAGAGCACCGCCGGCTGGCCGTGGAGGGCCTGGGCCGTGAGGTAGCCCACCAGGGCGTGCTCGGACGAGTGGTAGCCGCTCTTCCACTGGTGGATCTTGGGGCCCTGCCAGGGTTCGAAGTCGGGAGGTCCGCCGGCCCCGCCCCAGACCTCGTGGTTCACGGGGTCCACCATGCGCCGGAACCAGAAGTCCGTGGTGCGGGGCAGGGGCGCGGCCTGGGCGGGGTCGCGCAGGGCCAGGGTCTCCGCCAGCTGATCCAGCTCGGCGTAGATCCACCACTCCTTGCCGGGGTCCACGCTGCCGTCGCGGCGCAGGCGGGAGCCCCAGGTGCCGGAATCCGGCAGGTAGGCCTGCTTCAGCACGGCCTTGGCGCCGGTGGTGGCGATGTCCACCAGGGCCTGATCGTGCGTGAGCCGGCCGATGCGCTCCAGCATCCAGTAGGCCTTGGCCGTGTGGCCGAAGTCCGTGTGGCGGGAGCCCAGCCGCTTCTGGGCGGGGTCGTCGATGGTGCCCCAGAACAGGTGGCGGTCGGCGTCGTGGTAGTCCTTCACCATTACATCCGCGAGGCGCTTGAGGTCGGCGGTCCAGGCCCGGCGTTCCTTGGCCGGCAACAGGGGCGTGACCAGCAGCAGGTAGGCGTTCACCTGGTCCAGCTGGGCCACCAGCTCCTGGCGCAGCTGGTCCCTGTCCGCGTCTTCCTTCACCACCCAGCGCAGGGCCTGCCAGTCCTGATTCCAGTACTGGGAGAAGATGTGGTCCTTGAGCCGCCGGATGTCCGCCAGCACGGCTTCGTCGCGGGTGAGGTAGTAGTACATCGCCATCCCCAGCTCCGCGTAGGCCAGGTCCTGGCTGGTGCGGGCCAGCACCTCGGGTTTCGGCTCGCCCTTTTCGAAGTAGGAGACGGCGCTGCCGGTGGCGGGGTCCAGCGCCTGGCCGCGGATGAAGGCCACGCCGTCCCGGGCCAGTTCGAGCATCTTGGGATCGCCGGTCAGGTGGTAGGCCACGCCGTAGACGTAGGTCTGGCGGGACTTCATGCGGACGTACTCGCGGCCGAACTCCGACTTGATCCAACCCGGCGCGTCGGCCAGCTCGACGGGTGGCTTGGCCCAGTCGACAACCTTGCCGTCGTTGCCGCGGAAGGTGGGGAAGTCACCCCGGGGCTTGCCCCAGGCGTCCGGCACGTTCCAGAAGGGCAGCAGGTCCTGGCGGAAGTGCGTCAGCCAGCGCTCGCCCGTGGGCAGGTCGGCGGGGATCTGGATGGTGGGAGAGGCCTGCGGCGCCTGGGCCGAGGGGAATCCTCCGGCGAAGGCGAGGGTGGTCAGCAGCAGCAGCGGTTTGAGCATGGACAGGACTCCGCCTCAGGAGGGAAGGGCCCGCCGCGGCAGGCCGCCGGGTTTTCGGGAGACGCGGGCGGGCGTCTACTGGGCCTTTGCCTTCTCCAGGGCGCGCTGGCGCAGGTCCTGGAACTCGGCCTCGGAGATCAGCCGGTCCTTCTTGAGCTTTTCCAGCTTCTCCAGCTCGGTCCGGAGATCGAAGGGAGCGGGCGCGGGAACCGCAGGGCGGCTGGCGGCCTGCCCCGTCCCCGGTCCATCGACGGCCTTCGGTTCGGCGGGAAGCGTTCCGGCAGGCACCTTCGCGGGATCCACCTCCTCCCGGGTCCCGAGCGCATCGACCCTTCCGTTCGAGAAGCGCACGAACGAGGACCGCTCATTGACCTTGAGGGCGCCGTAGCGGTCGTAGGCTTCGTACTCGAACAGCTCGAAGCCTTGGCTGACGGAGATCCGGGTGGGCTGCCCGACCCGGGCGATGACCTCCTTCTTGTCCATCCCGAGCCTGAGCTTGCCGAAGTCCAGATCGGGCTTGGCGCAGCCAACCATCACGGCGATGGGGAGGGCGAGGAGGGGGGCGGCGGGGAACCAGCGCATGGCGTGACCTCGAATCAAAATCCAGGAAGCAGTATGGCGGACCCACGGCCTCCTCCCAGGCCCAAGTTGGCCCGGGGCCATTCTGGCGCCCGACCTCGGCGGTGTGAGAGAAGGCCGTGCTACTTCCCGATCACCCGCACCATCTCCAGGAGCTTGCTGGAGTAGCCCCACTCGTTGTCGTACCAGGCCACGAGCTTGACGAAAGTGCCGTCCAGGGCCATGCCGGCGTCGGCGTCGAAGACCGAGGTGCAGCTCTCGCCGCGGAAGTCCGTGGAGACCACCTTCTGGTCCGTGTAGCCCAGGATCCCCTTCATGGGGCCCTCGGAGGCGGCCTTCATGACGGCGCAGATGGCTTCGTACGTGGTCTCCGTCTTCAGCTCCGCGGTCAGGTCCACCACGGAGACATCGGAGGTGGGCACGCGGAAGGAGATTCCCGTGAGCTTCTTGTTCAGCTCGGGGATCACCTTGCCCACGGCCTTCGCGGCCCCGGTGCTGCTGGGGATGATGTTCTCGAGGATGCCCCGGCCCCCGCGCCAGTCGCGGTGGCTGAGGCCGTCCACGGTGCGCTGGGAGGCCGTGGCGGCATGCACCGTGGTCATGAGCCCGCGCTTGATGCCGAAGGTGTCGTTCAGCACCTTGGCCAGCGGTGCCAGGCAGTTGGTGGTGCAGGAGGCGTTGGAGACGATGGCCTGGCCGGCGTAGGTCTGGTGGTTCACGCCGTAGACGAACATGGGGGTGGCGTCCTTGCTGGGCGCGGAGAGGACGACCTTCTTCGCCCCGGCGGCCAGGTGCTTCGAGGCCAGCTCCTCCGTGAGGAAGAGGCCGGTGGATTCCACCACCACGTCCACGCCTGCTTCGTTCCAGCGGAGGGCGGCGGGATCCTTCTCGGCGGTGAGGCGGATCTTCCGGCCGTCCACCACGAGGTGGCCGTCCTCGACGGAGACCGCGCCCTGGAAGCGGCCGTGCACCGAGTCGTAGCGCAGCAGGTAGGCGAGGTACTCGGGCTCCAGGAGGTCGTTGATGGCGACCACCTCCAGGTCCGGGAAGTCCTGCGCGGCGGCGCGGAACACCATGCGGCCGATGCGGCCGAACCCGTTGATGCCGATCTTGAGGGTCATGAAGTCTCCAGGAAGGGTGGTGCGGTCAGCGGAGCGCGGCGGCGTCGCGGGCCAGCCGGGTGATGGCGGCCCAGTCGCCGGCGTCCATCAGGGACCTCGGCGCGAGCCAGGAGCCGCCCACGCAGATCACGTTCGGCTGCGCGAGGTAGGCGGCGGCGGTGGCGGGGTTGATGCCGCCCGTGGGACAGAAGGCGAGGTCCCGGAAGGGGCCGGCCAGGGCCTTGAGCATGGGGATGCCGCCGGCCGGTTCCGCCGGGAAGAGCTTGAGGAAGCGGAAGCCCGCGTCCATGGCGGCCATCACCTCCGTGGGCGTCATCACGCCCGGCAGCAGGGGCAGGCCAGAAACGGCAGCGGCCTCCAGCAGGGGGCGGGTGAGGCCCGGGCTCACGGCGAAGGTGGCACCCGCCTCCGCCACTTGCCGCAGGGCCTCGGGCGTGGTCACGGTCCCGGCGCCCACGTGGGCCTGGGGGAAGGCCTGGTGGATCTGCCGGATGGCCTCCAGCGCCACAGGGGTCCGCAGCGTGATCTCCAGGGTGGCGATGCCGCCGGCCAGCAGGGCCTCGGCCAAGGGCAGGGCCTGATCCAGACGGTCCAGGGCGATGACCGGCATGACTGGCGAGGCGCGGAGGATGGATTCGAGCGAGGCCGTCATGGCCGGCTCCGGTCGAAGGCGTCGCCGAAGGAGGTGGCCCCGGCCTCGGCCTCGGTGGCGTGGGCGCGGAAGAGCCCGAACAGCTCCCGGCCGGTGCCGTGGTCGTGGCGCGCGGGTGGGGGGGCCAGCTGACGCCGGCCCCATTCGGCCAAGTCCACCTTCACCTCCAGCAGGCCCCGCTCGGCGTCCAGCTCGATGAGGTCGCCGTCCTGGATCTTCGCCAGGGGGCCGCCGGCCAGGGCCTCGGGCGAGACGTGGATGGCCGCGGGCACCTTGCCCGACGCGCCGGACATGCGACCATCCGTGACCAGGGCCACCTGGAAGCCTCGGTCCTGGAGGTTGGCCAGGGTCGGGGTCAGCTGGTGCAGCTCGGGCATGCCGTTGGACCGGGGGCCCTGGAAGCGCACCACGGCTACCAGGTCGCCATCCAGACTCCCCGCGTGGTAAGCCGCCTGCAGTTCCTCCTGGCTCTCGAAGACCCGAGCCGGGGCCACGATGTGGCGGTGTTCGGGCTTCACGGCCGAGATCTTGATGACGGAACGGCCCAGGTTGCCCGTGAGCAGGCGCAGGCCGCCGTTGGGAGCGAAGGGCCGCGACATGGGCCGCAGCACGGACTCATCCCCGCTCTCCGCCGGGGCGTCGTGCCACACCAATCCTTCGGTGCCCAGCTCCGGCACCTGGGTGTAGGGCCGCAAGCCCGGCCCCGCCACGGTGAGCACATCGCCGTGCAGCAGGCCCGCGTCCAGCAGCTCCCGCACAAGGAAGCTCGTGCCCCCGGCCTGGTGGAAGGCATTCACGTCCGCCTGCCCGTTGGGGTAGACCCGCACCAGCAGGGGCACATGGGCAGAGAGCTCGTCGAAGTCGCTCCAGTCGATGACGATGCCCGCGGCCCGGGCGATGGCCACCAGGTGCAGGGTGTGGTTGGTGGAGCCGCCCGTGGCCAGCAGGCCCACCATGCCGTTCACGATGGCCCGCTCGTCGACCACCAGGCCCAGGGGCGTGTACTCGGGACTGCCTTCCACCAGGGCCGCCACGCGCCTGGCGGCGTGTCGTGTGAGCGCCTCCCGGAGGGGGCTCCCCGCGGGCACGAAGGCCGAGCCCGGCAGGTGCAGGCCCATGAGCTCCATCAGCATCTGGTTGCTGTTGGCGGTGCCGTAGAAGGTGCAGGTGCCCGGCGCCGC
>CAVPLE010000127.1:0-9159 GCA_963705865.1 uncultured Holophagaceae bacterium | reverse complement strand
ACCCGGCGAAGACCTACGAGAAGCGGAAGGTGGACTAGACCTGGGCGTAGACGTTATAGAGGTTGTCCCGCTCCAGCGCCTCGAAGCCGGCCTCCTCGATGAGCCGCACCAGCTCGTCCCGGCGGAGGCCCTGGGGGGTCTTGGCACCGGCGTCGTGGGCGATCTCCTCGGCGATGACGGTGCCATCCACGTCGTCCGCCCCGTAGCTGAGGCCCGCCTGGGCCAGGCCCGGCGAGATCATCACCCAATAGGCCTTGATGTGCGGGATGTTGTCGAGCAGCAGCCGGGCCACGGCGATCTCGCGCAGGTCCTGTGTGCCCGTGGTCTCGTGGATCACGTGGGTGGCGCTCAGCTCGTTGTCCTCGTTCTGGTAGGCCAGGGGGATGAAGGCCAGGAAGCCCTGGTAGCCCGCGGCCTGGGAGCGGTCCTGCAGGTCCCGCAGCCGCAGCAGATGGTCCACCCGGTGGCGGGCTTCCTCGATGTGGCCGTAGAGCATGGTGCAGTTGGTGGGCAGGCCCTTGCGGTGACAGAGGGCGGCGGTGTCCAGGTAGACCTGGGCATCCTTCTTGCCGATGCAGATCTGCTCGCGCAGTGCCTCGTCGAAGATCTCCGCGCCGCCGCCGGGGCAGCTCTCCAGGCCCGCCGCCATGCAACGGTCCAGGAAGGCCTCGGTGCTGAGGCCCGAGATGCGGGCGTAGTAGTCCATCTCGATCATGGTGAAGACCTTGAGGTGGATGGACGGAAAGCGCGCCTTGATCTTGGTGAACAGGTCCTCGAAGTAGTCGATCTTCAGCTTCGGGTTGTGCCCCGAGGTCATGTGCAGCTCGCGGACGCCCGCGTTCTCGGGCTTCTCCAGCTCCGCGATGATCTGCTCCGCCGAGAGCGCATAGGCCCGGGGGTCGCCGGGCTTGGCCTGGAAGGCGCAGAACTGGCAGTGGGTGAAGCAGACGTTGGTGTAGGACAGCCGGCGGCTCATGACGTAATAGCTGGCCCGGCCGTTCTTCTGGAGGCGCACATGGTGGGCCATGGCGCCGATGCCCGTGAGATCAGGGCATTCGTAGAGCAGCAGGCCGTCGTCGTAGGTCAGGCGTTCGCCGCGCAGCACCTTGTCCGCCAGGGGCAGCAGGCGCGGGTCGCGGATCTTCGATTGCAGTGACAACATCGAAACCTCGGCCCTCCAGTGTAACGCGGGAAGCTACCGTAGACCTCCGTGGATGCGGCGCACGAGCCCGGGTCCCTCGAAGATCAGGGCGCTGTAGATCTGGGCCAGGACGGCACCGTCCTCCAGGGCACCCTGTACGTCTTCCGCCGAGCCCAGGCCGCCGCAGGCCACCAGGGGCAGGCGACCGCGTAGGGCGGCGAGGAGGTGCTTTCGCACGTCCCGTGCCTTGGACTTAAGGGGGGCGCCGCTGAGGCCTCCCGCGCCCTTGGATTCGACGAGCGCACGCAGGGGTTCCATCACGACGCCGCGATCCAGCGTGGTGTTGGTGGCGATGAGGCCGGAGATGCCCGAGGCCACCGCCACTTCGACGATGGCGTCCAGATCCTCCGGCGCGAGATCGGGCGCCAGCTTCAGCAGCAGGGGCTGGCGCTCCAGACCCATCTCCTTGCGCAAGTCCAGCATGCCCGCCAAGAGGGGCTTCAAAGCCTCGGGCGCCTGGAGGTTCCGCAGGCCCGGTGTGTTGGGACTGCTGACGTTCAGGGCGATGTAGTCCACCTGCGGTGCGACGAGCCGAAAGGCGGCGCGGTAGTCGTCCAGGGCCTGAGCCTCGGGTGTCTCTTTGTTCTTGCCCAGGTTGCCGCCCACGATGAGGTTCGTGGGGCGGCGCTTCAGACGCCCAGCCACCACCTCCGCGCCTTCGCTGTTGAAGCCCATGCGGTTGAGGATCAGACCCGCCTCCGGGAAGCGGAACAGGCGCGGCTTGGGATTGCCGGGCTGCGGACGCGGCGTGACCGTGCCGATCTCCACATGGCCGAAGCCGAGGCTCTTCCAGAGGGGCAGCAGCGTCGCCCCCTTGTCGAGGCCTGCCGCGAGGCCCAGGGGCGTGGGGAAGGTCAGGCCGAAGGCGGTTCGCTGGAAGGAGGCTGGATGCTCTGGCCTCGGCAGCCAGGGCCAGGAGCAGGCGCGCTCACCCAACCAGAAGGCGAGGTTGTGGGCGGTTTCGGGATCGAGGCGGAAGATCAGGGGCCGCAGGGCGGAATAGAGATTCATGGCTCGACCTTCATCCTGACCAGGACACGCGGCTCATTCGTTTCCTCAGGTTCTGGCCGGACGTAAATCCTTCATCCCAATCACGGCTTAGGAGCATGAATGCCGCGGTGGCACCCTGACAACCCAGCACGGGGTAGCCATCTCGAAGTCGAGTCAGATTCAAATAGGCTTCAGGGGTGAGGGGCCAACTGCCATCCTCCTGTCTGACGAAGATGCTGTATCGGATCCCATCGGTCAGGATGATGCGGCCACAATTCACTCGACCTGGACCATTTGCGTAACCTTGAGCCTGTCCGAGCGCTCGGGTGAGGGAGCTACCACGCTTCTTGACTTCCACCACGGTATCGAGTGACTCATCTCCTCGGGGAAGGCGCTTGAACAGTGCGATATCTAGCTTCTGCCATTCCACGGCCGCGAACTGCGCCGACCACCCTAGAGCGCGGAGAAGCGGCATCACGAGGTGGCTGACCGTTTCCGATTCGGAGGGATCCTCTTGGCGCGCATCGTACCAGCGGCTCAATTGGATGATATCTGAGACTTTAGACTGAAGTTCAGAAAGTGAGGCAGCTCCCAGGCCGTGGAAGAAAAGATGCTCCATCAGGCGATCAAGTTCGAGCAATTCGGTTTTGGCTGGGAGCAGCGGCAGTAGGCCGGTGGAGGATTTCGGTTCCAGACCATCCACCCAGGTCAATACCGCAGAGGCGTCGAGGCGTTGCGTCGTCCCAATTTTCATGGGCGTTCCAGCGAATTGCATGGGCTGGCCAGAGGGGGCGATCCAATGCCATCGAACACGGCGGATATGCTGAATCCGCCAGCCATCCACATCGCCAAAGGCTTCATTCCACTCGTAGTCACCAACTATATGCCCCACTCCGAATACTTTGCTGAGGCCCACGCGAAGTACGATTCTGTCTCCATCTGAGATTTCTTCGCAGAAGCGGCGAAGCTCAGCCGCCATTTGTGGCGTGGTTCCACGATCGAGCAGGGCCTGTTTGCATTTTGGCCAGGGCCCAAGATCTCCAGGTCCATCAAGGATCACCGACCAATCGATGCAAAGATCTGGATAGGCTCGATCACCGTCACCAGCCGCGACTTGCCATGTCCGCGAAGAATCGCTCACTTTACCGCCACCGTGGCCGTGGCGGCTACCTCCGGGAAATCCTCGCGCTTGACCTGCACGTGGTAGGTGCCGGACGTGGCGGGGGCTGTGTAGAGACCCGCACCGGTGATGGTGCCTCCACCCGGTTCCACTACCGACCAGGCCACGGGCTGGCGGATGTAGCTCATACCCTCGGGGTAGTTGATCTCCGCCTGGAAGGCCTGAGTGGCGCCCTTGGCCAGGCTGATGGCCACGGGTCGGAGGCTCAGGGAGGGTTTAAAGGGTTCGGCGGGCTTGGCTGGCACGGCATCTCCCGGGGCGTTGCAGGCGAGCGTGAACAGGATGGCGGTGGCGGGAAGCAGGCGGTTCATCATGGGGCCTCACAGACCGGTCATTTCGGTTACGCGGTCCATCACGAGCGGGGGCTCGGTCTGGGCCTGGACTTCTTCTCGGGTGACGCCTGGGGCCACTTCCACCAGCCGCAAGCCTTCGCGGCCCGGCACCACGTCGATGACAGCCAGATCGGTGATGATGCGATGCACGCAGCGCTGGCCCGTGAGGGGCAGATTGCACTTGCGCAGGATCTTGAATTCGCCGTCTTTGCTGGTGTGATCCATGACCACCACCACGCGCTTCGCCGCCGCCACCAGGTCCATGGCGCCGCCCATGCCCTTGACCATCTTGCCGGGGATCATCCAATTGGCGAGGTTGCCCTCCATGTCCACCTGCATGGCGCCCAGGATGCTGAGATCGATCTTGCCCCCCCGGATCATGGCGAAGCTGTCGGCGCTGTTGAAGAAGCTGGCGCCCGGGGCGGTCGTCACGGTCTGCTTGCCCGCGTTGATGAGGTCGGCATCTACCTCCTCCGGCGTGGGGAAGGGGCCGATGCCCAGCAGCCCGTTCTCGCTCTGGAGAATCACCTCCATGCCTTCGGGAATCGCATTGGCGATGAGGGTGGGGATGCCGATGCCGAGGTTGACATAGTACCCATCGCGCAACTCCTGCGCCGCGCGACGAACCAGTTGATCGCGGGACAACGCCATTCGCACCTCGATAAGGGCCATCAGGATAGCGCAGGCAGTCCAGGCTTCAGAAGACGCGGAAGCTCTGGAAGATAGTGAAGGCCCAGCCCCAGCGCAAGAGCGATCCCGGGAATTCGTCCCTCCGCGAGGCCACGGAGGCGCCGATCCGGCCGGTGGGCGTGCGCCATTGGGCCTCGCCCTGGAGGAACCAGGAACCGGTGCCCATCGGACCATCCATGGCTGCCGTGGCCCGGACGGCCCTGAGCCGCCCCTGACCTTCCAGAAAGAGGGGCAGACCCAGTTCGACCGTGCGCGTGACGGCATCGCGCCCAAAGACCCCTCCCAGCGGATCGCCATGCGTGGAGAACCTCGCGAGGTAGGTGGGCTGGGTGAAGGATGCAGCGGCTCGGTGGGAGGCGGCTCCGGCGTATTCAAGCCCTAGGTCCCAGCGCTCCCAGACCAGCTGGAGGCTTTCGAGATCGCGGGCAGGGACCAAGGTGACGGAAGAGCTCTCCGGGGCGGCGCTGCGATTGAAGTGAAGCGAGGCACCCTGGGCATGGACGAAGCGTGCCAGGGCGGGAACCCGCACCTTCAGCTCCGCCAGAGTCGAGGTGCGTTCGGCGGCGCTGGACGCGCTCTGGCCCTGGGCGTCCTGACCGCCCGCCAGGGTCACGGTTCCCAAGCTGGCTTCCACGAGGGATCCAAAGGCAGCCCGCACCAAGGCGCCTCGGAGCAGGGGCTTTTGCAGATCCAATCCCGCGGCCTGGGCGGCGATCCGCGCGTCCCGATCGGGAATCCATTCCGGGATGGGCCGATCCACCTCCAAGCGCCCGACGAAAGCCTCCGCGCGCCAATGGCCCAAAAAGAAGTTGGCTTCCCCAGTCGCCAGGGAGAGCCGCGCGAAGGGTCGAGCGGAGTCGCCCAGCAGATCGCCGCCAAGGATGCCCGATCCCCAGGCAAAGGGGGTTTGCTCAAGAGCCAGCCGCCAACCCGATTCCCACTGATAGGCGAGAGCGGCGCGCTGGAGGGTGCCGGAGGCGCGGCCATGATCGCTCAAGCCGAGGACCGTGGCCGAAACGGACCAGCCGCCTTGAACATACCGGCCCTGCAGACCCAGCCCCCAGCCCCGGGTGCCATGGCCCAGCCCTTCGCCCCCAATGAGGGGTGCGTAGTGCCCCTCCGATCCGGCGCCGCCCAGGCCCACCTCGAAGGAAGGAAAAGACAAGGGCGGCAGGGGCGGTTCCCCCAGGGTCCAGGCCCGCTGCGCCTGCCGAAGGGTGGCGGCGCCATCCTGGAGCAGGGGCGCCTGGGCCCAGGCTCCCAGCCCCGCCATCAGGCCGATCGCGACGGTCCGACATCCTTGTCGCTTCACGGTTCAAGAACCTTGATGGCCGCGATCCTTGCGCCCAGTTCGAGGTCGTCGAGGATCTTCAAGGCGTGATCCAGGTCCTCCACCTCACCCACGCGCGTGTACCGACCCGTCAGATGGGGCGTTGCGTTGGTGGTGATGAAGAACTGGCTGCCGCCGGTGTCCTTGCCCGAGAGGGCCATACCGACACTGCCGGGGCCGTACCAGTCGAGGCTGTTCTCGCAGCGCACGGTGTAGCCGGGGCCACCGTCCATGGTGTCGAAAGGAGATCCCATCTGCACGACGAAGTCTGGCACCACCCGGGGCACCAGGCGGCCGTTGAAATAGCCTCTGCGGGTCAGCAGCACCAGGTTGGCGACGTTCATGGGCGCCACGGTGGGATCGAGGCGGAGCGTAAAGCTTCGCTTTCCACTCAGGGAAATGCGCAAGCGGACAGGTCTCCCACGCTCGGCGAGACGAGTGGCTTCTTTCAGGATGGCGCGGTCGATCTCCGTGGGCTCTGGCGCGGTAGGCCAGGACGTAGTCGGATCCAGCTTCACCAGCGCCTGGTACGCCTCCCAGCGGCAGGTCCAGTTGGGATGCTGGAGCCACGGGCGCAACTGCGCCTTCTGCTCTTCCAGTGTCATCTTCCAGCGAGCGTAGCTGTGGATCAGGGTCTGCTGGGTTTCGAATTGGGTGTCGGTCCAGACGCGCCTGGTCAGCACCGCAAGGTCCGCAGGCGCCGCAGGCAGATCCTCGATGGCGGCGGCGCGGGCGATGGGATCGGATCCGGCCAGGAGACGTGCGCGCAACCGATCTGCCCGCCCGGGATTCTGGTTCCGCATGGCTGGTAGCATCGCACCCAGCAGCAGCGGGCTGGAGGCACCGAATGGGCGGTCCCGTTCCATGAGCGGCTGGAGGCCAGGCAGAGGTGATTCGAGCTTGGCCAGTGCCTGGAATCCGTACCACTGGGCCAGCGGGCTGCTTGAGCAAGGCCAAGGGGCGCCCTCCACCTCGAACGCCTCCACGGGTGCCGGCTTCGGAATGCCTTCCGCCAGCCTGGAGAGGATGCCGACGCAAGCCTGATCCAGAGTGGCTTGATCAGGACGGCCAAGGCCGAACCTGGCCCAGGCCGGGGATTCCGGCGAGAGCGAGGTGAAGGCCGTCAGCGCCAGCTCCCGGCGGCTGGACCAGGGACCGCGGTTCCAGGCATCCATCAACGCCAGAATGTTCCCCGCCGTTGCGGGGACCAGAGGCAGCAGTTCCTTCTCCTTACCCGCCATCACCAGTCTCAGGCGGGCGGCCTGGGCGCGAACGGGGTCGACCTTGCCGATCTTCTGGAGCGCATCGAGGAAGGCCTGGAGGGCAGGGGATACCTCGGCGCCGTTCAGCCGGGCCGTGGCAATGGAGCCTTCCAGGTGCAGGTGTCCCGGCCAGGCGGCAGCATCGCTGGGCGTGAGCCCACTCAACGCCTTCAGCGCCTGAGGGCTCTTGAGCCGGTTCAGGAAGAAGAGGGCATCGAACCGCTCCCGGGGGGATGTCGCCACGGCCGCCTTCGCCAGCCACAGGACTTCCGTGGGTTTCTCGAGCTCCAACGAAAGCAGGGCGAGCGCGCCGGACACACCGCTACGTTGGATTGTGCGCTCAAGCCGGGCACGGTCTGTTTGGGGCATGGCTGCCTTCTGGGCCTCTGTGAAAGCCAGGGGTTGCCGCGCCCACTCCGCCCGGATCGCCTCTTGTACGGTGAAGTGAGGAGTCTTTGCGAAGAGTGGCAACGCGATGAGAAGGCAGGCAATCCGCAGAGAGGATACGGATGCGGTGGGCATGGATGGCTCCTCGTCTAAGACGCTGTGACTCCTGGAATAGCTTTGGGGGTCGCCTCAGGTATCCTGGATGATACCTACAGATCTACAGCACCGATTTGGAGCTTTAGCATGCCTCCTTCCACCTCATTGGACGTTCCAGAGAAAGTGCATCCTGAAGACTTGGCCTGGTTCAGGGATCTGCAGATTGCCGCCAAACCTGTTCCGGCAGATTCACAAGAGCCCGGCTCCAGAATCAAGCGATGGATCTCACGCCAAGTGGCTCGGGTTGCCTGGCGAGGAGGGCGCGAACTCTTTTTGGACCAACAGCGGCTCAATTTGGCACTGATCGAGGCCCTTCGGAATCTATCAGCCACTGTGAACGATCTGGTGGCCCGGCAGCACGCTTCGCTCCGTCAGTCCGATCATCCAGAGGGGATCCAGGAGGCTCTGCGTGCCATCCGGGAAGATCTCCGGATGATTCGGCAAAGGGAGACCCCGGTTGCCCCGATCGCCCAGGGTGGAACCACCTCTTTAGCCGGAGAAGGCTTCGATCGGTACTACCGAGCCTTCGAGGACACTTTCCGGGGCAGCGAGGCCCTGATCGAAGAACGTCTGGAGGTCTACGTGCCCAGGGTGAGGAGGGCCTTCGCCGGGATCTTGGATCCCTTGTGGCTCGACCTCGGCTGCGGGCGCGGCGAATGGCTTCGGGTCCTGGCGCGCACTGGCGTCCGAGGCCTTGGTGTGGATGGCAACGAGGGCATGGCTGAGGCGGCCAGGAATTCGGGTCTTGATGTCCAGGTCGGGGATTTGATGGAATGTCTGCGCGCGCGCGATGCGGGTAGCGTGGACGGGCTCAGTGCCTTCCATGTGATCGAGCACCTCCCCCCGGAACTTGTCATTGAGTTGCTTCGGGAAGGCCTCCGGGTGGTGAGACCCGGAGGTCTCCTCATCCTGGAGACGCCGAATGCCGAGAACCTACAGGTGGGGGCTCACACCTTCTATCTGGATCCGACCCACCGGAGCCCGGTCCCGCAGGCTTTCCTTGCGTTCATGGCCAGCCAGATCGGGTGGGAGCAGCCAGAGATCCTTCGACTTCATGGTGACGAACGCGACCTTCAGCGTGCGAAAAGGGCCTGGTCAGGGAACAAGTCTCTCCTGAAAGCCGCGGATTGCCTCTTCGGGCCCCGGGACTACGCCTTGATGGCCGTACGCCCCCTGGTCTGAACTCTCCCTCGGGATGGTTCAGCGGTACCCGGCCCGCGGGGCCTCAGCGTGGCCGGCGTCGCGGAGGACCTGTTCCTTCTGGGCCAGCCGGAGATCCGAGTCCACCATCATGGCGGCCAGGGCCCGGATGTCGGTCTTCGGTTCCCAACCCAGGATTCGGCGGCCTTTGGTGGCGTCGCCTTCCAAGTGGTCCACCTCGGCGGGGCGGAAGTAGCGGGGATCGATCTCCACATGCTTCTGCCAGTCCAGGTCCAGGCGGCCGAAGGTGAGCCCCAGGAAGTCGCGGATGGTGATGCTTTCACCGGTGGCCACCGCGTAGTCATCGGGCGTGTCCTGCTGGAGCATGCGCCACATGGCTTCCACATAATCGCCCGCGAAGCCCCAGTCCCGCCGGGCATCCAGGTTGCCCAGAAACAGCTTGTCCTGCAGTCCCAGTAGCAATATCGTTC